>DATHOO010000019.1:0-9040 GCA_035484815.1 Candidatus Acidiferrales bacterium
AGCCAGCCCTTTATCGTGCGCGGACGACGAGAGCGCCGCGTAGACTTCTGCGATTACTTCTTCGACGCGGACCGGCTCGAACGACAGATCGCGCTTGCCCGACTCGATCTTGGACAAATCGAGAATATCGTTGATCAACGAGAGCAGGTGCGTGGCGCTGGAGCGAACGATCTGAAGCTGCCGTTCCTGCTCGTTGGTTAAGGGTCCGGGAAGCCTCATGAGGAGCGTTCCGGTAAAGCCGAGAACCGCGTTGAGCGGGGTTCGCAGCTCGTGGCTCATCGATGCTAGGAAATGGTCTTTCGCGCGATTCGCGTTCTCGAGCTGTGCGTTGAGCTCTTGAAGGCGCTGCTGGGTTGCGATGCGCTCCGTGACGTCGCGAATGGCGATTGCCACGAAGGTGCCTTCGGTCGTCGAAAGCGGGCTCAAGCTGATCTCTACGGGGAACTCGCTTCCGTCTTTGTGACGCCCGTAGAGTTCGCGGCCGACGCCCATCGGCAGGACCTGAGGGTCGGCGAAATAGACGCTGCGCTCCTCGAACTGATTCCCGTGGTAGCGCGCGATCAGCCGCTCCACTCGTTGGCCGAGGAGCTCCTCCCGGTAGTAGCCGAAAAGCCTTTCCGTCTGAGCGTTGACCAGGCGCACCGTGCCGTGCGGATCGACGATGACCGTTGCGTCAGGCGCATACTCCAGCAGCGGAAAGCGGCTTCCCGCAATATCTGCCAGGGAATAGGCAGCCGTATCCATGGCTTTTTCTTCGCCGCGTGGCCGGATGCGTCCGTTCGCGATAGGGCTCCTGGAGGCTCCCCGCGGAATCACACGGCGTGCAACGCTCGGATGAAGGACGGCACGAGTTGGGGAATCTGCTCGCCATCGCGCTGGCAAACGTCGAGGGCATGATCGACGGCCTCGTCGCGCCCACGCCTTCACGCTTGGAGGCGGTGGCCGATGCTTTGCGGCGCGCATCCAAGCTCTTGCAGGGGGGCGAACCGGGGTAAAATGGAGCGACGCAGCATTCTCGTCGTGGACGACGAGCCACAAATCGTCGAGGTTATCGTGGCCTATCTGGAGCGCGAGGGGATGCTCGTCGAGTCGGCCGGCAGCATCGCGGAAGCCATCGCTGCCCTCGAGCGACTACATCCCGACCTTCTGGTTCTCGACGTCACGCTTCCCGACGGCAGCGGCCTCGACGTTTTACGGACCGCATCCGGGCACAACCCGCGGATTCCGACGATCATGCTCACCAGCCGCGGAGAGGAAGCCGATCGCATCGTCGGATTGGAGCTCGGCGCCGACGATTATGTAACGAAGCCCTTCTCGCCGCGCGAGCTGGTGGCTCGCGTTCGCGCGCTGCTGCGAAGAATGAGCGAAGGAGGCGACGGCGCGCGCAACGATAAGCCGGCCCACAGAACCCGGGTCGGCGACCTGGAGATCGACTATAGTTTTCACGAGGTGAACGTCGAAGGCGAACCCGCAGCGCTGACCGCGACGGAGTTCCAAATTCTTGCGGTTCTTGCCGAGAATCCCGGCGAGGTCTTTACTCGCTCGCATCTGCTGGACCGCCTTGGCGACGATTGTGAAATCTACGAACGCACGCTCGACCGCCACATCAACAATCTCCGGAAGAAGATCGAGAAAGATCCGCGCAATCCGGCGTACGTCCTAACCGTCTACGGAGTGGGCTACAAGATGAGGAAAGCCTAGAGAAGGCAACCTGAAAATGCGTAGGTGGTGAAAGGGCTTGCAGCGCAGGCACGTACTAGTTCTGGAGGACGAGCCTCGCATCGTCGAGGTCCTCGAAAGTTATTTGCGCGACGGCGGTTTTGAAACCACGCTCTGCGGCACCGTTGCCGAAGCATTCGCGGCGTTGCATCGCTCCGAACCCGACGTCATGATTCTCGACGTTTCGCTGCCGGACGGGAGCGGGCTCGACGTACTACGCGAGACTCGCTCGTCGGGCTCGCTGCTGCCGGCGATCGTACTGACCGCCCTCGGAGAGGAGTCGGATCGGATCGTCGGATTGGAGCTCGGCGCCGATGATTATGTAACCAAACCCTTTTCGCCGCGCGAGCTGCTCGCGCGCGTGCGCGCGCTCCTGCGGCGCGTTGACGAGCGATCGGCGGCGCGAGACGGCGGGGGAAAGGCTTTGCGGATCGGTGAGCTGGAGATCGACCTAATAGCTGCCGACGCTCGGATCGCCGGGAAGCCTGCAAACCTCACCGCCACCGAGTTTCGCATTCTCGGGATTCTTGCGGGAAATCCCGGAGAAGTCTTCACGCGCGCGGAGTTGCTCGATCGCCTGCAAGACGGCGGCAAAATTTACGAGCGTACGCTCGACCGCCACATCAACAACTTACGCGGGAAGATCGAACGCGATAGCCGCGACCCTGCCTACGTGCTTACCGTCTACGGCGTCGGCTATAGGCTAAAAAAGCCGTGATCGAGTTGCGTAGCGCGGCGGTGTTGCGGGTGTTGCTGCTCGCGCTCTGCGCGTGCTCCGGGTCGTTCGGCGAGCGCGTTCACGAACAGTTCCATCAAGCGATCGATAGCGGCGCGACGCCGATCGTTCACGTCGACAATATCGCCGGGACGGTTGCGCTCGTGACCTGGGCCAAACCGATCGTGAACATCGTCGCAACGAAGTACGGCTACAACGCTTCCGACCTGCGCAGCATTACGATCAGCGTCAACCGTGCGGGCAACGGGATCTTCGTCGTCACGACCTATGGGGACGGCGATCACGGCGGCGGCGTGCGCTACCGGGTCTCCGTTCCGGCCGGTGCTTCGGTACAGATCGGCAACGTTGCCGGCGCCGTCTCCGTCGGTCCGGTTACCGGCAATGTCAGCGTCGAGACGCAGGCGGGGACCATCGAGGCAAATCTGGGCCGGGTCGACGGGGATCGCGCGATCGACCTGCACGCCACGACCGGCGCGATCACGGCGCGAATCGCGCGCGAAAGCGATGCCACGGTCGATGCGCAGAGTACCGTCGGCGGCTTTTCGAGCGACGTCCCCGGAATCGAGCAAAGCCGCGAAAACGTCGTCGGCGTGCGAGCGAGCGGCAAGATCGGATCCGGAAGCGCGCGCATTCGGCTGAGCACGACAACGGGCGCGATCGCGCTGCGAACGATCCAATAAACGCCGCGCGAGCATCGCCGAGGGGTAGCTTGGCGCACCGTCTGCCCGCTTCGTAGACCACGCTCGGCGTTGGGCTTTGCGTGATGCGACCAAGCACAATCGGCTCGCAGCAAATTTAATTAACTCGAGCAAAATCTCGCAGCAGGAACAGGCTCAGGAAGCGCCAAGGACCGGGGACGGGAGCCCCATATTAAAGTAGTCCGTCTTGGCTTGCGAGGCCGTAGTTCGCTACTCGCTTCTCCCAGGCCCGAACGCCCTACCGACCACGGAGTCCCCAGTCAGGCTTCCCGAGAGAGCCTGATGACCCCCATACACACTTTCATGAAAGAAATGGAGCAAATTTCCATAATGAAAATCTCGAGTTGGGTCAAGTACGCCTCCGGCGTAACTGTGGCCGCCGCCATGCTCGCTGCTTGCAGCAGCGGCGGCTCTTCGAGCTTCGGTCCTTCGGGAGTGTCCGCGAACGGTCATTCGACCGGCGTCACGACGCTTGCGAAGTTGCGCGATGCGTCTCTCACGATGCCGCACTACGTGCAGCCGAACGTGCACACGGATCACGGCCAGTCCTTCATCCTTCCCGACAAAAAGAAGAAGAAGGGCCTCCTCTATATCGGCGATGATTCGACCAACGACGTCTACGTCTATGACTATCCCAGCGGCACGGCTGCCGGAACCCTCACGGGCTTCGACGGACCGTACGGCGAGTGCACCGATACCAAGGGTGATGTCTACATCGCCAACTTCGACGCCGGCGACGCCGTCGAGTACGGCCATGGCGGCACCTCGATCCTGAACACCTACGACTCGGGCGGCACGCCGATCGGTTGCTCGGTCGATACCAAGGGTAACGTCGCAGTTACCTCCTTCGACCCAGGCGAAATCACGGTCTTCGCTGGCGGCAACCCGGCCAAAGGCACGACCTACACCGGTTCCTGCACCTACATCTGGACGGCCGGCTATGACAAGAGCGACAACCTCATCGCGGTTGGCGAGACCTCTTCTGGAGGCCGTTGCTACAACGCTCTGGCATCCGGTGGCTCGAGCCTCGAATCTCTTTCGTTCTCCGGAACGATCGACTTCCCGGGCGGCTCGTCCTATGACGGCACGTACCTAGGCCTCGGCGACCAGGAAGCCAACGGAACCTTCGACACCGGCACCTGGAGAGTGACGCTGAGCGGCACGACCCTTACGGCGACCGGAAGCGAAGTCGCGTACACCGACACCTGCTACAACACCTATACTGACGTTGTCAACCCGACCTTCACGAACGGCAAGTCCGCCATCGTCGGCGCCATGCCCAACAAGAAGAAGAAGAAGGGTGCCAACACCATGATCGGTGCCAACCTGTGGTGCCCGGATGGTGGCAAGGGCGAAGTCGGCTACTGGGCCTACCCGGCTGGTGGCGCAAAGACCGGAAGCCTCTCTGGCGTCTCGTCTGAGCCCTACGGCCAAGCGGTCAGCTTCTAAGAGCAACCTGACCTAAGACTCGATTCGGAACGCGAATCACCAGGGGCCCGCTAAATGCGGGCCCCTGGCTTTTGTGCGCCACGGTACTTTGGTTCGAACTGAAAGAGCCGTGTCTCTAAATGGGGTGGGGGGTCGAGTGATTCATGGCGCCCGACCTGGCATCGGGCACAGCCGTAATGATAGGGTAGGCATAAATGATCGCAAGCGGCCTTCGCTGGGCGCTTTATGCCGGGATCGGGATCGCCGGTTTGGTTGCCTGCGCTCTCTTCGTCATAGTGTTCTTCGGACCCAACGGCGTCTTCCACCCATCACGCCAAGGGCCGATTCACGTCAACCTGGTTCACGTCCGCTAAGTCCGCCAAACCCCAGGGCCGCCCGCGCGGGCCCACCATTGCCGCGACCGCTCATACAAAGAGGCGGGCGCTTTCGCGTCCGCCTCTTTGTTACGGCGTTTAAGCCGAGGGTAGGCTTCTAGAGGCCGCCGACGCCGTGGGGCGTTCCCCAACCAGTCGGGCCGGAGTAGATTCCGAACTGCTTGGTTCCGGCGGTGCAGAGATACTCGCCGCCACAGGAACCGTCGTTGCCCTCGGTGACGGGATAGATGTCCTTCTTCAGGCTCTTTTTGCTAAGCTTCCAAAGGTTCTCGCCGCCAGTTTGCTTGGTCGAGTTGCCCGCAAGGGCGACCATTCCGGCGGTAAGGGGCGAAGAGATGCTGGTGCCGTCAACCGTAATCCAGCCGCCTTCGCTGTCCGTGTCGTATTCGCTGGCATTCACTGCGACCGCTCCGATGTCGCTGCCGGTGCGGAAGGTGCAGTCGGGGTCCTTCTGCCAGGCGGGCTTCGCTTCACCGGTATTGGAGCATCCGCCGCCCGAGTCGGTCCAGACGACTTCGCTGTACTTGCGCTTGTCGCTGGAGGGGTTGAGGACGGTGCCGCCTACCGCGATAACATGCTGGTAGGTCGCCGGGTCGTAGAGGCCGAGGCCGCTGTCGCCCGAGCTGGCAAGGTACGTCACGCCTTTGCTTTCGTATGCCGACTCCGAGGCGCCGCTACCGTCGTAGCTGTTGCTGATGATCGTGGCACCGAGCTTCACGGCCTCTTCTTCGGAGGCTTCGATGTCGGTCCAGGCATTGGAGTTGGCTTCGACGAGGTCGACTTCACACTTCGGGCAGCTGGCCGAAGCCATTTCGACGTCCAGGTCGATCTCAACGCCCCAACCAGGGCTGTTCGTGGGGTAGTTGCTCTGTTGGCCGCTCTGGTTGTACTTGACGATCTTGCCCACCGGCAGGCCCTGGCCCTTACGGTAGACTGCGAAGTCGCTGACGACGTCCGGGTTGTCATAGGCGTCTACGATGAACACCTTTTGGCCCTTCCCCTTGGTCGCAGAGGGCAGGCCGTATGCCGCTTCGAGGTCCTTGGCGGACCAACCGGCGTACATCGAATGGGCTCCGCCGTTTTCGATCAGGACGTCGCATTGCGCCTGACCGATGTGGCTGCCGCCACATGCCGGGTGAGCCGAGTGGTTCGTTTCCCACTGGGGAATGTGCATGGCCTGCGAGCCGAGGGCGCCGCCCGACACCGGCATGCTGGATGAGCCGCCCGCACTACATGCGGCGACTGCGAGCGCCGCAACAAGCGGCGCCACGAGTTTTAAGGGTCCCTTCACAAAAGCTCCTTTTTTGAATCCATGGATGGTCTGGGAAGTTGCTGAGTTATTTTTGCACTCCGCTACTACCTCCCGGACCCGGGTTTTTGGTAGACGAAACCGTTGAATGCTTCGTTACAAGGGCAACCGCTCGGTGGTGTTGCTACCGGGGAAACTATGGCTCATTTTTGAACGTTGCAACGATTATGAAGACGCTTTATTGGGCTGCGCTTTGGGCGATGGCTTGCGCTGCATTGTCGGGTTGCGCTTTCGGGTCGCATGCCGCGCTGCCCGCTACCCCGGGCGGCAACTTGGCGGAGACGCTCGGCCTCACCGGCAGCGGGAAGATCAAGCACGTCGTTTGGATCGTTCAGGAAAACCGGAGTTTCAACGACCTGTTTATGGGCTTTCCCGGCGCGAGGACGGCCACCAGCGGCAAGAACTCGTACGGCCAAACGGTTAAGCTTGCGCCGGTAAGTCTGACGACCCGGTACGAAATCGATCACTCGGCGCGCGGAATGTTCAACGCGTGCAACGGAACCGGAACGTTGCCCGGAACCCATTGCAAGATGAACGGCTTCAACTTGGAAGAGTCGTACGGCGGACCCACCAACGCCCAGTACGTCTACGTTCCGCGCTCCGAAACCAAACCGTATTGGGATATGGCCAACGAGTTCGTCTTGGCAGATCACATGCATGCGTCGCAGCTCGACGAGAGCTTTGTGGCGCATCAGTACATCATCGCGGCGCAGGCGCACTCGAGCGTCGACGTGCCCGACGGCGCGTGGGGATGTGAAGGCGGCCGGTCGGAGATGGTTCAGACGATTACGAAAAGGCGCACCTACGGTAAGGACCAACGTCCGTGCTTCGACTATCAGACGCTGGGCGACGAACTCGACCATGCGAGCCTTCCGTGGCGGTTCTACACGAGCAGTTACACAAAGCCATTAGGCGGGTTTTGGTCGGGATATCAGGCGGTCAGACACATCTTCTACGGGGCCGACTGGAAGAAGGACATCATCGTTCCGCAGAAGCGCTTTCTGACCGACATCAAAAAAGGGGATCTGGCAAGCTTCACGTGGATCACGCCCCTCTGCCCCGATTCGGACCATTTGGACTGCGGTGTCGGCCTCGGCCCATCGTGGGTGACGTCGCTGGTTAACGCGGTTGGTGAGAGCAAGTTCTGGGATTCGACGGCGGTCTTCGTTCAATGGGACGATTGGGGAGGCACCTACGACCCCGTGCCCCCGCCGTTCAAAGATTACGACAGCCTCGGCTTCCGAGTTCCGCTCATCGTGATCTCTGCTTATGCAAAACAGCACTACGTTTCGCACGTGCCGTACGAAACGGCCAGCGTTTTACGCTTCGCGGAGGATTTGTTCAACCTGCCTCAACTCAGCGTGGCCGACACCCGCGCAACCTCTCCGGCACTCGACTGCTTCGATTTCTCACAGAAGCCGCGTGCGTTCGTTCCGATCAAAGCGCCCACGGGGCCGGACTTTTTCCTGCGTCAAGCCAACGACGGGCAAATCCCCGACGAGCAGTGACTATTGCGGGACTATTCGGGATCGGGCGGTAAGCTCGACGGCTTCTGGTGCAGGAAGAACGATAGCGGAAGCGAGGTCGTGATGGCCTTGAACTTTCGCGGCTTTTGATCGTAGTTGAAAACGTTTCCGATGCTGGTGGCGCGCTTGTCGCTCGTTCCCAGGCCCCCCACCGGCAAGCCCCAGTTCTCCTCGATGTATTTTAGAATGCTGCCGAACTCGTATTGTGTGTGTTCCACGTGCGCCGTCACGTACGGCGAGACGATAATCATCGGCACGCGAAATCCGAGGCCGCCCTGGTTGTCGCGGCATTGCGACTGGTACAGGCACGGCGGAGCAACGTGATCGTAGAATCCGCCCCAATCGTCCCAGAGCACGATAACCGCGCTGGACTTCCAATACTGGCTCTCTCCGACCGCATTGACGATGTTGGCGACCCACGGCGGACCGTGGTCGACGTACTTGCCGTTGGCGCCCTTTTCGTCGGGGTGGTCGGAGTTCTGGCCGTCGGGCGTGACCCAAGAGACGGCGGGAAGCGTGCCGCCCTTAAGATCTTGGAAGATCACGTTTGGACTGGTCGTGACGTTGGTGGTCCACTCTTTGCTATACCGGACGGCCTTGATTGCGTCGTAGGCGCTCCAGAGGCCGGCGTTGCCGCCTTTGACGAGCACGGCATAGTATTTCCAGGAGACCGACTGCGCGTCGAGGAGATCGCGCATCGTCGTGTAGGTAAAACACGGGAAGGGTCCCTTGAGCAACAGAAACTTCAGATTCGTCGTGATTAACGACGTCACCACACCCTGAGGCGCATCGCATCCCCACGGCCAATACGAAGGATTGTCGATTATGCTGTCGTCGGAGTAGCCGCCGTAAGCATAGTTGACGGGGGTGCCGCCGGCGATCAGATCCTGGTGTGCGGTGAACGATCCGCTGCCCTGCGTTTGGAAGGTGTGGTCCGCGAGCACGTACTGCTGCGCTAAATCCCAATACTCTTTAATCGCGGCGGGATTGACGTACTGGTAGGGATAGGTGCAAACCGTCGAGCCGTTGCCGTTGGCTCCCGAGCCCTCCAAGTCGAAACCGTCCATATTGCCGTTGTCGTACTGGTCCAGGAATGGGAAGAGGCTGTTGTACCAGCCCCAAACGTGCGGAAGGTCGGTGCCCTCGCCAAAGGGTACCGTCTTGCCGCTGTTGTTTTTGAACTTCGGGAAGCCAACGCCGACGAGCGAGACCTTCGTTAGCGGAACGGT
>DATHOO010000020.1:0-2357 GCA_035484815.1 Candidatus Acidiferrales bacterium
GAAGCCGCCTTGGCCCGCGCCGTCCACAAAAAGATTGCCTGCATTGTCGTAGCCGCAGAGCAGTGGGTCAGGCATCGCCGCGTTTTTGTAGTTTCCCGTGGGCTGCCCTTTCGCGCGTAGATACACCACCACGTTCCCGGCTGCGTTGCTGCTCGGCGAAACGTTCGTCACCGCGAGATTGCCGGTCTTCGGATCCACCGCGCAGCCGACCGGGAAGTATCCAGGATCTTTCAGCGTCGCTTTTGGACTCGAGCCGCCGTGTGCGTATTCGATGATGTTCTTCTGCCCGGTGTTTGCCACGAACACGTCACCGTTCTTATCGACGCACTCCCCGGCCGGATCGGTGAATCCCGTCAACGTTTGCATCAGCTTCGCTTTCGGATAGGAAAAGACGTACACGTCGCCCGTGATCGTATCGCTCACGTAAAGCAAGGCTTGCGAGGCGGCATCCCCGCGCGCCGTCATCTCGCGCGGAACGCCGCCCGCATTTGGCAGAGCGCCGCCGCTCGCACATCCCGCGACCGCCATGACAAGGCCGAGAGCCGGCAGAAACCGGCCGAAACTCCAATGCTTCATTTTTACCCTTTCTCCGACAGCACCCCCTTTGTCATCCGAGCAGAGCTCAAATACCCCTTTGTCATCCTGAGCGGAGCGAAGCACGAAGTGCGCAGCGTAGTCGAAGGACACGTGGGAGATCCGGCGAGCTATAGCGCCGTCATCTGAGCGGAGGCGCCCTTTGTCCTTCGACTACGCGCCCTGCGGGCGCTCCGCTCAGGATGACAAGCGGGTTACTCCGTATCGACTGGTTCGTTGGATGGGGGCTCGCGGAGGAAGTACGACATCGGGTACTTCGAACCAATCTTTGTAAACTTCCGCGGCGTCTGGGTGAAGTCAAACGCATCGTCGAGGCTCGCGGCGCGGCCGTCGGTGTAACCCTTCGAGGTCGGTCCGATGCTGCCCGCGGCAAGGCCATTGACTTCCTCGATGAAGCGCAGGATGCTGCCGTACTCGTACTGCACGTGCGAAACGTAGTTCTGCTTGGCATAGGGCGAGATGATGAGGCAGGGAACCCGTTCGCCTAAGCCACGGTAATCGAGTTGCGGGGGTTTGGCATTATCGTAAAATCCGCCCCAGTCGTCCCAAACCACGATGATGGCAGTGTTCGACCAGTACGAACTCTTACCGATCGCGTTCACGACCGACGAAACCCACGAAGGTCCGGTGTCGCCGCGATAGGCGGGATGATCGGAATCCGCGTGGCTGGGCGTCACCCAGTCGACTGTTGCCAACTTGCCGTTCGAAGCGTCCTTGAGCACTTGCGTCTGCGGACAGACGATGTGATTCGGCCCCCAGTCGGAGCCGTAGCGCACGTACTTGATCGCTTCGAACGGCTCCCAGAACCCAGCGTCTTGACACTTCGTCGAGTAGTACTTCCAGCTCACGCTCGCGCCGTCAAGCACTTGCGCGATCGTGTTGAACTGATCGAAGCAGGGGAACGGCCCCGTGTAGTGGACGTGCCGGTTCGGCGTCAGGTAGTCGGTCTTTGTGCCTGCTGGTGAGTCGCAATCGTCAGGCGTGTGCGACGGAAAGTTGACCTCGGCTTCATTGGGAAGTTCGATATCGTCGGTTCCCGCGACCAGCGTCAAGTGCGCGGTGAAACTCCCGCCGAACTCGGTGGGGAACATCGCGTCGGCGAGAACGTACTGCTGCGCCATCGTCCAGTACGGCTGGATCTCGGAGTGCTCGATGTAGTTGTACGCTTCGTACTTCCCGTTCTTAATGCCATACTTCGAGAAGCCGTCCATCTGACCGTTGTTCCAATCGACGATCGCCGGCGTCCAACTATGTTCCAGGTCGGGATTGTTCTTAAAGGTGTCTTGATGCAGCGTCACTTGCGTGTCGCCCTTAGGGCAACCCGAGGTCGAGCTGCGATAAGGCGCAACTGCGGGCGTCTGCGCGCCCGGCTGCGGTGAAGCACAACCGGTCAACGGCGCATTCGCGCCGGGATAGCCGGCGAAGAAGTTTTCGAAGGTGCGGTTCTCCTGGATGATGACGATCACGTGCGAAAGATACTTGCTCGCCGACCCGCCGGCAGGGCCAACCTGCGCGACCGGCACCCCAAGCGTCGACTGCGCGGCGCCGCAACCCGCCAACAGCACGCTCGCAGCGAAAATGCAAACTGCAAAGCGGCTCAAATTCGAAGTCCTCATACAGGGCTGCGTTTCGGCGGCCGGCCCGCCGCAGCCTATCCCAGGACGATCGCGAAGGCTCCTGGGTGGACCCTGCTAGCATAACCCTTCGCGAGCTAAGCCCCGACGATTGGCAGCTTTTTCGTGAGGTGCGCTTAGCAGCGTTGC
>DATHOO010000021.1:0-12493 GCA_035484815.1 Candidatus Acidiferrales bacterium
CATCCACTGATGTTTCCCCGCATCGAAAACGCGCAGCGTGACGCCGCGAATAAACTGACTGGGACAGCGTACGTCGCCGTCTTCGAGATTTCCGCTTCCACCCCAAAATGCCCGGACGATCGAGGTGCCCTCGCAGCCATACCACTGGCCGTCGCTCGCAAGCGGATGGCGCAAACGCCGGTAATGCGTCTTCCAGCTGCCGATGAGAAAGCTGAAGGCGTCGCCGCCGTCGCTCGAAGGATCGGTCGCGTTCCACACGCCTTTGCTCGACGCCGGAACGCGCTCGTAATCGGTCGTCCAATTCGTCTCCCACGTTCTTCCGTGGTCGGTAGAATAGGCTTGTTCGAAGCGAGGGTTGCCGTTTACTTTCGACCATTGAAAACGGCAGATGACGGGCGTGCCGTGCCAACGATCATATGCGTAGAATCGGCCGACGCCGCCGGCATCGAAGTGTCCGATCTGCGGCGGCGGCGCGACGCCAAGTTTGCGCGTTCCCCACCAGAGGCTCCATTGATGCGTTCGCGCATCGTAGAGCCGTAACGTCAACCCGCCGATGTACCGGTGCGGGCACTTCAGATCGCCGTCTTCGAGATTGCCGCTGTCACCCCAAAACGGACGAATCACCGACGTGCCGTAGCAGTCAGCCCAATCGTGACTGCCGGCAAGGCGTTCCTTGAGCAGCCGATAGTGCGTTCGCCACGTACCAAATTCAAAGTTGAAATCGTCGTGCCCGTCGCGAGTGGTGGCGGCGGCCGGATAGTTGGGCGCCGGGATCGGCGCAGGGACGGGCGAGGGAGCGGGCGCGGATGCGGCGACTCCGGCAAAAAGTGCGGCAATCATCAGCAGCGGGCGAGTAATGCATTTCATAGGGCTTATTCTACGAAAGGATTGGACCTTCGTATTGTGCCAATAGAAACTAAAATGAAGGAGCCAATTGACCTCGAGCCGCTCTTCCCCGATCGCACGTCGGACGAACCGCTGGGAGCGCAGCTCGTCCGACGGCTTCGTGCCGCCGTTGAGAGCGGCTTCTTTCCGGCCGCCTCGCGGCTTTTGCCAAGCCGCGAGCTCGCCCGCCGGCTCGGCGTCTCGCGCAACACGGTCACGTCGGCGCTCGATCAGCTCATCGCCGAGGGATATCTCGATACGCGCGTCGGTGCCGGCACGTTCGTAACCTCAACGCTTCACGCCGCGCGCAGCCGGCCCGCAGCAACTTCGCGAAGTCTGCCTGCCGCCGCGCGCGACCTCGCGGCCGTTAGCGAGCAGCTCGATGAAGTGGGATCATCTTTCGGCCCGCTGCGCGTCGGCGCGCCGGACCTCGCCGCGTTTCCGCTGCGGGCGTGGCATCGAATCGAGCGTCGAAACATCGGTTTCGCCGACTCCCACCTGGATTACGGCGACGGCGCCGGCTTGCCGGCCTTGCGCGAAGCCATCTCACGTCACATCGCGCAGTTTCGCGGAGTCGTCGCCGACCCCGACCAAATCATCGTCGTCGAGGGCGCGCAAGCGGCACTGCATCTCATCGCTATCGTGCTGACGCGTTCCGGCGAGCGCGTGGCGATCGAGGATCCCTGCTATCAGCTCGCGCGCGCAATCTTTGCCGCCAAGGGTCTCCTGCTCCACGGCGTTACGGTCGATCGTGACGGCATGCGCACCGCCGAGTTGCCGCGCGAAGCGTCACTCGCCTACGTGACGCCGTCGCATCAGTTTCCTCTCGGCGGTGCAATGCCGCTCGCACGCCGCACGGGGCTCTTGGAGTGGGCGCAAGCATGCAATGCCTACGTCGTCGAGGATGACTACGACAGCGAATTCGATGCCCATCCGCTGCCCGCGCTGCAGAGCCTCGACCGCGACGAACGGGTGATCTACGTCGGAACGCTCAGCAAAACGCTCGCGCCCGGGTTGCGTTTGGGCTACGTCGTCGCGCCACGACACCTAGCGCCGGCGTTTCGCTTCGCGCGCACCGTGACGAGCCTTGGCGCGTCCGCCCATCTGCAAAAGACCGTCGCCGACTTCCTCGCACAAGGTTATTTCAGCCGGCACGTTCGCCGCATGACCGGAATTTACGAACGTCGCCGGCGCATTTTGGTCGACGCGCTTGCAAAGAAACTGCCGCCCGGTTTCACGATCGGTCCGGCGCAAACGGGCTTGCACGTCGCAATCGTCGGTCCGGCCGATTTCGACGACGTTCGCGCTGCCAACAATCTGCCCGAAGGAAACCGCGTCTTGCCGCTCTCGCTTTTATGCCTGGAGCGCAAGGACTGCAAGGGTTTCCTGGTCGGTTTCAGCGCCGGCAGCGACGAGAGCATCGCGCGCGCCGCGGCGATGCTTGCCGGCGCGCTCGCGCCCGGCTCATAGCAGGCCCGCGCCTTCGGCAACGAGCCGAGCCGCGACGACGTCTTCGCAAGCCAGACCGACCGATTTGAAGATGGTCGTCGACGATCGCACCGGCACGCGAACACCGTCGAAGATCTCACCGGCCTCTGCGTAGATCTCCGCATCCGCAAGGATGACGTCCCCGGCCTCCAACACTGCGGCCTCGCGCGAATCCACGACGACGACGTTACGCATCGCGTCGTCATCCAGCTCGCGCCAATCCGGACGGGAGGATCCGACCGCATTCACGTGGGCGCCGGGCTTCAGCCAAACACCTTTTAATATCGGATCGCGGGCCGCGGTCGCGGCGACGATCACGTCCGCGCCACGCACGGCAGCTTCTGCTGATTCGACTCGCGTAACACCGTGTTCGTGGGCGAAGCGTTCCGCGTGGGCGGCGGTACGGCTCCACACGCGGACTTCTGAAAACTCGCAAACGCGCGAAAGCGCTTGCAGATGCGAGTGGGCTTGTACGCCGCTGCCGAGAATCGCAAGCACTTGCGCGCCTTCCGGCGCAAGATACTTCGTGACCGCTGCGGAGACGGCAGCGGTGCGCATTTCCGTAATCAGCCGGCCGTCCATCGCCGCCAGCGGCTCTGCCGTCGCCGTCCGATAGAGCACGATGGTTGCGTTGTGCGTCGGGAACTCCGTGCCCGCATTGACCGGGTAGAAGGCAACGAACTTCAGCCCCATCACGTCGCCGACGACGGCCGGCATAATGCCGAGATACCGGCGCTGCTCTTCGATCGTCAGCCCCATTCGCATCGGCTGCAACGTGGTTCCGCGCGAGTAAGCGACGAGGGCATGCTCCATCGCGGCGATGAGATCGTCCCATCGCAACAGGGCTCCAACGGCTTTTTCGTCGAGATAGATCAAGCGGCGCCGTCGCACTCGGCAGCGATCTGCTGCCGCGCCGCGTCGAGGCCGTTCCAGAATCCGGCGACCGCGTCGAGCATTGCCTCACCCGCGGTGAGAAACCGCTGCGTGGAAAAGCCCGGCTTGGCAAACGCCTCGCGCATCTCGTCGCTGGTGTGCGCGGCGTGATTCTCTTCAAGCGCGTCGTGCCAGGTCCAGAATCCGAGCGGCAAATCGGGAAGCCGGCTCATTTTGATCGCCCGGAGTCCGGCGATAAGTTCCTTCCAAAAACCGGCGGCCGCCCAGTGTTCGATCGCATACGAGGCACCCGCCGCCGTCGACTCATCTTCGGCGCTGTACCACGACATCAGCGCATCGCAAAAATCCAGCGTCGACTGCCGTCCGTGACGCCGCTTGCCGATCTCGCTCCACTCCAGGCCCAGCGACTCCGCGAAATGGGCGAGCCATTCAAAGTGCCCCGCCGAGAAGCGAAACGTTCCGCCCTCGACGCTTCCCGACGGCGCGAACGTCACACCCAGCTCGTTCATCAAGATCTCTTTTCCGGCGCGGTAGCTCTGCAGGTCGGGCGAGTTAATGCACTTACGCAGCTGGGCCTCGATGAACAGATGGCTGAACACCGAAAACTGGACGGTGAAGTCGCGCAGCTGCTCGGACGTCGTCTCCCCCCGCGAGAACCAGCGCGTATAACCGTTGTCGCAGACGATCGGATGCTGGTCGATGCTGGTCGCGATCGCTCGTTCGAACGCTTCAAACTCCCTTGCCGAAGGTATCACGGCGCTCATGGCTTGCTCTCCTTGCATAAAAAAGAACCGCCTCGCATCGGCGAGGCGGCTTTGCTTTTTGACGAAACTCGTTCGTTACAGCAATGGCGTACCTAGCCGAAACCCATCGGGCGGCCGTAATAATAATACGCGTAGCCAATAGCTGAGAACATATTGTCACCATGTATAACACAGCCCTCACCCCGGCGCAAGCCCTGCCCCCTAAAATTCCGCCCTTCGCCCTTCGACTACGGCGCTGCGCGCCTCCGCTCAGGATGACAAGCTTCGCTCGCTCCGCTCAGGATGACGCGTATCGAATTACTAGACCCGGGCGAAGCGCAGTTTTCCGCGTTCTTTGGCTTTCGCCGCTTCGACCACGCGATCGCGCGGAGGTGCGTTGGTAACAAGCGATGCGAGCAGTTCGCGCGCCGCGTCGGTTACTCGCTCGACGGCGCGATCGAAGGCAACCTCGTTGGTCTTAGAAGGGTGCGTGAAGCCGCTCAACTTTCGTACGAACTGCACCGCCGATGCCGTGATCTCGTCATTGGTGGCGGGCGGGCTGAAGTTGTGGAGCGTTTTGATGTTGCGGCACATGAGAACCCCTTCCGGCAGACGAAGCGGCGCTCCTATGGGTCCCCGCCGCCGGGAGACGTTACGTCGAGTCGTCGCAACCTTCGCGCCGGTGGACGGACGCTGCGAGCGAATTACCGAGTATGCCGCCGGCGCTATCGACTCGCTGACGCGCCGGCGCCGCGGCGAGCTCTGCCGGCTGCTCGATCTACTCGCGCTTCCGATGAAAGCCGGCGAGTCAACGCGCATGCGCGTGCTCGGCATGCTCGCGAATGCGCCGCACGTGCAGTTGCGAGCGGGCTTTGCGGCGCTGAAGCGCTTGACGCTCTTCTTGGCATACGCCGAGAGCGAACCCGGGAGCGAGAATCCCACGTGGACGCGCATCGGCTACCCCGGCCCGCGCAACGACGAACGCGCCGAGGTCGCACCGCTACCGACCGTCCTTGCCCGCAGCGGCGAACGCGTGCGCTGCGACGTCGTCGTGATCGGCAGCGGCGCCGGCGGCAGCGTCGCCGCGTCGGCATTCGCACGAGCCGGTAAACGCGTCGTCGTGCTCGAAGCCGGCGGCGCGTACGCGGCGCGCACTTTTACGCAGCGCGAGCTGATGACGTCCGAGCTCTATCTCGATCGGGGCCTTACCTCGAGCAGCGATCTGGGTGTCGCAATTCTCGCGGGCGCGACGCTCGGCGGCGGCACCACCGTGAATTGGTGCACGTCGCTTCGTTTGCCCGAACGCATTGCCCAGGAATGGAGCGCCTGTAGCGGCATCGAGCAGTTCGGGGCAGAGCTCGCACCCCATTTCGCCGAAATCGAGCGTCGCTTAAAAGTGCGCCCGACATCCAATATCAACGCGAACAACCGCACGATCCTCGACGGCGCGCGCGCGCTCGGCATCCATGCCGAAACAACGCCGCGCGACGCATCAATCGACTGTGGTGACGGCTGCGGTTACTGCGGCTTCGGTTGCGCTTACGGCAAGAAACATTCGACCGTCTGGGCTCTGCTGCCCGACGTTATCAGCTCAGGCGGGAGCATCTATGCAGACGCAACGGTTGCGCGAGTTGAAACTTCGAACGGCCGCGCGACCGGCGTTGCAGTGTTGCAGCGCGACGCCGGTGGCGACGTGCGCCCCTTCAGCGTCGATGCGGACCTCGTCATCGTCGCCGCCGGCGCGCTGCGCACTCCCGGCGTTTTGGCGCGCAGCGGAGTCGGTCACGCGCAGCTGGGCAAGCGGCTTTTTCTCCATCCCGTTGCCGCCGCGATCGCGCAGTTCGACCACCCTATCGAGCCATGGCGGGGACCGATGCAGAGCGCATACTCCGACGCGTTTAACTATCGCGCGGGAAACTATGGCGTCAAGGTCGAGGTCGCGCCGACGCATCCCGGGCTTGCGGCGCTCGCGCTGCCGTGGCAAAATCGCGCGGAACACGCACGGCTCATGGAGCGCCTTCCGAACGTCGCGACGCTGATTGCAATAACGCGCGACCGCGACCCCGGCTCGATCGATCTCGACGACGAAGCGTACATTCGTTACCGCGTCTCGGCGCATGACGGGAAGAACATGCTCGCCGGACTGGTGGGACTCTTCGATCTCGCATTTGCGGCCGGCGCCGTCCGTGTGACGACGCTGCACGCCAAACCGATCGAGGTTGAACGAGCGGCGTGGAGTGCAACCTATCGTGAAGCCTTCGCGCAACGCCTGCAGCGCATCGGGATCGCGCCGAACCGCCAGATCGTCTTCTCGGCGCATCAAATGGGAACCGCCTCGATGGGCTCGCATCGAGATCGTTCCGTCGTGGATCCCGACGGCCGCGTGTGGGGATACGAAAACTTACTCGTTGCCGATGGGGCGGTTTTCCCGCAATCGAGCGGCGTGAACCCCATGTTGACCATCATGGCAATGGCGGGCCGGATCGCTGCGCGTAGCGGCGGAGCGTTTCCTTAGCAGCAAACCATCGTCACGAGGGCGATGTCGCGTTCGTTCTTAACCGAGGACGCGTAGGGAAGATGATCATGCTGCAAACGCTGCTTCTCGCGGCAGTCGCCGCGAGCGGCAGCGTGGCGGCGATTCAAACCGGGCCGTCGGGCGACGCATTCTACACACCGCCGAATCTACTGCCGGTCGGCACCGACGGTACGGTCGTTTGGGCTCGCCGATTTACCGGTGGGTCCGCGCTGCCGTCGGCCTCGGCGAACTATCTTATTTTATACGAGGTGATCTCGCCGCAGGACCGGTACGTCGCCGTCTCGGGTACCCTGGCGATTCCGCGCGGGGCCGTGCCGCCGCAGGGATGGCCGCTGATTAGTTGGGCTCACGGTACGGTTGGCAACGCTCCGCAGTGCGCGCCGTCGCGGTCGCAGCAGCCCGATGGCGAGCAGCAAATGCTCGATGGTTTCGTGCGGCGTGGCTACGCCGTAGCGCAGACCGATTACGAAGGGAACGGAACACCCGGCTTGCATCCGTATCTCGTCGCGACGTCCTCGGCGCGCGACGTTACCGCTATCGTCGTCGCGTCACGCACCATCGATCCGCAGATCGGACGCGAGTGGATCGTCATGGGGCACTCCGAAGGCGGCGCTGCCGCGCTGGCAACCGCGGCGCTCGGCCAGCAGCTTGCGCCGGATCTACGACTCGTCGGCGCCGTCGCCTATGCGCCGCTCTCTTACCCGCAGGGGCTATTGCGCGGCGAGCTTGCGAATACCACGCCGAATTCGGGCCTCGCAATTCTGGGACTGATGATCGAGGGATTCTCGACGGTCGATGCGCGGATCGTTCCTTCGAAACTGCTCGACGCCGAGGCGTTGCCGCTCTTGCCCGAACTGCAAGAGCATTGCATCCCCGAAATCATGCGCGCTTCGCAGTGGAATCGAATCGTCCCGCGCTCGATTTTCCGGCAGCAGGGAGAAGATGCGCTCCAAGCGCTCTACGACGATCTCGTTGCGAACGATCCGGAGTTTTTCGCGATCGCGGTACCGACGCTGCTGGTGCAGGGTCTCGCCGACGCCCTCATCGCCTCTCAGAGCACGGTCGCCTTGCGCGACAACTTGCACCGCAACGGCACGCCGGTCACGTTCAAAACCTATTTTGGGGCAACGCACGGTTCGGTCTTAGCTGCCGCTATGAACGACGTCGCGGCTTGGACGGCAGAGCGGTTTTCTCATAGGCGTTGACACCGCTGCACAGGGCCGGTCAGGCGCCCACTCGAAAGCTCGTCCTCGCAAGGAGATTCTCGCTATGCGCCTTCTCGCGTTATCGCTAGCGCTGCTCGTCGCACTCACTACCGCGCCAATCGCTGCATCGCAGGAGAGCGACGTGATGGCGACCGTCAGCCGCTTTATCGACGCCCTGAATCGCAACGACGCGAAGGCCGCCCTCGCAACCTGTGCCACGCAAGCTTCGATCATTGACGAGTTCCCGCCGCACGAGTGGCAGGGACCCAATGCCTGCGAAGATTGGGCAACGGCGTATGCCGCAGAGAACGGCAAAGACGGCATTACCGACGGCATCGTCACTCTGGGCAAGCCGTGGCACCTCGACGTGCGAGCCGATCGGGCGTATGTCGTGGTCCCCGCAACCTATACGTACAAAGAGCACGGGACGCCCAAGGGCGAGCGCGATTCGATTTTCACCGTCGCATTGCGCCGGCTCGCGGCGGGCTGGCGCATCACGGGCTGGGCGTGGTCGAGGCATTAAACCGCCGCTGACCGACGAAGGCGATCGCCTCGCCGCCTTCGGCTACCGTCAAGAGTTGTCGAGAGTGCTTTCGCTCTTCGACAACTTTTCCGTGGCCTTCAGTTACCTCAGCCCGATGGTCGGCATCTATTCGCTCTATACGCTCGGTCTCGGCACGGGCGGTCCGCGGTACATTTGGACGATTCCGGTCGTCGTGGGGCTGATGATGCTTGTCGCATTGGTCTTCGGCGAGCTCGCCAGCGAGTATCCCCTCTCGGGCGCGCTCTATCAGTACGGCAAGTTCTGCGTGGGCGCCCGTTACGGCTGGTTCATCGGCTGGATCTACGGATTCGCGCTGCTTGCGACGGTCGCGTCGGTCGATTCCGGCGCGGTTGGGTATATCACGTCGCTCGCGAACGTCTGGTTCAAGACGCACCTCGACCCGGCGAAGCATCTGACGATCTTTACAATCACCGGCGCGATTATCGTTCTCTCGGCAATACTGAACTGGACCGGCGCCAAGATCATGGGAAGGGTAGCACGCTTTGGCGTGTACGTCGAGACGATCGGAACCTTTGGCGTTTTTATTGCGCTCGCGGTGCACGGTTTCCATCAAGGATTCGGGTTCATCTTCTCATCACAGGGCGTCGAGCACTTGAAAAGCAACCCGCTCGGGCTCGACTTCGGTGGGAACTGGTGGACAAGCGCGGCGCTGGTCGCCATTCTCGCGAACGTTTACATTTTCTATGGGTTTGAATCGGCGGGCGCCATCTCAGAAGAGACCGTAGAGGCGCAGCGCCAAGTTCCGAAGGCCATGCGCAACGCGCTGATCTATGGCGGCATCGCGTCATTCGCTTTAGTGCTTGGCCTCCTGCTCGCCACACCGCAGTCGGGGATCGGCCCGGTCGTCAACGGCGGCATCAACACGATCCTCGCCACGCTGCCGGGCTGGCTACAGGACTTCTTCCTCATCATGGTGATCGTCGCGTTCTTCAGCTGCGGCACGGCGGTTCAAGGCGCCGGTGCGCGCGTCGCCTTCGCGCTCGCGCGCGACGGGGCGCTCCCCTTAAGCCACAAGATTCGAGCAATCTCACGCCGCTTTCACACGCCCGCCAACGCGATCTTGGTCGGTACGATTGTGCCGTTTCTCTTCCTATTGCTGGTCTTGATCAATCCAAGCCGGCCGGTTCGCATCCTGTGGTTCGAGTATCCCGCGCACGTCAACGCGCTCTACGCGCTCGTTTCGTTTGCAACGTCGGGCATCTACCTCGCCTTCTTCTTGACGGTCCTCGGCGCGCTGGTGGCACGCGCTCGCGGCTGGAAACCCAACGGCATCTTCAGGCTCGGCAAGTGGGGCGTTCCCGTCACCCTCGGCGGCGCGGTCTATCTGCTGCTGATGCTGCTCAACATCGTGTGGCCGAGCTCGCTCTCGAGCGGACGCGCCATTTTCAACTACGGCTGGATCACGCTCTTGGTGATGGCGGTCATCGTCGGTGCCGGCGCGATCTACGAAGCGGTCGCGCGCCCCACGCGCGACGTATCGAAGACCACCTGATCCCAGCGCCAGAGCTGCTCGAAGAAGGAGCGCGCGCGATCGCTCTCTGCGCCCGCGATTTCCGCAATCATACGTTTGCCGTCGATCGCGGTCAGCAGCCGTTCTTGCGCGCCGTCGATCGGAAGATAGAGGTCGGTGTAGGTGTGGTTGCGATTGATGAGCACCGCCGTCGTCCCCGCCGGCAGCCGTTCCCGCACGGCGATCGTATCCGGCAGTCGGATGGGCACGTAACGCGGCCATTCGCCGCCGTTGAAATCGATCGTGCCGTTCGCCGGGGTGTCGGATCGGTAGGCGACAAAACTGTGGCGCACCATCGTGCCGCGAAAAAGTTCGATCGCCGCGTGCTGCTCGTTTCGCGGCAACGCAGCCAAGATCGCGTGGTGGGGAGATGACGCCAGCGCGCCGCACCACGGTAAATACGGCGCCTGCCGTATCCACCGCACGAAGCGCAGGCCGCCACGCTCAAGAAATTCCATCAGCTGTGGCACTGAATACGCACGATCGTTCGGATGCAGCAGCGCGTCGGCGAGTCCCGCCGTCGTCGCGAAATCGGGTGAGCTGCGTAAGAGCGGCACGATCGGATGATCCGGCGGCAGCGCCTTGAGGCTTGCGGCCAGATCGCGAATTGCTTCTGTCGTCCAGCCGATGCGCAAGCGCCGGCAGTAATCTTGCAGCATGTAAACACCGGCGCGGCCATACGGGGCGTACACCATGACGTGAATTGCACCGCTCGGTGCGAGCACTTCGCGCAGTGCGCGCAGACCTGCATCGGGGTCGGTCAAGTGGTGAAGCACGCCGGTGCAAACGACGTACTCGAAGGTTTCGTCGAGCGCACGGGCTTGCTCGACGGCGAGTTGGCGAACTTCGAGGTTATCGAGCGAGTGCTTACGCTTTAGCTCTTGCGTGAAAGCGATGCTGCTTGCGCTGACGTCGATGCCGACGACGCGCGCGCGAGGCCAGCGCACCGCATAGTGCGCGGCCTGCGTTGTGCCGCACCCGGCGACAAGGATGCTTCGATCGTCGCGACAGGGCTCGTCCGGCCAGAAGCAATGCGAATCGGCGCACCGCCGGGGGTCGTCCCAGGCGCGCCGATAGGCATCGAGGTCGTCGACCGGCGGCGGGTAGGGGTGACGTTCGTAAAAGTCACCCACTGCCTCCGCCGTTTTGGATTGCGAGGAGCTAACCGTGCGGCGTCTTTACCTGCGCCAGCACCGAGTCGAGGTTGAACGAAGCCGGCTTCTGCCGGGGCGGGAACTTTTCGAAACCCTCGACCTCCGCGGCGACCGCGGCTTGCATGAGGTACATCTGCGGAACGTGGTCGACACACCAATCCCAAAAGGTGTTTGAATTGAAGTCGGCACGCTCGAATGGATCGCGGCGCAGGTTCACAATGTGCGGCACGCGCAGTTTTACCAGCGGCTCGGCCCATTGGTTCATTTGATTTGCGCGCTGGACACCCAGATTGAACTTGTAGTCGCCGACCCGAACGGCCATGACGTCGCCATCGTCGCTAAAGTACATAATTAGCTCTCTGGGACTCTCCTTGGCCTTTCCGGTGAAGTAGTCTACCATGTTGTAACCGTCCAAATGGACGTTGAATTTCTTCCCGTCCACCTTACAGCCGTCGAGCAGCTGCTGCTTCACGTCGGGGTTACCAGCCATCGCCAGCATCGTTGGAAATGCGTCGATGTGCGAAACAATACCGTTGAAGACCGAGCCGGGCTTGATTTGACCGGGCCACCGGATGAAGCACGGCACGCGCCAGCCGCCTTCCCAGTTCGAGTCTTTTTGACCGCGGAACGGCGTGTTCGCGCCATCCGGCCAAGTATCGTTTTCCGGGCCGTTGTCCGTCGAATACATCACGAACGTGTTGTCGGCGATACCGAGCTCGTCAAGCTTGTCGAGCATCATTCCGATTTGCTCGTCGTGCACGACCATTCGATCGCTATATGGATCTTGCCCACTCTTGCCGATGTTTTTCGGAGCGACGTGCGTTCGGAAGTGCATCGCCGTCGAGTTATACCAGAGAAAGAACGGCTGGTCGGCCTTGGCCTGCTTCTCCATCCACTCGAGCGCGGCGCTGGTAATCTCCTCGTCAATGGTCTCCATGCGCTTCTTGGTGAGGGGGCCGGTGTCTACGATTTTTTGTTTTCCAACCTTCCCCCAGCGTGGATCGACAGTGGTATCGTCCTTATCGCTCGCCCAGCAATGCAGCACGCCGCGCGGACCGAACATTTCTTTGAACTTCGGATCCTTCGGATAATCGGGAAGCTCAGGCTCCTCCTCGGCGTTAAGGTGATACAAGTTGCCGAAGAACTCGTCGAAGCCGTGCACCGTCGGCAAGAACTCGTTACGGTCACCTAAGTGGTTCTTGCCGAACTGGCCCGTGGCGTAGCCTTGCGGCTTTAGCAGCTCCGCGATCGTCGGGTCTTCGGGCTGCAGCCCGACCGTCGCGCCGGGCATGCCGACCTTCGTGAGCCCCGTGCGGATCGGGTTTTGTCCCGTGATGAAGCAGGCGCGCCCTGCGGTGCAGCTCTTCTGCGAGTAATAGTCGGTGAACAGACCTCCCTCGTTGGCCACGCGGTCGATGTTCGGGGTGCGGTACCCCATCATGCCGTTGCTGAAGCGACTGATGTTCCAGATCCCGATATCGTCGCCCCAGAGGATCAGAAAATTCGGTTTCTT
>DATHOO010000022.1:0-17460 GCA_035484815.1 Candidatus Acidiferrales bacterium
TTGAAGGTGCGGATATGCTGGCTTACGAGAACCGCACCAGCTCCGCGTTCTCCCAGCAGACGTTGCTGACCAGCTTTCCGGCCGGCAACAACGGTATGGCCTCGAACATCTTCGTGAACAACGGCGGCGTCGGCATCAAGACCAACGGCTTCGCGATGGGCAAGCTGGGCTACGGCGATCCGACCAAGCCGGGCTTCTCCGCCGATGGGTACTTCTACGGCGTCAGCGATATCAACAACATGTGGTGGTTTGACGGGAAGTATCTGTTGAACCAGCACGAGGTGCAGCCATGGATCGCGCTGCAAGGCGGCTGGAACACAAACGCCGGGCAATCCTACATCGGCAAGATCGACAGCCAAGCCTTCGGCGCACAGCTCGGCGCCAATATCCTGAAGAACTTTCAGGTATCGGTCGGTTACAACGAGATTCCGTGGAAGACCGACACCGTTTTTCTGCCCAAGAACGTCACCTGCAGCAACTCCAACTATCAGATCACCGCCAAGGGCGCGACGCTCGGGTACTTTTTACCGCTCAACGCCGCACAGTGCTTTGGCAACCCCAACGGCACGACGAGCATTTACTACGGCGGCTGGGCCAGCCCGTATACCGACAACTACGACAGCGATCCGCTCTTCACGACCAGCGTCACACAGGGCATGGCCGATCGTCGCGCGCCGGGCAACGCGTTCAAAGCGACGGGTCAATACACTTCGAACAACACCAAATGGGTCTTCATCGCGACCGATGCCTGGTATAACTACGGCAACGCGCTGGCCCCGCAAAATACCAACATCTGGGTGCTCGACGGGCGCTATCGCTTCAGCCATATGCCGTTGAGTGGACCCTATCGCGGCCTCTCACTCCGTTATCGGTACATCCAGCGCTCGCTTTCCAACACGTTCTGCGGCGCGGCCGGGACGACGAGTTGCCCGCCGACCGCGAGTTCCGGCTCCTCCTTGTTCGGCGGCTTGCCGCTCTTCAAGTACAACCGAGCACAGCTAGAGTACGACTTCTGACCTCCTAACTGCAGAAGAAGGGCCGCTCAATCCCCCGTGAGCGGCCCTTCTAAATTATTGACCAGGATCATCGAATCGGAGTTCGAATAGATGACTTGGAGCATCTTTTCCTCGCTTGCTACAAGGAGACCCCCGTAACCATGGCCACCCTTTTTGGCAGGAAGGCAGTTTTAGCTGCCCTCGCTCTCGTCTGTGCCGGCGGCGGTCTCGCTGCGGCTGCACCCCCTGCGCCGGTAACGATCCTCAACGTTTCCTACGATCCAACGCGCGAGCTTTACGACGATTACAACGCGACATTTGCCAAGTATTGGAAAGCCAAGACCGGGCAGAGTGTGACGGTTCAAGAGTCCAATGGCGGCTCCGGAAAACAGGCTAGGGCGGTCATCGACGGATTACAAGCCGACGTCGTGACGCTGGCGCTGGCCTACGACATCGACGCAATCGCCGACAAGGCCAAGCTGCTGCCGGCAAATTGGCAGACGCGACTGCCAAATAGGAGCACGCCGTACACGTCGACGATCGTTTTTCTCGTGCGGCAAGGCAATCCAAAACATATCCGCGATTGGAACGACTTGGTCAAACCCGGCGTCTCAGTTATAACGCCGAATCCGAAGACGTCCGGCGGCGCGCGCTGGAACTTCCTCGCCGCTTGGGCCTATGCCTTAAGCGTGCGCGGTGGCAATGATGCTTCCGCCAAGACCTTCGTTACGAAGCTCTACAAAAACGTTCCGGTGCTCGATTCCGGTGCGCGCGGGTCGACCACGACCTTCGTCGAGCGTGGCATCGGCGATGTTGAAATTGCGTGGGAGAACGATGCGATGCTGGCGGTCAACAAACTCGGCCGTGGTCGCTTTGAAATCGTGCGCCCGTCGCTGAGCATCCTCGCGGAGCCGCCGGTCGCGCTGGTCGACGCGGTCGTGGCGAAAAAACAGACGCGCCAAGTCGCGCAAGCCTATCTGCAGTATCTTTACTCGCCTCAAGGCCAAGAGATCATCGCTCGCCACTACTTCCGTCCGCGACTTGCGTCGGTGGCAAAACGATACGCTTCGCAGTTCCCGGCGATGAAGCTGGTGGACATCGACCGTTTCGGCGGTTGGACTAGAGCGCAAGCGACGTACTTCGCCGACGGCGGGGTCTTCGATCAGATCTACCAGCCGAATCAGTAACCATGCTCGCTTCGCTAAGCCGATTGCGTCGTCCGAGCATTATCCCCGGATTCGGTTTGACGCTCGGCTTCACGATTCTCTACCTTTCGCTCATCGTGCTGATCCCGCTCTCAGCCACGTTCGTGGAAGCGTCGAAGATGGGACCGCACGCGTTTTGGCATGTCGTGACAACGCCGCGAGCCATGGCATCGTACGGGCTTTCCTTCGGCGCCTCGTTTCTTGGGGCGCTCGCTAACTTCGTTCTCGGAACGCTCGTCGCGTGGGTCTTGGTGCGCTACGAGTTTGCCGGGAAGCGCATTCTCGACTCGTTGGTGGACCTGCCGTTTGCGCTACCGACGGCGGTCGCAGGGATCGCCCTGACGACGCTCTACGCTCCCTCGGGCTGGTTCGGCAAGCCGCTGGCGACCCTCGGCGTGCACGTTGCCTTCACGCGTCTTGGCGTCGTCGTGGCACTAACGTTCATCGGTCTGCCCTTTGTCGTGCGGACGGTCCAGCCGGTGCTCGAGGATCTCGACAAGGAGTTGGAAGAGGCCGCCGCGTCGCTCGGCGCCGGCCGCTGGCAGACTTTCGCACGAGTTATCTACCCCGCGATTTTCCCGGCAGCGTTGACCGGCTTCGCGCTGGCCTTTGCTCGCGGCGTGGGTGAGTACGGTTCGGTGATCTTCATCGCGGGGAACATGCCGATGCGTACCGAGATCACGCCGCTCTTGATCGTGACCAAACTCGAAGAATACGACTACAGGGGTGCGACCGCGATCGCCGTGGTGATGCTCGTCCTCTCCTTTGTTATGCTTCTCGGCATCAACGCGCTGCAGCGCTGGAGCGGCCATCGGGAAGCCGCGGTGGCCGCCGATGGTTAAGGCTCTGCCCGCCCGCGCGCTGCCCGGCGTCACCGAGCCGGCGCCCGTGCGCGGACTGCTGATCGGCACCTGCGTGGTCTTTTTGACGGTGTTTCTCTTGGCGCCGCTGGCCCTGATCTTCGCGGTCGCCTTGGGTCAAGGCGTCGCCGCATACCTTCGCAGCTTCACCAATCCCGATACGATTTCGGCGATTCGGCTCACGCTGATCGCCGCCGCGATCGCCGTGCCTGCGAATGTCGTGTTCGGCATCGCGGCGGCCTGGGCGATCGGAAAGTTTGAATTTGTCGGCAAAAGTCTCTTGATCTCGCTCCTCGACCTCCCGTTTTCGATCTCGCCGGTGGTCGTGGGCTTGACGTACGTTCTGCTCTTCGGCGCGCAAGGAGCGTTGGGACCGTGGCTGACCGCGCACGACGTTCACATTATCTTCGCGATTCCGGGCATCGTCTTGGCGACGATTTTCGTTACGGTGCCTTTTGTTGCGCGCGAGCTGCTTCCGCTGATGGCCGCGCAAGGCAACGACGAGGAAGAAGCGGCCTTGACCCTTGGCGCCAACGGATGGCAGACCTTCTTGCGCGTCACGCTTCCCAACGTCAAGTGGGCGCTGCTCTATGGCGTAATTCTTTGCAACGCGCGCGCGATGGGAGAGTTCGGAGCGGTGGCGGTGGTTTCGGGTCACATCCGAGGTCTGACCGATACGATGCCGTTACAAATTGAAGTGCTCTACAACGATTATCAGTTCGTCCCGGCGTTCGCCGTCGCTTCGCTGCTGGCGCTCTTGGCGCTCGCGACGTTGGTGGTCAAGAGCGTCGTTGAATGGAAAGTCGCAAAAGTTTCGGAGGTTACCCCATGAGCATCTCCGTTTCGCGAATCACCAAGCGATTCGGGCAATTTACTGCACTCGATGCCGTCGATCTCGAGATTCCGCGCGGGCGGCTCGTTGCGCTGCTCGGGCCGTCCGGTTCGGGCAAGACGACGCTCCTGCGCATCATCGCGGGGTTAGAGTTCGCCGACGCGGGATCGGTCCAGTTCGACGGCGAGGACATCAGCGATCGCACGGCACGTGAGCGCCGCGTCGGCTTCGTCTTTCAACACTATGCACTCTTCCGGCATATGACGGTCTTCGAGAACATCGCGTTCGGGCTTCGCGTTCGTCCGCGCGGAACGCGACCTTCGGCGCAGCGCATTCGCGAGCGCGTCACCGAGCTGCTCGAGCTTATTCAGCTGCGCAATCAAGCCGGCCGGTTTCCTTCGCAGCTTTCGGGCGGCCAACGCCAGCGTGTTGCGTTAGCGCGCGCGCTTGCCGTCGAGCCGAGCGTCCTTCTACTCGACGAACCCTTCGGCGCGCTGGACGCGAAGGTGCGCGTCGAACTACGGCGTTGGCTGCGTCAGCTGCACGACGACGTCGGCGTGACCAGCGTCTTCGTCACCCACGACCAGGACGAAGCGCTTGAAGTGGCCGACCGTGTCGCGGTGATGAATCGCGGGAAAATCGAACAAATCGGTACGCCCGACGAGGTCTACAATCACCCCGCGACGTCGTTCGTCTATAATTTCTTGGGGAACGTGAACCTCTTTCACGGGCGCATCGACAACGGTACGGCGCATATCGATCGGGAGGCAACCGGACACGTCGTTTTCGTTCGACCCCACGCGTTGGAAATCACCCGTCATCCAAATGGGGCAAACCAGTTTCGCGCGACGACCAAGCATATCAATGCGGCCGGCCCACTCGTGAAGGTCGAGGCCATCACCGAATGGGGTGCGGCCGTTCACGTCGAGATGCCGCAAGAACGCTTTCGTGCGTTGGCGCTGCACAAGGGCGAGGAGGTCTTCATCACGCCGCGCGATCTCGCGGTTTTCGCCAAGGAGTAGTTTCCCTAGGTTCGCGTGAAATTACGGGGCCCTCATGGCTTTGTCGATGAAGGCCCTCGTTAAGCCCAACGCCGGCCCCGGTTTTCTCTTGACGGAAGTGCCGGTGCCCGAGATTGGACCGGGCGACGTGTTGATCGCCGTTGAAAAAGCCGGTCTCTGCGGAACCGACCATCATATCTATGCGTGGGATGCGTGGGCACAGGGCCGCATCAAGCCGCCGCTCGTCGTCGGGCACGAGTTCATGGGCACCGTTGCCGCAGTCGGCGCTGCCGTGCGATCGGTTCGAGTCGGCGAACGCGTTGGCGCTGAAGGACATATCGCCGATCTCACGTGTCTGCTCTGTCGCACCGGCCAGGCGCATATTTGCGAGCACGTGCAGATCATCGGCGTCGATCGCGATGGGGCCTTTGCGCAATACGTTGCGATTCCCGAGTATAACGTCTGGCGGCTTGACCCGGCGATCGGCGATGAATGCGCCGCCATCTTCGATCCGCTGGGAAATGCCGTACATACCGTTATGGCGGCGGGCGTCAGCGTCAAGAGCGTGGTGATAAGCGGCGTCGGTTCGATCGGGCTGCTCGCGATTCAAGTAGCGCGCGCGGCCGGGGCGCTCGCGATCTACGCCGTCGACGTTAATCCGGCGAGGCTCGAGCTCGCGAAGCGCTTGGGCGCGGACGCCGTTTTTATGGCAACTCAGCCGGATCTGATCGGCGAAGTCAGGCAGCGGACGCGTGGCGACGGCGCCGACGTCCTCCTCGAAATGTCCGGCAACGCGGCAACGATCGACCTCGGCTTGCAGCTGCTCCGCAACGGCGGTACCGCCGCACTATTGGGCATACCCGCCACTCCGGTCACGCTCGATCTCGCCGACCGCATCATCTTCAAAGGCCTGACCGTGCTCGGGATTAACGGGCGGCGCATGTTCGAGACCTGGTATCAAGCGGAGGCGCTGGTCAAGAGCGGACGCGTCGATCCGCGCGCGGTCATCACGCACGTCTTACCCTACACCCAGTTCGACCGCGCTTTCGAGCTCATGGATAAGGGCGAAGCGGTCAAGATCGTCCTCGACTTTAAAGGAGATATAGCAAAGCCATGAATCAGGCGTTCGAAGCGAAGCTGCAAACCGATCTCGACGCGCTCAAGCAGGCCGGGACGTATAAGCACCTTCGTCACCTGACGACGCCGATGGCGCCGGAAGTCCACATGGAAGAGGCAGGCGATGTCATCGTGCTCTCCAGCAACAACTATCTAGGGCTCGCCGACCAAGCCGAAGTCGTTGACGCGGGCAAGCGCGGCTTGGAACGCTACGGCGCGGGTACCGCATCGGTACGCTTCATCTGCGGCACGTTCGACATTCATCGAGAACTCGAGCACCGCATCGCCGGCTTCTTGGATACGCAGGCGGCGCTATCGTATGTCTCATGCTGGAACGCCAACACGGGACTCTTTCCGACGATCTGCGACGAGGGATCGGCAATCGTTTCGGATGAGCTCAACCACGCCTCGATCATCGATGGCGTGCGTTTGGCGTCGAAGGCGCGGCGTGAGCGCTTCAAGCATGGCAACATGCAGGCGCTGGAAGAGAAACTGAAGAGCGTGCAAGGCTGTTTCCCGATCGTCATCGTCACCGACGGCGTTTTCTCGATGGAAGGCGATCTCGCCAAGCTCCCAGAGATCGTCGAGCTCGCAAAACGTTACGGCGCGATCGTGGTCGTTGACGACTCGCACGGAACCGGCGTCATGGGCCGAACCGGCCGCGGAACGATCGAGCACTACGGCCTGACCGGCCAAGTGGACGTGATTACCGGCACACTCGGCAAAGCGCTCGGCGGCGCGGCGGGCGGATTCGTCGCCGGCAGCGACGCGTTGATCGACACGCTCATCCAGCGCTCGCGGCCGCAGCTCTTCTCGAATGCATTGCCGGCGACCGTTGCTTGCAGCTCGCTCGCGGCAATCGAGTATCTCGACGAGCATCCCGAGCTCGTGGAGAAACTGCGCGAGAACACGCGCTACTTTCGCGAGGGATTGCAGCGCATCGGCTACAAGCCGCTCGAAAGCGAGAGCGCGATCGTACCGATCATCGTGGGCGAGACGGCCTTTGCGATCGCGATGAGTGATAAGCTGCTGAAGACCGGCGTTTTTGTGACCGGTTTCGGCTATCCGGTCGTGCCCGAAGGAACCGCGCGCATTCGCGTGCAAACCAGCGCCGCGCTGACGATGGAAGAGATGGATCGCGCGCTGCGCGCGTTCGAAAGCGTTGGCCGAGAGATGGGGCTGCTGGCCTGAAATTCACTCGCTCCGGCATCATTCTCAAACCGAACGCGCTCGATGACGAGCGCTTGGGCATATTGAACCCTGCATGCGCGCGCCTGCGGGACGATAGCCTTCAGCTCTATCCGCGCATGGTTGCGGCGGGGAACGTCTCCCGGATCGGGTCGTTTTGCACCATCGAGCACACCGACGGGTCGTTACGCGTCGAGCCGCGCGGTTACGCCCTTCAGCCGGAGGCGCCCTACGAGTTGCGCGACGCGACCGGCGGCTACGGCTGCGAAGATCCGCGCGTCACGTTTCTGCCGGTGCTCGACCGCTACGTTATGTCATACGTTGCTTTCGGTCCACGCGGACCCGAAGTTGCCGTGGCCGTTTCGCGTGACGGCCTGGCGTGGCAGCGCCTCGGTCTGCTGGAGTTCCGGCGGACCGGCGCGCGGTTTGCCGATAAAGATGCGGCGTTTTTTCCCGCGCCGGTACAATCGCCATCCGGGGTTGAGTCGCTGGCCTTCTACCATCGGCCGACGCTGCAGCTTGAGGTCAAGGATGCAGAAGAAGCGCTCGCCGCGATCCAAGCGCTTCCGCCAAACCAGCGCGAAGGCATCGCCATCGGTTATATCCCGCTGGAGCCCGTGCTCGCCGACATCAACGAGCTTTGCCGCGTGACGGAAACGCATCGCTTAACGCTGCCGCCCGCGAATTGGGGCTCCATCAAGTCGGGCGCCGGCACACCACCGGTGCGCGTCGACGAAGGCTGGCTATCGGTCATCCACGGCGTCGACGAGATCGCTCACCCGAGCGGAGGGTCGTTGCTGCGCTACTGCGCCGGCGTCATCATTCACGACGCCGAGCGGCTCGACCGGATCATTTTCCGCTCGCACGACCCGCTCTTCGTTCCCGAGCGGCGTGGCGAGATCCATGGGACGGTCGGCCACGTCGTCTTTCCGACCGGAATCGACCAGCGCAGCGAGCGCGCGTTCGACATCTATTATGGGATGGCCGACTACGAGATCGCGCGCGGACAGCTTACGCTCGATTCCGCGATCGTCTAGCATGGTCTCACTCGGCCAATGGTGAGCCCGCGTGCCAAGGCATGACGACAAATCTGAACAATCACCCATACGCGTCTACGACGCATATGGGCGCGAACGCCTGATCAACCGCGAAGTTTGGCGCGACCAGATTCTTCCCCAAAACATACGCAACAACTGGCACAACGCGGAAGTCCTTTATAATCTTTTGGCGGAGGCGCTTGGCGACGGCTACGCGGGCGATATCGTGAAAGCCGCAGAGCATCTCCACAAGCTTGATAAAAGGTCGGCACGGAGCACGTGTCTCTACGGCGTGGTCCTAACGCGCGTCGGCAAAATCAGAGACGCCGAACGCGTCATGCATACGTACCTTGGTGCAAACGGCGAAGACGGCTACGTTTTGCTTAATCTTGCTAAAGCATATTCCGCAGGAAACGAAAAAACCAAGGCGCGCGAGACTCTTTGGCGAGCGATCGAGGTTGATCCAAACGTTGAGAATGCCCTCCAGTGGTACGGCGCAATCGAGCGAGAGGAAAGCGGCCCGGCTGCGCTGACTCAAACTTGGCAACGGATCGCGGGGCTTCCTAATAGCTGGCGTGTCCGTTTATTCCTCGCCCGCGACGCCCTAGCGGGCGGAAGGCTGCAAGATGCGCTTGGTTTCTACAAAGAAGCGCTGAGCATTGTGGGGGATCCGCCGTCCGCGGACGCCCTTATGTCGATAACGGGTGATCTCGGAAGCCATGGGCACGTACAGGAAGCACTAGCGATCGGAACCGAGCATTTTTCAGTTAAAGACCATGGCTTATCGGTTGGGAACAACCTTATAAAGGCGAACTTCGACCTCAATCAATTCGACGCCTCGCAAAGGATCGTCGACTTGCTGTATGCGCAGGAGCGCCCTGACTATAAAGACACTCTCGATTACTGGGCGGCCGAGATTTCCAAGGCGCGTATTGCAAAGAAGAACGAAGCCCTCGACATCGCCGAACCAATAGCGGTCGCGATGATATCCGTATCGAGACCTCTTTGGCTCCCGGATACGCTACCCGTTAATCGTCTATTCCCGGCGCCGGTCCGTTCGGGTCCGACAATCGCGATTTTGGGTTCTACTGCGAGTTTTCAGGGCGAATCGCCGACGGTCGCGCTCGGTCTAACCACGGTCCCCGGCATGCTCAGCAGAGCTCTTCCCATGTTTTTGGAGCAGGAGCTATTTTTCCGAACACCCCTAAGCGCTCAAACACTCATTCCGTGGGTCACCGAAGGGTCACAGGGCTACATGTTGGGCCAGAGGCCTTGGACTGACGCCCACAGCGCAGAGGTCGCGTCAAGGAAAGACGTCGACGCAGAATGGATCGTGATCGTTCATCTGCATGCCAAGAGCGATCCCTGGACGGTGGACTTTCGACTGGTGCGCATGGCGCGGGCCATCTGTGAGTACGCCGGATCGGCAACGTTAAAGCTCGACGATCCGGTCCTCGATCCGCAGAGCCTCGTGTCGGGCATCCTTTCCGCCATTCGAGAGAAAACGGATGCTAAAGAACTGCCGATTCCCTCGCCTTATGACGTACCTCGTGGAAAACTGTTCTACCCCTACCTCATGTCTCTCGAAGGCCTTCTGACGCTAAAGACGGCGAAGAGGGCAGGTGGGATCGAAAGCTTGCACTCACCTCGCGATATCATCGATCGTGTGCTCGGGCTCGCGGTGGATTGCCCTTCCAACATTGCTGCGCGCTTGCTTCTGATCCAAACCGCCCGAGCGATGAAGGAGATAGCGCCGACGATTGTTTCGGAGTACGAGAGCAGGTTGGAGCGATTAGAGCGTGAGTGTCCGCTCGAGCAGTCTACTCAGGGATCTTGACGGGGATGCTAGCGGGTTCACCGGATGGTCCTAAGCCGCCGGACTATAACTAAAAACCGGGTCCGCCTACTTTGCAGTAAACGGACCCGGTACAGGTTGCGGGGGGTGGATTTGAACCACCGACCTTCGGGTTATGAGCCCGACGAGCTACCGGACTGCTCCACCCCGCGATAGAAACGACTAGGTTACGACGGCGTGGGTTTCGCCCCTGCCTCGGGCGAAAGCGGTCGCATGGTCGCAGGCACCCTCGCGGAGTCGATCCCAAAGATTCACTTGCACTGCCACTTAGAGGGTAGTTTGCGGGGTTCGACCTTCGTCGAGCTTGCGGCGAAACACGGCGTCCCGCTGCGTTACGTGCCGAAGGGGGGGTCCTTCGATTGCGCTCGCTCCGCTCAGGATGACAAAAGCGGGGACCCCTATCGGTTTGGCAGCTTTCAGGAGTTCCTGTATATCTTTGCGGCGGTCAGCCGCTCGCTGCGCGATCCCGAAGATTTTGCGCGGCTGGCGCGCGAGTTCGTCGAGGACGCGCTTGCGCAAGGGGTCATCTACGGCGAGCTCTTCGTCTCTCCACCGGTCTGGAAGTTCTTCAACCCCGCAATCGACGTTCGCGCAACGATGGAAGCCATCGTGAGCGAACTGCGCCAAGCCAGTCCCGCAGCGACGTTCAAGCTCTTGCCGGATCTCACGCGAAACTTCGGTGCGGATCGCGCGATGGAGACGGCGCGCGCGGTGGCGGCGATGACCGATTTGGACGTCGTCGGCGTCTCCCTCGGCGGCGATGAAGCGCGCTTTCCGGCGAGACTTTTCGTCGATGCGTTTGCGTTCGCGCGCTCCGAAGGTTTGCACTGCGTTGCGCATGCCGGCGAGGCGAGCGACGCGGCAAGCGTGCGTGATGCGATCGAGTTGCTCGGAGTCGATCGCGTCGGCCATGGAATCCGCGCACTCGAAGACTCGCGCACGGTCGAACTGCTGGCCGCGCGCCGAATACCCCTTGAGATCTGCCCAACCTCAAACCGTCTGACCGGAGCGACCCTCGAGGAGTATCCGGATCCGCACCTCGAGCTCGATCGGCGCGGCTGCGTCGTGACGATCGATTGCGACGATCCGGCGATTTTTCGGACGTCGATTGCAGGCGAGTACGCGTCGGTCGAACGCATCGGCGGCGCTGCCGTCTTGGAACGCTTCGTTCGCAACGCGATCGACGCGTCGCTTGCCGACCCGCAGGCGAAGACCAAGATGCAAGCGCGAGTGACGAGCGCTGCGGAACTCTACGCGGCGCCGCGAAGTTAGAGACTCTATGCCCGGTCACTCGCATTCGCACTTTGCCGAGTCCTTCGAGATGTATATGAAGGCGGTCTATCGTCTCGAGCGCGAGGGACCCGGGGTAACCACGTCGGCCTTGGCGACCGAACTGGGCGTGGCACCTGCCTCAGTCTCCGGAATGCTCAAAAAGCTCGTCAACGATGGCTACGTCGAGCACGAAGTGCGTGGCGATATCAAGTTGACGCGAAAGGGTCTCGAAGTAGCCGTCGGCGTCGTGCGCCGCAATCGCCTGGCGGAACGCCTGCTCACCGACGTGCTGGGCATGCCGTGGGACGAAGTCTACGCCGAAGCCTGCATCCTCGAACACGCGATCACGCCGCGCGTCGAGCAGCGCCTTATTGTGGCCTTGAACGATCCGCAGACGTGTCCGCATGGACACCCCATTCCGCCCGCCGATTTAACCGAGCCGGTTCGCACCGGAATTCCGCTCGCGCAAGTAGAGCCGGGTAAAAGCGTTACGGTCGCCGGCGTGACCGAGCAGATGCCGGAGATCTTGCGCTATCTCGGGCAAGTCGGTTTACGCCCCGGCGCCCATCTCGCCGTGGTTGAGAAGGCGCCACTGGGCGGCCCGATCACGATCGAGGTTGAGGGCGAGCGTCACGCCATCTCACTCGAGCTCGCTCGGACAGTCATGATCGCGTGACCACGCGCTTACTGATCGCGCTCAACGCGATCGCGTACCTTTGGGAAGTCTCCGTCGCCGGCCCAAGCATGCTCTCGGGCTTCGGCAGCAGCGCGGGCATCGAGCGCGTGCTGGTAGACGGCGCGCTGATCCCGGCCTTCGTCTTACAAGATGGGCAATGGTGGCGCGTCATCACGGGCGCGTTTCTCCATGGCGGATTGATTCATATCGGCGTCAATATGTTGTCGCTGTGGTTTCTTGGGCGATTTATCGAATACGCGCTTGGCTCGTGGCGAATGTTCCTCGTCTATATGTTCTCGTTGATCGTCTCGGGCCTCGGCGTCGTCTTCTTCAGCAGTCCGATGGTGCCGACCGTCGGCGCCAGCGGCGCGATCTTTGGACTCTTCGGTGCGCTCTTCGCGATCGGGTTCAAGCTCGGTAAACCCGGGATGGACCTCGTGCGCGCCAACGTCGGGATACTCGTGCTGAATCTGATCATCACGTTTACCGTTCCGCAGATCTCATGGCAAGCACACGTCGCCGGATTGCTGGCCGGCTTCGTCCTCACTTACGTCATATACGCGCCGCCGCGACGGGTCGCTCCGGTGGTCGTGGATTCGACTTCCGGCCGCGAACTCGAAACCCAATACGAAGATGCTCCCTAACTTAGACGAGGTTTTCGGGGCGGACGGCCCTTTCGCGGAAGCGTTGCGCGGCTTCGAACCGCGCGCCGGACAGCTGCAGATGGCACAGCTCGTCGAACGCGGCATTCTGGAGGGAATGCACACGATCGTCGAAGCGGGGACGGGCGTCGGGAAATCGCTGGCGTACGTGGTGCCGGCGGTTCGCAGCGGCAAGAAGGTGGTGCTGTCGACCGGAACGATTGCGCTGCAAGAGCAGCTCGTACGTAAGGACATTCCGGTCGTTGAAAAAGCGCTCGGCAGGCGCCTGCGCGTCACCCTGCTCAAAGGACGCGCGCACTATCTCTGCCGGCAAAAGCTCGAACGTATGCGCGCGGATCGACTGCTTGCTCAATCCCGCTCGATGCAAAGAATCTGGGAGTGGGCCGACGCAACGCGGACCGGCGATCGCGGCGAGCTGGGCTTCGTGCCGGCTGCCGAGGAATGGGAACAGCTCGACGCCGACGCCGATGAATGCGTGGGCGAGCTCTGCCCGCACTTTCGCAACTGTTTCTTCTTCCAAAAGCGCGACGAGGCCAAGTACGCCGATCTCATCGTCGTCAACCACGCGCTCTTTTTTCTGGATCTCGTCGTTGGCGGCGGCCTCCTGCCACCCTACGACGTCGTCGTGCTCGACGAGGCGCATCAATGCGAACGCTGGGCAACCGACGCGCTGACCGCGGTGCTCTCGCGAGCAACGATTAGCCGCATGTTACGCAAGCTACGCCGGACCTACGACGTGCCGTCGAATTTGGAAATCGAGCTGGATGATGGGATACGGCGGCTGGAGTCGGCATTGACGCGGGTGCCGGCCGAGCGTTATCCGCTTGGCGCAAACGAGCACGCGTGGCCGCCGCTGGCGTCGCTGCGCGTAACCCTTTACGGTCTCGAGAACTGGCTATTTGCCAACACCGTGACGGGATTGAGAAAGAAGGTCGAAAACGAGGCCGAGGCCGAGCGGAGGCGGGATCTCGCCTTGCGAGCGGTTCTCGCGCATGAAGCGGTGATCGATCGCGTTGAAGCCGGCGCTCCCGAGACGATCGCATGGGTCGAGCGAAGCGATGGCGACGGCCGGTATGCGGTGAACTGCGCGCCGCACGACGTCGCCGACTTCCTCCGAGCGACGCTTTTCACCCGAACGCACAGCGTCGTTCTAACGAGCGCGACGCTCGCGACCGATCGGTCCTTCGCCTTCGTCCGGCGAACGCTCGGAATAGACGAGGCGCAGGAACTCGTCGCGCCGTCGCCCTTCGACTACGCCCGTCAAGCGAGGCTCTTCATCGCGCCGCCCGACGTGAATCCGAAATCGGCGGAGTTCGCGCGCCGCGCCGCGCCGCTCGTCGAGGAGTGCCTCGACCGAACCGGCGGCCGTGCCTTCGTGCTCTTTACGTCCTATGTTCGGCTGCGCGAGGTTCACGGATTGTTGCGCGAACGACTGGCCTTTCCCGTGCGGCTGCAAGGCGAACTGCCGCGCTCCGACCTCCTCGATTGGTTCCGGCGCACGCGTGGCGCCGTGTTATTTGCCACGGCAACGTTTTGGGAAGGAATCGACGTCGTCGGCGACGCGCTTTCGTGCGTCATCATCGACCGTCTGCCGTTTCCCTCGCCCGGCGATCCGCTGGTCATGGCGCGCGTTCGCGCGCTCGAAGCGCGGGGGCTCAACGGCTTCGAGCACTACTTCATTCCGGCGGCAACGGTGCGGTTGAAGCAGGGCTTTGGCCGCCTCATCAGGAGCAGTAGCGATCGCGGTCTCGTCGCGCTGCTGGACGGACGTGCCGCTTCGACGCGGTATGGCGCGACGATTCTCTCGGCGCTTCCGCCCGCTACCCGGATCGCGCACTTGGATGATTTGGAGGCGTTTTTTGCCACCAAAGATCTGCCTGAGCGACGATCCGCGCCCCATCCATAAGCGCGAGTCTATCCATGCGATGGCTCTTCGGTAAATAGAGCATCGCAACGCTACCGCGCGGAACGGTCCTGCCAAGCATCGTATGACGGCCCTCGTGCATCCACGCAACGCCGAGTGCCTTCGACGCGTCGTGAACGACGATCAAATACCACGAGCCGTCCGGAGCATACGTGACCGACGCCGGCGGACTTCCGGGCGCCGAGCGAAACGCGGCGGTGAGATGCGGACCGGCGGCGACGCGTTCCATTGCCTCGCTCTGCGCGACCATCGCGCGGTGGAGGGCTCGATTCTCGCGCCAGAAGTACATCGACGGCAAGAGGCCGACGAGCAGAGCGGCGGCGAGCGCGCCGGTCAGCCAAGCCGGACGCTGCCAAAGATTCGCGGGTCGGGCAACATGCGCGGCAAGCGCGCGCGCGACGCGGCCGGCGAGCTCGGGCGGCGCGGGGTGTCGCGCTTCCATTGACGCCACCAGCGCAACGTCGCGTTCGGCAGCTCCGGCCAGCGCGGCACAACTCGCGCACCTGCGCACGTGCGCCTCGAACGCCGCACGCTCATCGTCGCTCAGCGCGCCGAGTGCGTAAGGCGCAGCCAGATCGGCGACGTGATCGAAGCTCATGTTTCGAGCGCCGCGGCGAGCTTGCGCAACCCGAGCTTCATGCGGCTTTTGATCGTGCCGAGCGGCTGTTGGAGTTCGGCTGCGATTTCGGTTTGCGTCTTCCCCCCGTAATAGGCCAGCGCGAGCGCCGTTCGCTGCTCGTCGGGAAGCGTGAGCAGTGCCCGGCGTACGCGGTCGCGTTCGATCGGATCGGCAACCTGTAGCTCGTCGTGCTCTACCGGCATCGCGGCGAGGCGTCCCTCCAGCCGCATGCGGCGCGACTGTCGCCGCTGCCGCGAAATCGCTTCGTTGCGCACGCAGACGACCAGGAAGCTGCGTAGGCTTCCGCGTTCCGGCGAATAGGCGCGCGGCGATCGCCATAGGCGGGCAATCGCATCGCTGACGCAATCTTGCGCTTCTTCGCCGTTGCCGAGCACGTTATAGGCGGCCGAGTATAGCAACGAAGCGTACCGCCGATAGGCGTCCCCGAAGGCCCACCGTTCGTGTGCTCCAAATGCTATCGCCAATTCCTCGTCGGTGCTCGGCGTCGCTGCCATTCCCTCATTTCTTAATGAACGCCGCCCGTGGGCCGGCGGATGAGGCTATTCTTCTTGCGTGACCTCGACCTTGGCGCGCTCCTGAAGCTCTTTCACAACCGAAGAGTCGGCCAGTGTCGTCGTATCGCCGAGCGTGCGGCCCTCGGCGATGTCGCGCAAGAGACGACGCATGATCTTACCGCTGCGAGTCTTCGGTAGCTCCTGCGTGAACGTGACGTACTTCGGACGGGTGAACTTCCCAAGCTTGCCGGCGACGTGATCGCGCAACTCGTCGGCGAACTCGGGCGTGCCCGTACCGGTGCCTTTCAGCGAAACGAACGCGTAGATCGCCTGGCCCGTCATCTCGTCGAGCTTCCCGCAGACCGCGGCCTCGGCGACCGCCGGGTGATCGACCAGCGCGCTTTCGACCTCGGTCGTCGAAATACGATGGCCGCTGACGTTCATCACGTCGTCGATGCGTCCCATGAACCAATAGTTGCCGTCGCTATCGCGACGGGCGCCGTCGCCGGCAAAGTAGAGATGCGGGAAGCGCGACCAGTAGGTCTGCAGGTAGCGTTCGTCATCGCCCCAGATTCCACGTAGTATGCCCGGCCAGGGCCGCGTCAGCACGGCGTAACCGCCGCCGCCGAGCGGCACCGATTCCCCGCGATCGTTGACGACGTCGGCCGCAATGCCCGGCAACGGTTTGGTTGCACTGCCGGGAAGCAGCGTCGTGACGCCCGGCAACGGCGAAATCATGATCCCGCCGGTTTCCGTCTGCCACCAAGTGTCAACGACCGGCACGCGGTTGCCGCCAATCCATTCGCGGTACCAGATCCAAGCTTCGGGATTAATTGGTTCGCCGACGGTGCCCAAAACTCGTAACGACGAAAGATCGTGCCGAGCCGGGAACTCCGGCCCCCACTTCATGAAAGTTCGAATCGCCGTCGGGGCCGTGTAGAGAATCGTAACGCCGTAGCGCTCGACGATCGCCCAAAAGCGGTCTTTATCCGGATAGTCCGGCGTGCCTTCGTAGATAACGCCGGTTGCGCCGTTCGCGAGCGGACCGTAAACGATGTACGAATGACCCGTAACCCATCCGATGTCGGCGGTGCACCAATAGATATCGCTGGCTTCATTGAGGTCGAAGACGAGTTTGTGACTCATCGCCACGTGCGTTAAGAATCCCGCGGTCGTGTGCTTGATCCCCTTGGGTTTGGCCGTCGTACCGCTCGTATACAAGAGAAAGAGCAGATCCTCGGCGTTCATCGCTTCGGGTTCGCACTCCGTCGATTGGCCCGCGACGATCTCATCCCACCAGTGGTCACGCCCTTCGCGCATGAAGATGTCGTCACCGACGCGGCGGGCCACGATGCAGTGTTCGATCGACGGGGTTCGTTCCATCGCGATATCGCAGTTGCGCTTGAGTGGAACCTTGTTGCCGCGACGCCAACCGAAATCGGCAGTGATGAGCGCGGTGCATTGCGCGTCGTTGACGCGATCGACGATCGATTCGGGCGAAAACCCGCCGAAGATCACCGAATGCGCAGCACCGATGCGGGCGCAGGCGAGCATGGCAACCGGAAGCTCGGGAATCATTGGCATATAGATCGCGACCCGGTCGCCGCGGCGAATGCCCAGCGATCGCAAGCCGTTCGCAAACCGGTTCACGTCGTCGAGCAGCTCGCGGTACGTGATCGTCCGGCGGTCTCCGGGCTCACCTT
>DATHOO010000023.1:0-2778 GCA_035484815.1 Candidatus Acidiferrales bacterium
GCCGTCGGTGTGGGGCGTATCTCCCGCGCGCTTCATCGATTTCTCGCCGGCGCACATTCACTTCGCGATCAAGACGCCTTCCGGGCTGCGGTACGGCGGTGCGGGGAGCAAGACCATCGCCGCGGTCGGAGGCTCGCTCGATAATCCCACTGCGGCCGACGTGGTAAAGATCAGCAAGCTCAAGCGCTGGCAGCGGCTGAAGATTCCGGCCCCGCAGAGCGCGTCCGACGTTGGGTTCGTGTTTGCGTTTCCGGCGATTTGGGATCTCCAAGTTTGGCTCGTCCCGAATCCGCTCGGCGCCTTTGCCGAACATAATCCCAACGTCATCCCGAGCGCTGCCGCCACGGAACAAGATTAGCTGCAGAGCGCCCGCTAAATCACCTCCGGTAGGGTAGGGGGAAGCTTCTCGCCGAGTTAGTACCAAAACTCGGTGCACATTCTGGACGACCTACGACATCGTCTCGGAGGATGTGGTTTGGTGGTGGCGCTCGCGATGAGCGGGCTTGGAGGCTGCGCGCCGGCCACGCCGCCCGCGGCGTCCGCGCCGTCCGCGCTGGAGCGTACGCTTGAAGCGGTCAACGGGCGTCCGTCCTTACGTTCAGCGCACGGAAGCTGGCTGAGAGCGGATTCGACTCCTCACGAGCTCTACGTTTCCGACGCCGAAAACGGCTTCGTTGATGTCTACAGCCTTAAAACGAAGCACTTGGTGGGGCAGATCGCCGCGAACCACCCCACCGGCCTAGCAACGGACGCACACAACAAACTTTACGTGACCAACCTGTTTGGTGGAAACACCACGGTTTATGTATTCGGTAACACGCAGCCCTCACTCACGCTGACCGATCCGGGCGGCAGGCCCGATGCCGTTGCCGTCGGCGCGGATGGCACGGTCTACGTCGCCGATGAAAACGGCGAGATTTATGTCTATGCGGCGGGATCGACGCAATCGACCACCAGCCTTTCGAACGGTTCGGTCCAGTCGGCCGACGCCGTGACCGTCGATGCAGCCGACGACGTCTACGTCGCCGGCTTCAATCGCGTCGGTGCGGCCGAGGTCGTAGAATATGCCAAGGCACGCGAGCCGGGAATAAACCTCCAACTGCGAGGGTTGGAAGGGCCTGCCGGAATCGCGCTCGATCGCCGCGACAGAATCGTCCTTGCGGACATGCTCATGCCTGGGATAAACGTCTACCGACGCGACGCGACCACACCGTACCGGGTGTTTGCGCAGACGCAAAACCCGAACCGCTTCGCATTCAATCGGGCGAAGTCGCGCGTCTACGTACCGATGTCATCGAGCGACGTTAACGTCTACGACTACACGTCGGGGACGCTTATTACAACGCTAGTCGGGCCTTCCGGATCGGTCATGATCGGCGCGGCGCTGGTTCCGGCGCCAAAGAACTAAGCAGCGCCCTTCGCCCTTCGCTCGGGTGGCTCGAATGGAAGGACGCCGGGTCCGGCGAAGGGCGCAAGCTATGAAAACGCTGCTTTTGGGACGTCATGCGTTAAGCATTTCTGCGGCTGCGCTGCTGCTCGCGGGTTGTTCGCAAGGATCGATGCCGTACACGCAGAGCAGTACGGCGATCAGCAACTTGAATGCGACCGGTGCGGGCAAAATCAAGCACATCGTCTACATCGTGCAAGAGAACCGCAGCTTCGACAATCTCTTCCAAGGTTATCCCGGCGCCGACACCGTTTCGCGCGGTAAGGACTCGAACGGCCAGACGATCGAGTTGGTGCCGTCGAGCCTCGGCGCTTACTACGTCATCGATCACTCCGCCCAAGCGATGTTTGCGGCGTGTCGCGGGACGGGCTCGCTTCCCGGGACGAAGTGCCGCATGGACGGCTTCAACAACGAATCGAGTTGGGACTATCCGCGGAACCTGAAGCATCCTCAGTACGTTTACGTTCCGCATGACGAGTCGAAGCCATACTTCGACATGGCGCACGAGTGGGTGCTCGCCGACAAAATGTTTCAGTCGCAGCTCGACGAGAGTTTCGTCGCGCATCAGTACGTCATTGCGGCGCAGGCCGACTCCGCGGTCGATCTGCCATATGGAGCCTGGGGTTGTCAGGGCGGTCCGTCCGACGTGGTTGCAACGATTACGAAGGACCGCGATCCGAGCGGACCCAAAGAGCAAGCCTGCTTCGATTATCAAACGCTCGCCGACGAGCTCGATCACGCCCACCTCTCCTGGCGCTTCTATGCCAGCACCTATGGCAGCGCTCAGAGCGGTGATGGCGCCGAGTGGTCCGGATACATGGCCGTCAAGCACATCTTCAACGGACCCGACTGGCAGAAAGATGTCATCTCGCCCAATTGGAAGTTCATCACCGACGTGCATGCCGGCAAGCTCGCGAACTTCACCTGGATCACGCCGGTCTGCGACGACTCCGATCACGTCAACTGTCCCGGCGGCTACGGACCCTCGTGGGTCTCGGCCCTGGTGAACGCCGTCGGGAAGAGCAAGTTCTGGGATTCTACCGCGATCTTCGTGCAGTGGGATGACTGGGGTGGAACCTACGACCACGTGCCGCCGCCGTACCGCGACTACGACAGCTTAGGGTTTCGCGTTCCGTTGCTCGTGATCTCGCCGTATGCGAAGCATGACTACGTCTCGCACGAGCAGTACGAGACGGCGAGCGTGCTGCGTTTCGCCGAGGACCTCTATGGGCTGGGGCAGCTTGCGGCGGCCGACCGGCGCGCAAACTCGCCGGCAGAAGACTGCTTCAATTTTTCGGCGAAGCCGCGTCAGTTCAAGGCGATCGTGGCGC
>DATHOO010000024.1:0-2558 GCA_035484815.1 Candidatus Acidiferrales bacterium
GAACGCTGAGCTCGCGCGTGCGTGCAGCAGCTAGCTCGATCGCTAGCGGAATGCCATCCAGCCGGCGACAGATCTCGGCGACGACGGGTGCATTGTCATCATTGAGAGCAAACGACGTTATCGAACGAGCGCGCTCGGCAAACAAGAGCACACCCTCAGAGGTTCGTGCAACACTCGGCGTGCTCAATCGGGGGACTGCAAGGGAAGGAACGTCATACGTACGCTCGCCGGGAACGTTTAGTCGCTCGCGGCTCGTCGCGAGAACGGTAACGCGAGGGCAGTCGGGAAGCACGGTCGCAACGAAGCGGGCGACATCGGCCAGCACGTGCTCGCAATTATCCAGCACGATCAGCATGTGTTGACTGCGTAGTGCGGCGATGAGCCGTTCAGAAATCGGGCGTGGATCGATTCCTGCAACCCCGAGCACCGTTGCAGCGCGCTCCGCGACTCGCGCTGGGTCGTCGAGTGACGCGAGGTCGACGAACCACACGCCGTCGCTCCAATTCCCAACGATTCGTTCTGCGACGCGCAGCGCGAGACGCGTCTTGCCCATCCCGCCCGTGCCGGTAAGCGTTACAAGGCGCTGTCTTGCAATGAGTGCGCCGACCTCCGCAAGCGCATCCTCGCGTCCCACGAAGCTGGACAACTGTGCAGGGAGGTTGTGCTTCGGCGGAAGAGTTGATCGCGCGCCTTCTCGGGGGCGATAGGGGCGGACCGCAGCGGCCGCCAACGTCGCTCGCGCTTTTTTCGATAAGGATAGCGCATCGGCAAGCAGGGCAACCGTGCCATGATAAGGATTTCGTCGCGCGCCATTTTCAAGTGCGCTAACGGTTTTTACGCTAACTCCTGCGCGCTCGGCAAGCATTTCCTGCGATAACCCCGCACCTCGGCGAAGGCGGCATAGGAGCTTGCCGAAAGATGCTTCGGGCATAGACGGTGAAGGCTTCACGTTTATCGTACGATTTTGCGCGTTCGTTACGACGTTGGGCTTCGGTCGTCCTGGGGCAGAACGCAAAACTGTGGGAGTGAAGTGTGGTAGTAGCTGACCTGGCGTACGGCATCGGACCGAGCTATAATTTCACGCATCGAAATAGACCAGCAGTCGCTCAGATCCGGTACAACAATGAGCCATCGAAGTTCGCGTGAATTCGTGATCACCCTCAAAATAGTGAGTTGTACAGAATGCTAGCAAACGCGATTCTTTCGCTGGAGCAAACGAGACTGGCCTAATAGATTCAACGCCGTATCGTGCAGGACGGACATGCCGCAAAACATTCGGTTTTTCCGCCGAGCATGAGACGGGAGGGACGCCTACCCCAGAATCCGTCGTACCCTTGCTTCGGGCGGCTTTATCGATGAGGTAATGCTGCCTGCTATTTAGAGATGACAGGAGAACTCGATTAATGCGCTTATCATTGGCGACCGCGGCTAGCATTGCCCTAACGGCTGCGCTGCTCGCGGGATGTTCCAGCTCGACGCAGGGCACGTCAGCCCTGCCCGACTCTTCCTCCGGTGCGGTCGCGCCATCGCGCGTCGGGCCGCGCGGGAACGGCCCTCGAATCCCCGCGATGATCTATCAGGAGGCCGCCGGCAAGGCTGCAGCGCCAGTGACGCACGGAGTCATGCAACGTCTGCTGGCCACCCTCGAAAGCGGTAAGCGGCCCAATCTCGCGCGTCACGGCGTCGGTCACGACGCGAATGTCGGCCTCTGGGTCGCCGACACCGACTACGCCTATCTGGTGGGATTGAGCGCCAACGGCAAGAGCACTATCAACGTGGTCGACGCGGAATCCAATAACTGTTACCTGCCCCAGGGCCTCAAAGTCGACCACCACAAGAACCTCTGGGTTGCCTGTCAGTACAACTATAACACCTTCGAAGGCGGCCTAATACAAGAGTACTCGTCCACAGGCGTGCTGCTGAAGACATTTAACGACACGACTTGCAACCCAACTTGCGGCAGCACCTATACGAACGGTTACCCCACCGACGTAGCCTGGGACAGCCACGGGAACGTGTTCGCGTCGAACCTCGAGACCTCAACCGTTACGGGCAGCGTCTACAGCTATTCCCCCACCGTCGCCTGGTGGCCCTCGTCGGGCGGCCAACCGACGTTCATCACCGATCCCAACATGGCGGCCAACGGTGCGATGTTGTATTTGGACACCGATAAGGCCGGGAACGTCTATGTCGATGGCAATACCTCCATCACCTACCCCGGCTCACCCGAACTCGACGAGATCAGCAACCCCACGACGAGCCCGACCATCAGCGACCTCATTCCCCCTGGAACGATCACCTATGGCGGCGGCGTCTACGTGAGCACGCATAGCGGCGTCCAGACCCTGAACGTGACCGACCAAAACGCGCGCACCATCTCGCAGTATCCGCTCCCGTTCGGCCCACTGAGTCGCGTGCTCGGACCGACGCTATTGAACTTCTTAAGCGAAGGCGACCCCATATCCGGCGGCTTCAACAAGGCGGACACGGACCAAGTAACCGCCGACGGTTATGGCTGGCTCGACGTCGGTAAGGTTAACACGAATGTGTGGCGCGCC
>DATHOO010000025.1:0-2220 GCA_035484815.1 Candidatus Acidiferrales bacterium
GGCGACCCACGATACCGTTCGATGTGGTTCGCTGGTACAAGTTGGTGCGAGCGCCGATCTGAGCGACGGGCTCAAAAGGCCCAGGGATGACAACGGCGCTCTGACACCGTGTAGGGGATAGCATTTATGTTTATCCCCTACCTCTCATGATATGAGGATGACAAAGCTATGCGTCCTTCGCTCGGATGACGAAACGCTGTAGATCATCGTGATCGCTGGCGCGTCCTTCGACTACGCTACGTTGTTGCCACGCCAAACGTGAATCCAGTTGCCGCTCCGCTCAGGATGACAACGCGATGCGTCCATCGCTCGCATGACAACGCTCGCTAGTTGGTGTCGACGGGGTGGTTGGAGGGTTTTTGGTGGAGGAAGTATGGGCGTTTGTATTTTGTTGGGATCACTTGAAAGGTTCGCGCGGGCTGCAAGAAATTGAGCATGTCGGCCATGCTCGTGGAGGTCACGTCACTGGTTCCGAGGCGGCCAAGATTAAACGTATCCTCGACGAATCGCAGGATGCTGCCGAACCCATAGACCGTGTTCGATATGTAGCCACCCTGGCTGCCGCTGCCGATTTGCATGTAGGGTGAGACGACCAGCATCGGAACGCGAAAGCCGGGACCGCCTTGATGATCGCGCGGCATCGGCGGTGCGACCGGGTCGTAGAAGCCGCCCCAGTCGTCCCAGACGACGATGACGACCGTCGAGTTCCAGTACGAGCTCTGCCCGATCGCATTGACGATGCTCGCGACCCAGGACGGCCCCGTATCTTGATCCGCGTAACCGGGATGGTCGGAGTTCTGTGCGTCCGGAATCACCCACGACATCGCCGGCAGCGCGCCGTTTGCGATGTCGGTGAAGATACTGGTCTCAGGCGAAGCGATGTGGCCATCGGTCCATTCCGGTCCGTAGCGGACCGGCGCGATCACGTCGAACGCATTCCAAAGCGCATTCGGCGCTTTCGGTATAAAGGCCGGCGTGTAGTATTTCCAGGGAACGTTCCTCGCATCGAGCAGGTCGCGCAACGTGATGTAGCCGTTCCCTCCGTAGCTCGGGAAAACGTTGGAGCATGGAAACGGGCCTTTGCCGCGCAGGTACTGCCCTTTGGTCGTAATCAACGACGTCTTGGTGCCGACGGGTGAATCGCATCCCCAGACCTGACCGGAGGTCGGAGAGTCGACCAGACTCTCTTTGTTGTTGATCGCTGTACCGCCGCGAATGAGATCTTGGTGGCCGGTGAAGCTCTCGCTGCCCTGCGTCTGAAACATTTCGTCGGCGAGCCCCCACTGCGACGCAATCGTCCAATAGGGTTGGACGTAACTCGGATTGACGTATTGGTACGCGTCGGGGCCTTCGGGCTCCCCGCCAAGGCCCTTGACCATATTGAAACCGTCCATCGCCCCGTTCTGATACGCCGTGAGAAAGGCGGGAAACGTATGCGTGAGGTTTCCGCTATCTTTCATCTCGAGCTTGGACTCGGTAAGCGTGATCTGCTTTTTCATATACGTGCTGCCGTTTTTTACCAGCTCGTATCCGGTGGTCGAGCCGATCGCGCCGGGAAACGTTGCGAAGAAGTTGTTGAAGGTGCGGTTCTCTTGAACGATCAGCACGACGTGCTGGATCGGCGAGGTTCCCGTGGCGGCATGGTTATTGCCAACTGGAGCGAGTGCCGAGAACGGCGAGGACGCGCCGCCGCTGCACCCACTGAGCGCTAGGCTTGCTGCGACCACGCCAAGGCCGAAACGTCTCAAACGAGCCATAGTCGTACATTCGCTGCGTAGGTGCGTGTGACTTGCCACACAGTACCTCATACACTTCGTAGCGTAGGATCACACGGGGCGCCCGGCTGGCTATACTTGGGGTCACCACCGTTGACAGAGGAGGAATTTATCGTGAAGTTCGGAGCGCTTGTATCGCTTGCATCCGTTGCTGCCATTCTGGCCGGCTGCGGTAGCGGATCGCAGAACCAGTTGCCGCTTGGAAGCTCAGCGGCCGCCCAATCGAGGATCGTCAGCCCCGACGCGTGCCTTTCCAAGGGCGGCGTACGCGTAACCCCTTGCAAGATCGTGCTCACGGCGTCGCAGCCGGGACCCGACACCGTCACCCTGAAAACGCCGAAAGGTTCGAAAGGTTCGGTTGTCGAGCATGACACTTGCGGCGGGGCCTCGGGCAAAGCCACGATCACCCAGCAGTCGACCGACACGTGGGAAGTGACCGCAGGCG
>DATHOO010000026.1:0-10803 GCA_035484815.1 Candidatus Acidiferrales bacterium
TTCACTTCTCGCCGATCCTATTTGTAACGCCGCCTTTCGTGCGCGCCTTCGATGGTGCTCGCGGTTTGATTCTCCTGCAATGTCTCCTGACGGCAGCGATCATTTTTCCCCTGTGGGGTATGGCGGTATCACGGTTTCCAAAATGGCTGGCTTTTGCAACGACCGTCGTCGCGGCGACGTACCCGCCTATGAGCGCGGGAGCGGTCGGCGACTTTCACGAGCTCGCATTTGCGCCCCCTCTTACGGCCGCGCTGGTTTGGGCGGTCGATCGCAAGCGCTGGTGGGTAGCAATCGCCGCCGCCGCAATACTAGCGACCGTGAAAGAGGACCAGTTTGTTAGCTTAGCCCTCATTGGACTTGTCATCGCGCTAATGGGACGGCAAGATCGGCAGATGCAACGCTGCGGCCTGTGGATCACGGCGATAGCGGTTATCGCAGCGGGGTTTTATTTCGGTCTGCTGCGGCCGACGATCGACCCGCATTTCCGCTACTTTTCGCTGCATTACTACGAATGGTGGCGGTCTCCGGCGACCACGACGGGTTTTGCGGACGCCCTGTCGCCGCTGCGCCCTCAGTATCTTTTCGCGATACTGCTGCCGCTCGGTTTCCTTCCGCTGGGATCGCGCTATATGCTGTTTGCGTTGCCAGGGTTGGCGGAGGTTCTCCTCTCGCGCGAAGCCGTCACAATGGATTTGGGTGCGCAGTACACGGCGACTTGGAGCGGTTACATCTTGTGTGCTTTTGTTGATGGCGCTTCTCAGGTGTTTCGCAGGTCGCGATTCGCAGCCGAAGGGGCATTACTATTCGCTCTGTTAGCATCGATCTGGACGTCGAGATATTACAGCCCGATAAGTCCGGGGTTCGCATTGTATAGGCCGCCAACAATCGACGACCAGCTTCGGGAACGGGAGTTAGCTACGTTGCCGCGGGCTGCAACCATAGGGACGGGCGGATGGATTATCGGCCATCTTGGGATGGACCCTCATGCGACGATTGCTATGAGCGACCAGGACTATTTAGTGTTCGATGCTTTTACCGACCCAACGTATTGGAAAACGATTGATGCCTTAAAGGTCGAACAATTAGTTAAGAGCGGCACATACGCGAAGATCTTCGATAAAACGGGAATCGTAATACTTGCCAAAAAGCATCCTTTCTAAACTCTTCCACGCCGTGATAACGGCAGTTCTCATCCCGCTTGCAGCTTGCGCGCGCGTAGCCGCGCCGGAGTCTTCGTTGCCGGCGTCTCACGCCGCAAGCACCATCGTCGATCGAAGCGCCGTTTCGTGTACGGTAAGTTACGACGGAGTGATTTGGTATCGGGTCCCGGCGGGCGACTTTCCGCCCATCGACGTGCGCTTGGCAAAGTGCGGCTTCAACGAGTTAGGTAGAAACCTGTCTCCAGATCGTCCGCATTGGTCGATACCGCCTAAAGCGACGCAGACGCGCTTCGTGTTCACCTCTCTACAGGAGGCAGACTCGCCGGAGGACACGCGTAACATCGAGCGAATGGCCGCCGCGCACGGCGTACCGGTATCTTGGATGGTGGGTGATATCCAGCACATGGCCCGTGCCGCTGACTACAACGCGTTTCACGCTGCTAACGGCGACGACGCGCAGGCACAGTTCTGGGGCAACCTGCACGCCGCGATGAAGGCGAAGCTTCCATGGTACGTTCCGACGGTAAGCGTTTTAACGGCCGGTGAAGAACGCGACGTACGGCGCGCTCTTTCATTTGGCGAGCATGCGTTCTGGGGCATCGCCTGGAACAGTCGCGGCACCGACGGAACGTTCGATTATGGCGCGCCGTGGGGCACCTATTGCGCCGACGTTCATTCCTACAAGCGGCCGCAGCCGGATGGAGGATGCGCACTGCTGGCCTTTGAGTGGACCGCGCGCGATCTGACGCGTGCCTACCTTAGCGGGCGTGAAGCAGCCTTTTCTACCGACCCCGACGATCTGCTCTTGCGTGGTGGCTTTTCTCCGAAAAGCGCCGCCGCGTACGCGCGAAAACTCGTCGATGCATTTGCTGCAGCCGGCGAGACCCAGCCGATTGTCATGATCGTGCAGCAGGAGGCAAGTGACGGCTCTATTGCGGCTGACGCGGTGGTCATGAGCGCTTTGTTCGACCAGGCCGTGCGTGACGGAATGAAACTCGAAACGCTAAGTCAGGCGTCTCGAGACGCTCGGACATTCTCTGCTGCGCCGCGAGCGGTTGCTTTCCCGTATATATCCGGAGGCAGGAGATTTGAGTCAGGCGTGCTTCGTGGCGACACGCTGTATCCGGCGACGATCGACTATCACGACTCCCGTGTCGGCATGACCTTTCTTTCGGGCCGCACATTGCCGAGCCGGGTTTTCCGATACGCGGATTATCCGGTCTCGCGTTTCGATCGGCCGCTGCCCGAAGTGCCGAGTCGGGAGATGCCGTCGCTTCTGCGCGCCACCGTTAAGAACGGCTGGCTGAAGCTCGCGTTTGCAGCGCCGCGAGCGCTGCGTTTTGGAGTGGCGATCTGGAGCGATCCGTCGCAACTGAAGATTATCGGCCCCGGGGAGATCCGCGCCGGGCGCGCAGCTACGGTCTTAGTCTTTGACCTGAAGGCCGGCACAAACTACGTGCGCTACCGCTGTAGCGGCTGTAGTAGCTCGACATTTACCTATTCGCTGTAGCCGTTTCACGGCGATAACGAGAACACGGTTCCTGCGTTATGCGCGCCGCCGGCAGTGGTCGTGCCGTAGAGCGTATCGTTTACGCTGGTGAGGCCCGAATACGGGTATCTGCCGTCCTTCGCGGTGCCGAAGCTGTAGAGCACGCTTTCATTACCGGAGGTGGTTGTCTTGAAAACCGTTCCGCACCCATGGATGTCGCCGTATCGCACACCGCATGAAACCGAACCACCGTTGGAGGTCGTACCGTAGAGCGTGCCGTTGACATCGAGGAGGCCCCCATATGGAAACACACCGTCCCCTGGGCCGCCGAAGCTGTGGACGACGGCTTCCTCGCCGGAGGTCGTGAGGGAGAATACCGTTCCCCGGTCGTTCGTCCCCCCGTGTTTAGTCGTGCCGTAAAGCGTGCCGTTGACGTCGAGCAGGTCCGCCTGCGTTGGGTATTTGCCGTCTCCCGAACCACCGTTGAAGCTATAGAGGACGGTTTCCGCGCCGGACGGCGTGATCGCAAAGACCGTTCCGCAACCGCCACGTGAACTGCACGCGCCGCCGCTAGTCGTCGTGCCGTAGAGCGTGCCGTTGACGTTGATGAGGCCTGCGTATGGGTGTGCACCGTCTGGGTTACCTGCGAAGCTGTGCAGCACAGTTTCCGTGCCGGAACTCGTGATAGCGAAGACCGTCCCGTCGTTGGCGGTACCGCCGTTAATGGTCGTACCGTAGAGCGTGCCGTCGACGTCGAGGAGGCCGGCATCCGGCCCGAAGCCGTCTGGTTTACCTGCGAAGCTGTGGAGCACGGTTTCCGCGCCGGAGAGCGTGACGCTGAACACGGCTCCGCAATAGCAGGACGCAGCTCCTCCATGGACGGTAGTGCCATAGAGCGTGCCCTTGACGTTAACGAGTCCTGCCCGCGGGTTTTTCCCGTCTCCCGAGCCAACTTCGAAGCTGTGGAGCACGGTTTCGGCGCCTGACGTCGTGATCGCGAAGACTGTGCCGCCGAAGCAACGGTCATGACAGACGCCGCCGCCGTATATCGTCGTGCCGTAGAGCGTGCCTTTGACATTAATGAGAGGACCCGCGTGCGGGTCTCTGCCGTCGTTAGTCCCCCCTTTGAAACTGTAGAGCAGGCTGTACGCAGGACGCACGTGCGTTTGCTCTGCAGCCGAAGCGCCGGCAGGCGATGGGTTCAACGGCGTGCTTCCGCCTCCGCACCCCACTACCATCACGGCTAGAATCACTGCAGCAAAGGTTTTCACGCGTACGTCCTCCTGAAGCGGTATCGCTTCGACAGGTTTGAGTGTTCCCCGCCTCAATCCCATTAAGACATTATTGTGTGTCGACCGGTTCACTCGATGGCGGTTCGTGTAGGAAGTGCGATAGCGGATACTTCGAGAGAATCGGTGTGAAGGGGCGCGGCTCCTGATTGAAGTCGAAGGCTGCATCCAAGCTCGTCGCGCGCTGGTCGGTGTAGCCTTGTGACGTCGGCCCGATGCTGCCGGTCCCGTAGACCTCTTCGATGAACTTCAGAACGCTGGCGAACTCGTATTGCGTGCTATCGACGTAACCGGTCTTGGCGTAGGGCGAGATGATGAGACAGGGAACGCGGAAACCAAGCCCGCGATAATCGAGCTGCGGCGGTTTCGAATTGTCGTACCATCCGCCCCAATCATCCCACAGGACAACGATCGCAGTTGAATCCCAGTACGAACTCTCTCCGATCGCATTGACTACCGATGCCACCCATGACGGGCCGAGGTCGCTTCCCTCCCGCCCCTTGAGCGGCGGATGATCGGAGTCCGCAAATCTAGGAGTAACAAAGCTTACTGAGGCCAAGTCCCCCTTGCCGGGATCGGTTAATATCTTCGACTGCGGGGCGATGATGCTGGTCGCCCAGTCGGGGCCGTACCTCACGTATTGCATCGCTTCAAAGGGCTCCCAGATGCCCGCGTCGAGTTTTCGGGTCGCGTAGTACTTCCATGAAACGCCCGCCTTATCGAGCACCTCGGCAATCGAGTTCCACTGGTCGAAACATGGGAATGGGCCCTTATACATTTCCACTATGCGTTTGGAGGTTACGTAAGAGCTCTTCGTGCCCGGCGGCGAATCGCAATCGTAGGGTGCCGCTTGCGGGTTATCGATCTCGGCTTCAGATGGCGATCGATCGATATCGTCCGTGCCGGCGACCAGCGTCAGATGTCCGGTGAAACTCCCGCCCCACTCCGTCGGAAACATCTCATCGGCGAGCACGTACTGCTGCGCGATGTCCCAATACGGTTTGATCAGAGAGCGCTTGACGTACGAATACGCCGGATATGGACCACCTTTGCAGCAAAATTTGGAAAAGCCGTCCATCTTCCCTTTATCCCAAGAAACCTGGGACGACTGCCAGTCGTGCCCCAAGTCGACTGAGCTGAAGGTGATCGGTTTGAGCGCAACCGAGATGTCTCCGGGGGGACAGCTCGAGCCGCGTCGCGCGACCTGTCGGGTAGTCCCCAGTAGCGCGTTTTTCTCCGGAATCGCGCAGCCCGACGCCGGCGCGTCGGCACCAGGATAACCGGTGAAGAAGTTTTCAAAGCTGCGGTTTTCCTGGATGATGACGACGACGTGGGTAATGTATTGGCTCGGAGATCCGCTCAGCGGCAGTGCGCGAGCCAAAACCGCAGGCGTACTGGCGGAAGAAGAACATCCCGCTGCAACAATAAGGCTCAGGAATGCAAGGACGACAAACCGCTTAGCAGACATCCTTTCCCTCCGAATAATGTTGTCGGTGTGCTTGTTTCTTACTCGGCTAGGCTGACGGCTGCCGCGACAGGATACGGGAACCGAGTAACGGTTTTGGCTGCATTACCTAAAATATTTGCGGAAGGTTGCGCGCTTCCCCGTCGTTACGGCGATTGAAAGTCGCCGGCTGAGGGCCTCCCTTTGAAAGGCCAAATCGGCCGACCGGACTCGTTCGGTTTTGCGAGCCTGCGTGCTCCTGAAATTGACCAGAGTACTCGCGCCGGGGGTAGAAGCTGACGGCGTGGATTTCGATGTACGAGGGAATCTATATGTTGCTTACCGATCGACCTCTTCCAGCCCGGGCACAAACATCGGTCGCGAAAGATTCTCGCTCGTAACGGGACATTGACTCAGTTCGCCATCGAGACAAACGAGCGCGAGCTCTTCGTCTCGGCGCTCAGCGGTGAGGGTGGCAGCGGGGTCTGGACAATCGCATGTCCCTTTCCGTCCTCGGGAACGCTGAGTCAGCTACTTCTGGAGCCGCCGAGTGATGCGATACAAGGTATGGCGTTAAGTGACGGGCAAACTTTCTGACTTTCCGGCTCGACGCATACCTCTAGGTAACGAATAGACCGGTCGACGCCTGACCGGTTCCGGGATACGCTACCTCAACCCGAACATTGCGCGAGCCGCTTTTAGTTCGGGATTGTCAGTGGCATTGACGTCGACGCTCGACGCGCGCCCTAAAACCTGTGCTTCGAGCACCGCAGCCTGGGCAGGGTCTACTATGCGACAGCGCTTTATTTCCGCTATCGCGTCCTTGATTTTCATAGGGGCCTTTCGTGGATTAGCTTTGGGGGGGCTATAACCAGTTGCGTGCGCAGACGCGATAAGCCTCTAATAAAGGTAAGATCACATGACGACCCCACCTAACCTTGTGAGGGCTCTCAGGCGCTTTAGCGCGCTTTTGTCACAAATGCCGCGCCAAAAACAACGAGACGTTCGACAGAATGCAGCGTTTGGAGTCATTTGTTGGCTTTTGGAAACAAATTCGATCTCGTCTCCGTATCTCGTTGGCATCGATCTCCGGGCGACCTTTCGCAGCCTGTCCGGTTCGGAAGAGTTGCAACAGTGAAGCTTCTAATTTGAAAGTTGAGTAACTATGGTTCAGACTAAGGGGGTACCGAACGCGCAGACGTCCGGCAAAGCCAACGGAATCGCAGGTCATGTCGGTAAGGATAGGCGAGACTCCCGAGTTTTCGGAAGCTCCTGGCGCGGTGATTTCATTTATGGCGTTCGATGACAAATCCGGCGGAGCGTCGCCATGCTCGTACAAGCTTGCGTTCTCGGGAGTGTGGGCCGGCGGCGGAAACGATTGGTGACGCGTTTTCGTTACGTTTTTGGCTGCGGTTCGGCAGCCGGTGGACAAATGAGGAAGACGCCGGGTTTGAATCCGGTTCTGGGCCGGATATCGCCGGCGCCTTCCTCAGTTCAAATTGTCATCCGCTCTGAGCAGCAGAAGACTTGTCTTAGTCATACTGCGTATCGACGTTAGCGAACTTCCCGTCGTTCGCAATGGTTGCGGCGACAAGAAGCGCTAAACCATTTTTGAAGAGAACGCGATACGAGTAGGTCGCTAACCTGCTCGGGCATCAAAGCTTTATTCAGTTCATGAGTCAGCTCCGAGCGGTCGATTGTACCGACGTGAAGCTCGGTCCACACCTTCGTGACACGCGCCGTGATCTGCGGGTTTTCTCCGGTAGCAGCTATGTCACGCTTCCTTGCAAAATCGGGGTTCAATCGTGAAAGGATATCTTTAGCGATCGAATCGGGCGGCGTCTCGCCGTTGTTTGTCAGGACGATGATGCCGAGATTAAGCGTCGGAAACACGTCATTGATCGAGGTAAAGCCGAGCATTCCGCCATCGTGGGAAACGACCGGAATCCCCTCAATCTGATCGATGCTCCATCCAAGCCCGTACGTCGTAGATGTGCCCTTGATGTATAGCGGCGTAGTCGCTACCTTCACATCAGCCGCAGAAATAATGCGATCCCTGAAAAAGGCGTCGTCCCACAGCGCAAGATCCCCGGCCGTGGAGACGATAGAACCCGCCCCGCCCGACCAGCCGTAGCCAATGTGCCCAGCAGGTTCTAGGTTCGTTGCGGAAACCAGAGAGTATCCAACGGCCATGCTTGCCAAGGAGGGCTCGTCTTTGAGGAAGGCACTATGAATCATGTGCGCCGGCGTAAAGATGTTCTTGGAGACGTATTCGGCGTATGGCATGTGGGAGACACGCGCAACGATGGTTCCGAGAAGCAAATAGTTCGTGTTGCTATATGCCGACTGCGTGCCGGGCTTGAAGTTCAGCGGCATATTCTTGATCAGGCCGAGCGCAGCGTCAAGGTCGCCCGGGCCCGATGAAATGATCTTTACAGCACCCGGTACGTCGTTAATGTGGTCGGGAATTCCACTCGTCATCGTAAGCAACTGTTCGATGGTGACATCCTTGCCTCTGGGGTACTCCGGCACATATTTCCCCAGCCGATCGGTCAGCTTTAGTTTTCCGCGTTCTTTCAGTTGCAGGATCGCAGCCGACGTGAACGACTTCGTTATTGAGCCAATTTCAAAGGACGTATTCGTTTCTACAGGCGCCTGCGTGGCTGTGTTACCGACGCCGTACCCTTGGTCGAGCACGATCTGGCCGTTGCGAATGATCGCGATCTGTAGACCCGGTATATGCTCGCGAGCGATCGCGGCAGTCGCAACGTCTGCGGTGGCTGCGGCCAGCCGGGAGGGTGATGGCGGCACTGCCGCAGCGAGCGTTGTGCTCGGCATCGCGAGAGCAAGGGCGACGCAAGTTGCGCTCAACTGCGCAAGACGTCGCTGAGAAGTGGTCATTTGCGCCAGTCATACCGGACCTCAAGCGCCCTTTCCTCGAATCGGTGAAACTCGAGACTCAGGACGTGGATAGTTTTCGTGAGCATCTTGGCAGCGACGATCGTAATTGCCCGGCTTATCCGTTAGGCCGTCGGCGCTGCCCACACTAGCTGCGGGACGGGAGTAGGCGAACCAACTGCGAAAATCCATGTCGAGGCCCTAAGAAGCACGGCTAGAGAGGTGCTTCTCTCTAGCCATCGTCCAAGAAACGGAGCAGTTACTGAATATGGGCAACTTCGTCAAGTATGCTACTCTCGCTTCCGTTGCGCTCCTCGCGGCGTGCAGCGGGAACCAATTAACGAACGTCGCTCCTTCGTCGTCCGGCGCAACCGATGCGGCGACGCAAGTGCGGACGCTCGGAACCGCCGGGGTCGCCAAACCTCGCGCCCACGGCGGCTGGATCCTGCCGGACAAGAAACACAAAAAAGGCGTCGTCTACGTTTCGGATATTGACACCAACGCGGTCGAAATCTATCCGGCCAAGGGCGCGAATCCCGCGCCGATCGGTGAGATCACCGACGGGATCAACACGCCCGATGGCTTGGGCGTTGATGCGAAGGGAAATCTCTATGTGCCCAACGCCGGCGCCAGCAACGTAACCGTCTACAAGCCGGGAACGACCTCGCCGTTCATGAGCTACTCGCCTGGACCGAATCCAGTGTTCGTGGTCATCGGCAAGGACGGGACCGTGTACATCGCACAGGGCATCGTGGGATGCATTTGCGTCACGGTGTATGGGCCCCAGAGCACAACGCCTGAATACACGATCCAGCTCGACAACACCGGCGGTTCGCCGATCGGGATGACGCTCGACAAAAAGAATAATCTCTACATCGCCCTCACGAACGCCACGGTCTACGAGTTCGCTCCCGGACAGACGACGGGAACGAACCTTGGTTTGAGCGGCCTCCACAATCCCCGCGGCCTCGCCTTCGATAATAAGGGCGACCTGCTGGTGGCCGACGATCCGCTCTCCTTTACCACCGGCTTCGTCGACATCTACCCGCCGGGAAAGACCTCGTTTTCCAAGCAGATCACGGTCGGGCCACAGCCGTTCGAAATCGCGTTCGGGCGCCACGATGCGCTACTGTACGTCGCCAACGTTAGCTATGGGAATACTGGCGACGTCGAAATTCTCTCCGCACACAAAGGCTACACGCAGGTCAACGAGCTGATGCAGAGCCTTGAGCAGCCGATTGGCGTGGCGTTGAGCCCCGGCGCACCGTAAGCTTCCAGCCCGCGCTAGAGAACGTCACTGGACTAGGGAACGATGCGTGCGGTCTTGATGTAATCGAGTTGCGGGTAGTTTTTCTCGAGGTAGGCGTTGCCCTGAGCGGCGATCTGGTCCTGATTCGGCTCTTCCCCGAAGCCGGGGTAGATATCGTCGACGACGTTCATCCCGCTCACGACCCGGCCGATCGGGGCAAAGCCCATCGAATCGAGTTTAGCGTTGTCGCCCAGACTAATGAATAAATGGGTGCTTCGCGTGTTCGGCTGCATGGTCGAAGCAAACGTAACCGTTCCGCGCGTATTCGATCCTTTCACGGGATCGTCGGGAATCGGCGCGCTCCATTTCTTGGTTACCGCGGGATTGGCGGCGGCGCCCCACTGGACGACGAAGCCCGGCACGACGCGATAGAAGCGAGCGCCGTCGTAGTACTTCGCATTGACGAGGTCGTAGAAATGTTGCGCTCCGCGCGGTGCAAGTGCGGGATCCACCTCGATTACGACAGGCCCGCGGCTTGTGTCGAGCCGCACACGGTACCTTGCGGCGGGAGAGCTCTGCGCGGCCGAACCCTCCGCAGCCGACTGCTTGGCACTGTTGTTACAGCCCGCGAACGCGAGCGTTGCGACGGCGGCGAATAGAAATTTGTTCACGCTTTTGCGCATGCGCCGGGTCCTAGGAGTCGTCCTCCTCCGCCGGGCTGGAAAGGGAAGCAGGCCGGCGAAGTGCACGGTAGGAGGTACAAGGCCATGACTACTTCTCGGTTGCGCCTCTGCCCGGTGGTACTCGCTGCGGCGATCGGAGCCGGTGGATGCGGCGGTAGCCTAGCGCAAGGGGGACTCGGCGCGACCCAACAGGCGCGCGTGGCATCCGGCACGAGTGGCGATCTTCTCTACGTGGCTCACGCCCATGGAGAAGGCACGGGAGCAACGGGCTTCGTCACCATTTATGCCTTTCCGCAAGGGCAGAAGATCGCGACGATCTCCGGCATTGGCTTCCCGACCGGAGTCTGCGCCGATAGCGCGGGAAACGTCTGGGTTCTGGCGGTCCTGCAGAACGTATGGAACGCCTACGAGTACCCGCACGGCGGTACGACGCCAATCGCGCGTATTCGGATTCGCAATCCCAATCTCGCCGCGGGCTGCGCAGTTGACCCGACGACCGGCGATCTCGCGATCTTCACGGGTGTTAAAGGTCAGGGCGTGAGAAGGCCGCTGGTGGAAATTTGGCATGGCGCGCGCAACGGCAAACCAGCG
>DATHOO010000027.1:0-24932 GCA_035484815.1 Candidatus Acidiferrales bacterium
AGCTTCGGGGGTGGCGGCGCGTCAGGCGGCTGGTAACCGATGCATGCATTGCTGCTGGTCGCCGCGCTCACGGCCGACGTGTTGATTTCGGCCGGTCACGAAGGCCGGCCGGCGAGTTGCGCGCATTTTCCGCAGCACCACTGCAACCTTGGGGCTAACGGCGAGCGAACGTGGACGCCAATCGTCGCCGATGCGGCGACACAGGTTCTGCGCGCCCACGGCGTCAGCGTCGCGCGCCTTCCCGCCGATTTCCCGGACGAGTATCGCGTCGCCGCAGCCGTCTTCATCCATTTCGACGGTTCGAATCTTCCGTGCGGGAGTCGAGCATCCATCGGCTATCACCATAAGAGCGACGCGGCCGCCGCTACGGCTTGGCGCAAGCTATACGGCGAGTTTTGGCCTTACGGATTTCAGCCGGATAATTTTACCGAAGGTTTGCGAAATTATTATGCGTTTCGGCAAGTGAATGCGCGCGATGGCAGCCTCGTGCTCGAACTTGGCGAAATCACTTGCCCTGCGCAGCACGCTTGGCTTGCACCACGCTTGCATTGGGCGGGCACGCTCTTGGCGCACTTTTTGAGCACGCTCATCGGCAAAGGGAACGTTCCCAATCCCGGACGATATCCGGTACGGCCGACACCGACGCAACCTTAGAACTGGAGCTTCTCGCGTATCGTGTTCGCAAGTTCCTTTGCCTTTGAAAATACGAAGGACCGAAATGCGCTCGGCGCTAGCTCAGATATGGTTCGGCGATGACCGTCCAGCATTTGGCTTGTTAGATTGTTAAGCTCACACGGTACGAAGTCGCTCCCGTGCCGCTCGAAACCGAAGGCAAGGTTTGGATATTTTTCGCCCAGGAAAACGAAACCGTCGGTTAATGCGAACCCACTATTAGCGCACGGGTCATCGAAAACGAACGTGATTGTTCCAAAAGCGGGATGCTCTACGATGAAAGTCACCGCTGCTTTGGTCAAGAGCCCTCAGGCGGGGCTTATCGCTTTCGGCGCGGCCGCGTTAGCTGATTCAGGCTCGGCAGCCTGTAAGATCGGAACCGGAAACACAAAAGCAATAGTCGCGTCGCCCAGGTGGATCCAGCCGGTTTGCATTCCAACTCTTTCAATCACCACGTAAACACCTCCATAGCTTCGAGGAGCGCCGACGAGCCAGGAGCAACGGCTCGCGACGCCTCGGACAGCAGCTTCGCTGAAAGCTGACCTAAGTCATCTTTTGCGATCCGAAGAAGTGGTTGGGCGAGCGTACGAGCGGCAAATTAGTCGGAGAACTTAGTAAGCTCCCGCCGCTCCTGCCGGACTGCGCGAAGGCCATGACTGACCATCTGGCCGTGACTCCAAGGGGTGGTTTGGCTCGCTGAAGCTATCGGCTAGGCAGTTCTCGCGCTCATGCGCGATTGGAAGTCTCGGCGGAAGTTGCGGCTCAGTCGATGCGTGCTGCCGTCCTCGAGGCGAACTTCGTAGTCGCCGTTCTCGTCGGGTGTCATTTCGCACACCCGCGCAAGATTTACGATCGTGGAGCGGTGGATGCGGCAAAAATCGTAGCCCTCGAGGTCTCGTTCGAGATCGGTCATGCTCCGACGCAGCAAATGGGTTCTCCCGGCAACGCGGAGTCGTGAATAGTAATCGGCCGCCTCAATCCAATCGATACGGTCAACGCGAATGAACGTCACGGATCCGTTGCTCTTTACGGCCAAAGTGCTTGGGACTTTTGGGCGCGTCTTGGCGGCCGCAATGCGTTCCTTGGCGCGGGTTAATGCCAACTCGAATCGCACATCGTCAAATGGTTTTAGCACGTAGTCGAGGGCGCCGGCATCAAACGCTGCGAGAGCGTACTTCTCATAGGCCGTCACGAAGACGATCGCCGGAGCCGCTTTCGACCCGAGCATCTCGAGTACGTCGAATCCGTCGCACTCGGGCATTTCGACATCCAAAAAAACCAAATCGGGTGAGAGGCGCCCAATGTCGGCCAACGCATCGGCGCCTCCTCCTGACTGGCCGACAATTTCGATTTGCGGATCTCGTTTGAGAAGCGCAAGTACGTTGCTGCGAGCGAGAGGCTCGTCGTCGACGACGAGCGTTCGGATGGCCATCAACTCGTAACAGTGCGCAGCGGTACGGTGATGGCGACCTCGACGCCGCCGAGGCTTCGCGCGTTCATCACGAATGATGCGGCATCGCCGTAGAGGGCCTTCAGACGAGAACGTACGTTGGTTACGCCGACGCCCGTTGATGCGGTTTCCCAGCCGGGCGCCAACGCAGGCCCATCGTTCGATACGCTAATGTGCAACTGGTTGTCCTGCGATGAGGCTGCGATGCGCACGGCGCCGCCCTCCTTGCGCTTGGCGATGCCGTGCTTGATCGCGTTCTCTACCAGCGGTTGGAGAATGAGGTTCGGAATGGCCGCATCTTGCAGTTCCGCTGGCACGTCGACGTTCAGCTGTAGACGTTCGGCGAAGCGTACCTTTTGCGTGGCCAAGTACTGTTTCACGAAGTCCAACTCTTCGCAGAGGGGTACTTCTTGACGATTCGATTCCGAGAACGTTCGACGCAAAAAATCGCTTAGGCTCACGAGCATGGTGATCGCTTCACGGGATTGCTTCTCGCGAATAAGCCCGGCGATCGAATTCAATGCGTTGAAGAGAAAGTGCGGTTCAATTTGGCGCCGGAGCGCCCTCAGTTGAGCCTGCGCGAGCTGTTCGTTGAGCTGCGCGAGTTCCATATTTTGCTTCACGAGGCGCCCGCGCGACTCAAAGAAGTTATTCATTGTGAGGATCAGCGCATAGAAGGCGATCGTCGTGAGAAGATTATCGGTGAAGCCGCTGAGAAAATGCGGCAACGTGCGGTCGGGATAATCTGGACCGAATGGCCGGAACGCGACGACCAGAAACGTCGTCCACGCGACGAAGACGGCGTTCACGCAGAGAGCCGTAAAGACGTGAACGCTCCAGGCTGCGACGCGCGGTGCGGATCGAAGGCGCTGCACGAGCGCAATGATGAACCATGTCGCGACCGCCCAGGGCAGCCAGCCCAGAGCCTCGATCGCAAAAAGCACGGGCCAATTGTGATGCATCCCTTCCGCTCGCATCACTCCAACGGTCTTTGCCGCGTCGAACAAGGCGAGGGCGAGCCACCAAAGCGGAATCCAGAGGCGCTTCACGTGCGGCTATTCTACGAGGTTTTTGCGGATTAGCAAAGCGCCTGCAGTGAGATGCCGTTCCCATGCAGGGAGCGGTATCGCGGCGCTCGCCAGCCGGTGGGATACTGGCCCCATGAAGTTCGCCTTTGCTTTCGTGGCCACTGCGCTCTGGCTTGCGTTCTCAACCGCAGCGTTCGGACAAGTCCCTTCGCCAAATCCCTACCCGACGATGGCGCCGATCGCGAAGTACCTGATGCCCAGCGCTGCCGCTGAGGTCGCCTTGGCTCGCGCTGCAGGGCCGTCGTCGATCTCCGCTCATGCCGAAGTGCTCGTCCTCACAAGGCAAGGCTACGTCGTCGGGGTCAAGGGCACCAACGGCTGGGTCTGCTGGGTCGGACGCTCGTGGACGGCGGGTTTCAACGATCCCGAGTTCTGGAATTGGCGGGGTCTCGGCCCCGTATGCCTCAATCCGCCGGCCGTGCGAAGTGTACTACCGCAATACATGGCACGCACGAAATGGGTGATCGCCGGTGACACGCTCGAGGAGGTCGCGGCGAAGTCGAAAGCCGCCTACGCCGACCACCAATTCATCGATCCCGATCCCAACTCGTTTGGGTTCATGCTATCGAAGAAGGGCTATCTGTTCCCCGCCGACGGACCGTGGCGTCCGCACGTCATGCCGATCATCGCGTACGACCAACTGGCCACCTGGGGCGCGGGCTTCAAGGGGTCGCCGATCGTCGGGTCGTCATCCACGTTTCGCCCGTACGAGCCGGTCCCGATCGCTATTCCGGTGTCCCATTGGTCCGACGGTTCGCCCGCTCCAAAGTGAACGGCTACTTCTTGAGCGTGCTCAGCGCCGCGCCATCTGCCGCCGGCCGGATAGCGGTGGCGGCTTGAGCAAAGGGGTGCGTCGAAACGCACCCCTTTGCATTTACCGTAGGTCGAATCTAAAGAGCGTTGGCGAGAGCCCAGCCCTTCGGTGCACCAATGCCGGCTGCTTGATTGTACTGTGAGGCGTTACACGAGTACTTACCGTTATTACCCGACGTGCACGGGGTGTAGTCGTTGCTGTAACCGGTCTGCGAGAAGAGGCTATATATCGTCGGGTCGACCCAGCCCAGCTTCGTGGAGTGAAGTTCGTTTGCTTCGAGGATTAGCGCCACGGACGCCGGCGACGACCACGACGTGCCGAGGTACTCGCCCCATCTGCCACCGGTGTAAACCGCGACGGGGAAGAACGGCAGCGAGATGTCGGGCTGATTGCGCCCCGACGTAATCATGCCGGTGATCCCGCTCTGGTAACTGGGCAGCGCGAAGACGGTTGACACACCGCCGCCTCCGGCGTCACCGTCGACGCTACCCATCGTCACCGTTTCCAGAACGCCCTGGTTGGTGTCGGTGAAATCGATGCCGCCGATGGATGAGAAGTATGGATCGCCCGCCGGCGCGCTAACGCCCAACGAGCCGTTGCATTCGTTGCTTCCGGAGTCGCCGCTGGAGGCGGAGAACTCGACGCCCTCCGACGCACCCTGCTCCGCGATAGAGTTCGTCGAGTCATCGAACGGCACGTCGCTGGATTCGCACCCGCCGAACGAGGAGTTCACGGCGGTCGCCTTTCCATCAGTCAACACTTGGTTGTACGTATCTTCGATATGTTGATCGGTCAGCGATCCCATGTCGTACACGATGATATTCGCGCCGGGAGCGAGTCCGGAAATGGTTTGAACGTCGAGGTCCGTTTCGGCGTCGTCGCCGCGGCCGCCGCCGTCGACGGCTTCGTTGGTAACGGTGCCGGTCTGGGTCACGCCCGCTGCCGATAGGTACGTCGCGAGATAGCTGGTGCTCACCGGGTCGTCGATCGCGATTGCAGCCGTGTATCCGGCCCCGTTGCATCCGTGCTGCACGGGGAAGTCGAACGGCTTGGCGACGCCGGTGGCCAGCGTGCCGTCGGAGTTCGTGAGCGGCCCGTTGTCCGGCGGAGCGCTGTTGCACCCGCCGCTCGGCGTCGATGTCGGGCTTGGTGTCGGCGACGCGCTTGCCGTCGGCGTTGGGCTTGCGGTGGGCGTCGGGCTCGGCGTCGGTGTCGGCTTTGGCGTCGGCGTAGGCGACGGCGTCGGTGTTGGAAAATGACGTCGATCTGGCTGCGCGACGGTGCGGACGACGACCAAGTTGTTGAGCGAGATGTCGCGAACGAGCGGTGCGATATCTCGCGACACGGTAGCGGGCGCGAGGTTGGTGTATCGTTCGCCGTACTTGCCCTGGTCGACGTTATGAATCTCAGTTGAAAAGAAACGTTCGGCTACCGCCGAGCGTCCCGTCGCGTCGATGATCGTACGATTGGAGAAGCGCTGCACGATCGTAAAGCCCGCTCGCCGCAGAGCCTGTACGACGCGCTGCTCTTGTGCCGGTGTCGGCGCATAGCGGTCTTCGAACTCCTTGCGGGTAAGAAAATGCGAGGAATGAGCGTGCGGGGCACTGATCATCGCGACGAAGCGGTCGAGTTCGGCTTGATGATTGTAGCGCAGCGTCAGCGAAACCCGAACGGACGCGTTCGCCGGGCGACGACCTGCGTCGGTGTACGCGAGATCGCCGCTAAGTCTTGGAATCGAGGTCAAAGGTTTGTCAGCCGATGCCGTGCGCACCGATGACTCGGGCGCTAAGCCGTTACTCCCGGCGCCGATCCCGGGGAGGGCCGCGTTCTGACCCCCGCAGGCGGTGAGGGCTAATGAGAATCCGAGGGTGGACGCAATTGCACGTGTTGACGTTCGCATGTCGCTCCAATCTGATAGCAAATGGACTGTGGCTCCCTAGGCGCTAATGTTCAGCCGCTTCCCGTTTGCCTCCTAGGCGCCGAAAAGTACGCCGCAGCGCATGCCCGGAGGGACGACCCGCTCGTAGAGCTGAGCAAGCGCGAAGATGCTGCTCTCACGAGACGGTGCGAGGGCCTGATGCTAGGGCGCTGCGCCCCTCGTGGGTTTTTATACTACGGGCAGGGCGATGGAGAGACCGGGTTGTTTGCCAATTCGATGCTGACGATTTGCGATGCGGGGTCCGGCGGCACGAAGTTGCCTTGAGGGTAGTACGTGTTATCGAATGCCTCGGTCATGCAGAGCTTCGGTGAGACGAATTGCGGATCGGTTATTCCGCCGGCTCCCATCGAATCTTGGAACGTCCACTGCCCAAGACTGCTCGCCTGCGCCACGAACGCGTTGAACGTCCACACGTTCGACGTCGGGCTCGGCGATGGCATCGGCGAGGAGAGGACCCGCTTTGCCGTCAGGATCTGAAACTCGGTTCCGGTTCCGTTGGCGTTGAGGTTATAGGAAAATATTTGCGGTGTCGTTCCCAGGGTCAGCCACCCCGGTGGAATGTGCGGATTACTCGGGCTGCGTCGGAACTGCACCGGTTCGGCAGACGTGCCCCCAAAGGATGACAATGCGATCAACGCATACGAGTACCCGGCCCAGTTGGTCTGGATGGTGTCTGTCGATGGCGTAAGCCCGCTGTCCGAGGTGTTGAAGACGACGTAATACTGATATTGGGAGAAGTTGAAGGGCTGCATCGTGCTGAAGAAGATCGACAAAAACCCTGCAGGTGCGCCGCCGGCTCCGAGACCCGGCGGGTTCGGCGTGACCTGACGACCGCACGCACAGATCACCAGTGCGGCGCCGGCGACGGATGCAAAGACCAAACCCGTCTTGTGTCCCATAGGATCCTCTCCGCTCCGACTACATTTCTACACCGCCTCGCTGTGGATGCCCTTAGAGTCTGATGTCGCCGCGCTTAATCGCCGGTCCGAATTATCACGAGGACGGTAGCGTCGTCACGCATTTCCTGCCCAGCGTAGTTTTTGACGGTCTCGAACAAAGTCTCCGACAACTGCTGCGCGCCAAGATGGCGGTGAGCGAGGATCGTTTCTTTTAGGCGTTCGATCGTAAACAGCTCCCCTCGCTCGTTGGTCGCCTCGGTTAACCCATCGGTATAAATAACTGCGCGATCCCCGACTCCGAGCAACGTTTCTTCTGGGATAAACGTCACGTCCGCATCTACACCCAAGACAAGGTTGCGGCTGGACAATGTCTCAACCGAAGAGCAACCCGATCGCAAGATCAACGGCGGTTCATGTCCGGCGTTAACGATTCTCAGGGCTCCCGAACCGGCGTCGATCGCGCCGATAACAAAGGTAATAAAGTGGTCGCCATCGCGCAGATCCTCCGCCACGACGCCGTTTGTATGTCCCGTGATTGATTCAAGCTCCCGGCTTCCTAGCACCCGTACCAAGCCGCGCACTAGGTATCTTAGCATCAATGCGTTGAGGGCGGCCGAAAGTGACTTCCCCGACGCATCGCCCAGGCCAAAGACAAGTTGCTGCTTATTGATGGGGAACAGATCGATGTAGTCTCCACCGACGAGCCTCGCCGGTGCAGCCTTCACACCCAGGTCTAGTCCGCAGACGGTGGGGGCATGGATCGTTAGCAACGCCTCTTGGATCCGCTGCGCCGCAAGACCAAAGTCGCGCTCAGAATCCGTCAGGCTGCCGACAATTTGATACAGCGAGTTCGACATACGCCGGTTGTACCTCCTAAATCATTAAATAGCTTTTTACGACGAAGCTTAAGCTAGCGGCCTCCGCTATGCGCTTTGCGACGCGAGTTTTCCCACTTAATCGGCCGTTTAAGCCGGGGCCGCTCCGCGACCGTTTGCGCAAACGAACTTCAGGGTAATAGGAATGACGAGCAAAAAAGCCGCGCGCAAGAACGCCGGGAGCCTTGTGGAGTGGTTGAAGGAGAGGAGATAGAGCATGCCTTTGATCGAAGTTGTCATCGTCTTGATCGTAGTCGGAGTTGTGCTCTGGTTAATCAACACGTACATTCCAATGGCAGCTCCGGTAAAGTCGCTTTTGAATGCGGTTGTTGTTATTGTTCTTATCGTCTGGCTTCTTAAAGCGTTCGGACTTTGGAGTCACATTGCGCACCTTCGCGTAGGTTCGTAACAGCGCGACGGTTGTAGCGATCCAAAGCGACGCGCGTAAACGTGAGTGAACTCGGCACCGAAAAGCATGATCTGTGCCGAGTAGTAAGTCCAGATTAAAAACGCGATAAGACCTCCGAAAGCGCCGTAGCCCGATGAGAAGGCGGCGCGACCGAGATACCATCCCAGCAAAGATTGGCCCACAACGAAGAGCAGTGCGGAAACGCTGGCGCCAAGCCAAACGTCGCGCCAGGCGATTCGCTGTTCCGGTAGATATTCGAAAAGCAGTGCAAACAGCGCCGTAACCATCGCGACGGAAATTACGAAGTCGAGCAGCTTTGCGACGGCTGGAGATCTCGGAATAACACCCACCATTGCGTGGCTGGCAATCGTCAACACCGCATTGACGCCGAGCGACACCAAGAGGAGAAACGCGATTCCCAGTACCATTCCGAACGAAAGCGCTCGCCTTTTAATCGTTTCAAGCAGGGTTTTCTTTTCTGGGGTCACGTCCCAAACGGTGTTAAATGCCTCTTGTAGGGAGGTAAACAAACCGACGGCCCCAACAACGAACACCGCCCAACCAACGAGCTGTGCCGGCAATCCCACCTTACGTTGGGAAAACGTGGCCGAGACGATCGCCTGAACCCCATGCGCGGCCGACGGTCCGGCTGAGGACGACATATAGCCGTAGAGGCTGTCGAGAACCGCCTGATGTTGGCCTAGGAACAGTCCGGCAATTTCCACGACTACGATAATCAATGGTGCAATGGCGAAGATTGTAAAATACGCGATTGCCGCTGCAAGCCACTGTACTTTATGGCGCTGAAATTCGGTAAAGGTCTCTTTGACGAGCGGGATTATCTGTCCCGCTGCTCGGCGCGCCGCTGCGCCCATTCCATGTCCTCCTGCTCCATAGGACGTCTCACCGCTGTCCTGAGCGAGCGCCGTGAGTCGCGGCCATTAAGCGCGCGGCGATCTGAAGACCGTCGCGCGCTTAAATCGCGCCTCGGCGGCTAGGTGTGATCTCGGAGCTTTCGTTTTGCCTCGTCAACCTCGGCTTGCGTCCGGTGTTTTATCTCGTTTGCGGCCGAGCCAACCTTCTCGCCAGGGGTCATTTCGTTCCCTAACGCATCTCTGCGCGTCTTCTCAGTGTCGGCGGCGGCGCGGTGACCAGCCTCGTGAACGGCATCCTTTGTATCGTCTACCGCATGTTTAACCGCATCTGCGGCTTTGGTAATTATGTCTTTGCTCATCGTGGCCAAGGTACTTCCCACCCAACCAGGTGGCGAAACAAATGAACGTTATGCTTCGAGCCCCTAGCGTGTACGAATCACGACCCCTTAACCATGAAAAAGAACATACCAAGCGTCGCCGCACCCATGAGGGCGACGGTTCCCCAACCCCAGGCGCGCGCGAGCAGCGAACTCTTCCACTTGCCCATGATCGACGACCTCGAGGCCAGCCAGACAATGACTGCGAGAAGTGGAACGGCGGCAACGCCATTAAGCACCGCTGCCCAGAACAGCGCTTTAATCGCATCGACTCGCAGCAGGTCCATGGCGATGCCGATGATGATGCCGGCGGCGATAACACCGTAGAACTTCGGGGCGCGTTCGGGGCTCTCGTTCAATCCCTCGCGGAACTTGAACGTCTGGGCCGCGACGTAGGCCGACGATCCCGCCATTACCGGGACGGCCAGTATGCCCGTGCCGACCATGCCGAGGGTGAATAGCAGTTCCGCGAAACGCCCGGCCAGCGGCCGCAACGCCTCAGCTGCCTGCTGCGCCGTGGCAATGTTATGTCTTCCGTGAGCTCCAAGCGTCGCGGCGGTTGTGACAATGATAAAAAAGGCGACGACGTTGGAGAAGATCATTCCCGCATTCACATCTGCATGCATGTCTTTGACCGCCAACTCATCGGTCCCGCGTCGCGATGCCGGCGTGACATTTCCCGACGCCTTGTCCTCCTCAACCATCAAGGACGCTTGCCAGAAGAAGAGGTAGGGAGTGATCGTCGTCCCAAGGACGCCGACCATCGTCGAAAGCCAACCGGAATCGAAATGGAATTGCGGCGTGACGAACTGCCGAAGGACAAGCGGCCACGGGGGGTGGACGATAAAGGCCGTAACGATATATGCGAAGAGCGACAACGTTAGCCATTTGAAGAAACGTGCAATCACGGCGTACGATAGCCAGACCTGAGCCGCGATCAGGCCGATCCCGAAGAAGAAGACCCACGCATCGACGGGCATCGGAAGGACAAGATGTGCCGCGTCGGCCATTCCACCCAGATCGGCTCCGATGTTGAACGTGTTGGCGACAATGACCAGGGAAGCCAGCGAATAGGCTATCGGCAACGGGAGACGCTTGCGCATGAGGGCCGCAAGCCCCTCGCCTGTCACCATCGAAATTCGCGCGCACATGCCTTGAATGACACCCATCATTGGGGTCGATATCAGCGTCAGCCATAGCATCGAAAAGCCGGTCGTCGCGCCGGCTACCGAATACGTCGAAATGCCCGATGGGTCGTCGTCCGCCGCGCCGGTGATGAGCCCGGGCCCCAGAATCTTAAAGAACCGGACGAATCCCTGCGCGGCCGCTACAAATCGAGTGTTTGCCGCCTGCGCGTTCATGCGGTAGTTTTCATCGTTCTATCCCGAGCATTCCGGAGAGTATGCCCATCGACTGGCGCGCAGAAACGTGCTTGATCGCGGTCGACTCCACACTTTCCGGCGATCTCGGCGATGCGTTTACCATTCTCTGGTTCGCCGTTTTGCCGATCGGTGCTTAAGTCTTAAGCACAACCGTCACTTCGCGGCTCTGAGCGCGAGGATCGTGCTTTGGCTGCCGGCTTAATCGGAAGCCACAAGGCGACGAACGGCGTTGGCGATGTGTTGCCTTGTCGCTCTGGCAGCTCGTGCCGGGCTAACGCATTCGGGCGAATCGGTATGACCCGAACGAGAAATGCTCAGCACCAGCATGAGCAGATCCTCGGCCGGGATCGTTTTCGTCACGGCTCCAGCTACTTGTGCTTCGCGAATCGCTGCAACCTTGTTTTTCGACGAACGCAAGGCGCTGGGATGGGGAGTTCCGCGCCCTCGTTCGAGCGCATACCACGTTGCGATGCGCAAGACTTCGGGATGCTTTTGGTAGCGGTCGTGTAACCGGGCAGCGTACTCGGGGAGGTTATATGCGTCGATCGGCACGGTCTCGAGCCCTTGCAGAACCATAGCGTCGAAGACGGCGTCGAACAGCCCTTCCTTGCTCGCGAAGTAGGCGTAGATGGCTTGCTTGTTCACTCCGGCCGCTTCGGCGATCCGGTCGACCCGCGCGCCGGCGATGCCGTGCTCCGCGAACTCCGCCGTAGCCGACGATAAAAGGCGCCTTCGCGTCTCCTCGGAACCCCGCGCCGCAGTTGATATTTTGGCTTTACTGCCCTCTCTCGCCATGCCGCTTATTATAAACTAACTGGTTGGTTGACAGCAACCGCACTACGCGATACTATAAAACCAACTAGTTGGTTGGAGGATCGTATGCGAAATATCGACAGGATCTACGTCGACGGAAAATTTGTAGCGCCGCATGGGGTCGAGGAGTTCAAGCTCTTCAATCCCGCAAAAGGCGAGGTCATTGGTAAGGTCCGCCTGGGAGACGAGCAGGACGCCCGGCGGGCGGTCGCCGCTGCGAAACGTGCCTTTCCAGCACTCTCCCGAACGTCTAAAGCAGAACGCATCGAGATGCTGCGCGGCCTGCATGATGCGGTAGCAAAGCGAACGGCAGATCTCCTCGCAGCGATGATCGAGGAGTATGGAGCGCCACGCGAACGAGCATCGTGGATGGTGCGTTATGCGGGCGATGCGTTTCTCAACGCAGCGAAAACGATTGAGAGTTACGAGTTTACACGACGCATCGGCTCGGCCGAAGTCGTAATGGAACCGGTCGGAGTCGTCGCTCTCATCACGCCGTGGAATTCCAACTATGGCTTCATTTGTAGCAAACTCGGGACCGCGATCGCCGCCGGCTGCACCGCTGCCATTAAGCCAAGCGAAATGAGCGCGATTCAAACCGATCTCCTAACTGAATGTCTCGATGCAGCCGGCCTTCCGGACGGGGTATTTAACATCGTCAACGGGCGTGGTGAGGTGGTTGGCGCCGAGCTTGCGTCGCATCCCGATGTTTCGAAAGTCTCGTTCACCGGTTCCACCGCGGTCGGTAAATCGATTCTGCGCGCAGCCGCAGATACGATGAAGCGCGTGACGCTGGAGCTCGGAGGAAAATCTCCAACGATCGTACTCGACGATGCGGATATTGACACCGCTGTATGTCTCGTGATTGATGCCGGCTTCCAGAATAACGGGCAGGCTTGTATCAACGGCACGCGCGTTCTCGTACCAAAAGACATGCTTGATGCGTTTCTGCCGCGCCTTAAGCGCGCGGTTGAATCGATGAAGGTCGGCGACCCTAACGACAGTGACACCGTCCTCGGACCGATCGTTAGCCAAAAGCAATACGAGCGCGTTGAGGGCTATATTCGCGCAGGAACCGATGAAGGCGCCACGCTGATTACCGGGGGGGAGGGGCTGCCCGAAGGCTTCACGAGCGGCTACTTCGTGCGACCGACAGTCTTCGCCGGTGTCACGAATAATATGAGGATTGCGCGCGAGGAGATCTTCGGTCCGGTGATCGCGGTCATCAGTTACCGTACCGAACAGGAGGCCATCGAAATATCGAACGACAGCACCTATGGCCTATCCGCGTACGTCATTTCATCAAATCGGGCCCGGGCGGAAGCCGTCGCGCGCCAACTCCAAACCGGGCGCGTGTCGATCAACGGTGCGCCTCACGATCCAATGGCCCCCTTCGGCGGCTACAAACAGTCAGGCATTGGGCGTGAGTTTGGAGTTTTCGGGCTCGAAGAATACCTCGAGCCCAAGGCTATCCTCGGAGCGACAGGTTTCTGACGAACCTCGATGAGCGCGCGCCACCGGAGGCGTCGTTGATCTGCTCGAACTGCTACGTAGCGTCATCAGCGAAGGATAAATAAAAAACAGCCGCAACGAGAGGGCGCATGATGCAGAGGTTTACAAGTGTAGCGGTTTTCGTAATGCTGGTGGTGTCTGGAGGCGCTAATGGGAATGCCCAGACGGCGCCGAGTTCATCGAGCGGTGTCGTTCTGCAACTTACGATTTCCGAGAGTGCGCTGGCAAATCTTCCCCGTCGAACGGTAACCGTCGTCGAGGAAAACGGACAAAGCGCTGCATATTCCGGCGTGGACCTTGGCGCGTTGCTTGCGAAGAACGGCGCGCCTTCAGGGACGGCAATCCGCGGTCACGCGGTTGCCGACTACGTGGTTGTGCGGGCGTCCGATGGCTACCGGGCCGTATTTGCCTTGTGCGAACTCGATCCGAGCATTACGGATAAGATCGTGCTAGTAGCCGACCGTCGCAACGGTTCCCCAATCGGGTCGCAGTTAGGCCCCTTTCGCATCGTGGTTCCCGGCGAGAAGCATCAAATGAGATGGGTGCGAAATGTCACGGAGGTAGCAGTCTTTACTGCGACATAAAGGCCTTCGCCCGCCGTCCAGCGATGGAAGTCGTGCGCATCATCATCGACGAGCGGAGTGCGGGGCGGAACTACCAGCACCGTCTGATGGACTACAACAACGATCGCGCCAGACTAACCCAACAGCCGGCGCGGACGGTCACGGCGGGAACCGCTCAGGGATAGCGAACCTTGAGCGATGACGAGATTGAACACTGGCCGCCATGCTCTAGGCCTTGGCGTGGCCGTCATTATACTGGCCGGCTGCGGTGGGTCGCAGACCTCAATCACTAACGCGGTGCCCGCACCGGCGACAGCTGCTCGAGCCCTGACCGGGCCGCCCACCTGCAAAGGCCAACGGACGACGAAGAAATTCGGAAGCATCAGCGTGAAGCTCAAAACTAAGGGCGGTTCGTTCTGCATCCCCGAGTTCGGGGGTTTCGGCGGCTCGATGCAGTATCCGGGCGTCGAGCGTTCCGTGAAGCTAACGATTCGAACGAGCACGGAAAACATCTACAACGAGCCTCAACTCGGCACCGGAGCGTCGATTGTGTATCTGAACCTTCATTTCCATGCGGGAACGCAGTTCCGTTCAAAGCTAAGATCTACAGGGGGGCTGACGTCCCCAACGATCGACGCGGGCAGCACCTACACCGCCTACGGTATCGTAGCGTTCGGCAAACTCGACCTGATGTTACCGCCTTGCCACACCGTCGCAAAGAAAGGCCCGTACGGCGGCGTCCTTCCAAACCTCGGGCACCTCTTTAGCGGCGCGACCATTGTGGGCGTAGGATACGGGGTCATCGAGATTTATTCAGGCGAACAAGTCAACCAAAAGTGCTGATGTCTGGACAATCGTCATAACGAATCGGAGAAAGTTGATGGCCCGGAAGGTCCTCGGTCGCTCAGTTCGTTAAACCAACCGGGTTACGGAAACTCCGCGAAGGTGGCTCACGCGGGCTTGTGAAATATCGGCGACCGCATGAGTTCGCGGCTTATCATTCTGCTCGCGCTGTTCTTCGCGTTGCCCTGGTGCGCCGCGGCGAGTCAGGCTGTTGCAACGCAAACCGACCAACCGCCGCCGGGACTTGTAGCAACGGACGTGAGCCTCGCGCAGGTTCTTGCTAATCACGAAAAGGCGATTGGTACCCGCGCGGCAGGTCAGCGAGATAGCGTCGTCGAGCATTGGACGTTCACCGAATCCGGGATGAGCGGAACCGAGGATCTACAGCGAGACGGCACGGATTATCGTTCGCGGATCGCCTACGGCCCGTTCGTGGACGAGTACGGGCAACACGGCGAAAGCCGCTGGCATCAAGACGCGAATGGCTTTAGCTGCTTGACGACCGAAATCGACGAGCGCAGTTTCTACGCCACCCGCGTAACGGAAGATGCTGCAGATCCAAAAAATGACGCCTCGGTCCTCGGGAAAACTCTCGGTGCGCATCCCGCCTACGTCGTCAAAGTCAAACGACCAGGCAAGACCCATCCGGAGTTCATCTTTTACGACGCCGACAATGCCCAGGTGGTGCGCGTAGAAGCTCCGACCGGTAAGCGTCGGTTGATCGAGACATTTGACGATTTCCGGGTTACCGATGGAATCTCGCGGCCGTGGCACGTCCACGACACCGACGGCCGCCCCCAGCTCGACGATGACTGGAAGCTCGCCTCGTTGCAGCAAGGCGTCAACATCCCCGAGTCCACTTTCGAAATGGCTCCGAACGCTCCGCATGTTTCACCTCCGGAACTGCCCTCCCCGCTGCCTGGGAAGATGATGCTCGGCGCTTACATTATCCGTCTTCAAGTCGCCGGTCGCGGGCTCGACTTTTTGCTGGACTCGAGTGCGAGTGAGTCGATCATCGATTGGGACGTGGCACGTGAGATGGGCCTTCCTGATTATGGCCAAGTAACGCACCTGCCCGATGGCACGAAGGTTCGCTTCTTTACTCGGTTCGCGCACGCTACGGCCGCCGGAGTCGCGCTCGACGACTTCACGCTTACCAGCGAGGACTTCGCTTACCAGCCCAGCGTCAACACTAAGGTCGTCGGCGTTCTCGGCTACGATTTCTTCGCGGCAAACGTCCTGCACTTCGACTTCACCAACGGCACTGTCGAGGCGCTGCCGGTCGCGCAGTTCGCGTCCGGGAATCCTACCGGCGCCAGCGTCGACGTTCCGTTCACGCTAGACGACGGCTTGCCGTTCGTTCACGCCGGGATCGGCGACATCGTCACCGATCGTGCGGTACTCAGTACGATCATGCCCTATAGCTTCATCCTCGGCAGCTTTGTCGACGCCCATCCCTCGGAGGTCGCCGATGTCTCGGGAAAGATGCACGCCGCCGGTATCTTGCCGGTCGCGGGCGCGGACAGCTACGGCGTTAAGATGGAAACTTGGACTGCGAGGCTCTCGCACTTCCGCTTCGCGCTTTCGGATTATCAGCGCGCGGGTATCCCGACGACGAACTCTCCGCTGATGCTGGGCGATCGTTCCGTCGACGTCATCATCGGCACTGACTATCTCAAGTTTTACGACGTCTATTTCGATTACCCGTACGGACGCCTTACCGTCAAACCGAACGCCCTCTTCTTCAAGACCTTCAAACCGAATGGCTAGCGGGCGCGGCATCGCGCTCGGCGGCATTGTTGCGCTGCTGCTCGTCGCGAACGCCCGCGCGGACGAACCCGATACCAGCCCTCCCCCGGGCATTGCGCCGGCGGCGATGACTCTCGAGCGGCTAATCGCGGCAAACAATCGCGCGGAGGGCACGCTCGCGCAGGGCGTAGCGCCCACCCGCCGCGAGCAGTGGAAGATCTCCAATGGCGCAATGACTGGTACGTTGACGTACGTGCAGTCTGGTAAAAACTTTCGCGCGGACCAGACGCTGGGACCCAGCTCGACGGCATGGGGATCGTGGGGCGGCCGAGCCTGGCAGATGAATGCCAACGGCCAAGTCTCAGTCGCTTCAGGGCTCCACCGCGCCGACGACATCGATAATTCGGCCTTCAGGCGCGGTGGCAGTGGCGTTACGTTGCTCGGCCGCGCAACGCAGCCAGTCAACGCGTTCGTCGTGCGCGTCCAGCCCTCGGGAGGCCGGCTCGAGTATCGCTTCTACGACGCCCATACCTTTCGGCTGGACCGGCTCGAGGAGATTCGCGACGGGCGCCGTGTCACGGTGACTTTCGACGACTATCGAACGACCGACGGGCTCGTCGAGCCCTGGCACACTCACACGACCGACGGATTTGCGACCAACGACGGAGATCGCACACTGCTCTCACGGCTAGTTGGGACCGCGGTGGCGCCTTCGGAGACTGCGATTCCCCCGGACCGCCTCACGCTGATCGCGCCGACCTCGTTGCCCGCGGAAATTCCAGCCACAATGTCGGGTGATGCCTTTGTCGTTCCGGTGAAGCTCGGCGCTTATACGGTGAACTGCATATTTGACTCCGGTGCCGACGGGATTGTAATCGACTCGGCGGTGATCGGCGCCCTCGGGCTGAAGACGTACGGGCACATTACGAGCCAAACCGCCGGCACGTACGTTGAAAGCGACGTCATCATCCCCGCGATGGCGATCGGCAACGTCACCCTCAACGACATACACGCCCGAAGTTTGCCTTTCACACAATGGACCGATACGGGCAAGCCGATTGCCGGACTTCTGGGATACGACGTGATCCGCAGCGCCGTCTGGCACCTCGATTATGTACGCGGCACGATCGAGGCGCTGCCGGCAGCGACGTTTACGCCGCCCACCAACGCCCGCGCGCTCGTCGCGACGTTCGACGACGACGTGCCAACGATCGGCGTCACGATTGATGGGCTCGCAGGCCCGGCCTTCGTGCTCGACACCGGTGCTGACCGCAGCACGATCTTCTCTCGCTACGGCGACGCGCATCCGCAGGAGCTGCGCGATCGCGGTCTCGGTGAATCGATGAACGACGCCTTCCCTTTTATCAACGATTTCTCCGGCGTCGGCGGCACGGTCGATTATCGCCCGCTGCAGGTTGGGCCAGTCGTGGTCAGCGGCTGGAGCTTTCCGAAATGGCTCTTCGAAATGACGCAAAACGCACCGTCGTTTGAGCTCGAAGATTACGATGGCCTGATCGGTCAGGATTTTTTGCGAAACTTTGACGTCTATCTCGATTATCCGCACGACAAAATCTATCTGGTTCCAAACGATCGGTTTCGCAAACGCTGGGGCGGCTAGGCTTTAGACTTTCTTCATCTCGCATCGCTAGACTCCATCCAGGCGTTCCTATCGGCTGCGCCTTTCACTTCAAACGAAGCTACCGGCCCGTTGAAGAAAAGAGGTTACCATGCGCCGGGTTATCATGATCGCGGCTCTACCGCTATTGCTAGCGGCGTGCCAGGGGGCCAGCTCGGTCCCCGCGTCCACGCGACCGATCGACGCTGACCGGATGAGGGCTTTAAGCCCGACCTTCTCGGAACCCCACGTGCCCAGCGGGAAAGGGCCGCCCTCCGTAGCCTGGATCTTTGTCTCCAACGGAGAGGTGGGAAATGTCGACGTTTATAGCGCGAAAACGCTCAAGATGATTTCGCAGTGTTCGTGCACCGGCATCGGCCTCGCAGTCAACTCGCAGACCGGCGATCTAGCCGTCGGTACAAAGTCGTCGACGGTAACTGTTTGGCACGTGAAGAGTAAGCAGATCACGCTGTTTGCCACGCTGAAGCTGTCACAAGGTCCGTATGCGATAGGACTCGCATTCGACAGAAATGGCGACTTGTACGCTGCTAATGCCGGCGACAACGTTATCGATTTCTTTGAATCAAGCGAGATCGAGACCGGCGGAGGCGCACCCACCCGCACCCTCTTTACATCGCACTTGAACGAGGTGGAGTATTTAGCCGCCGATGCCCACCAGCTACTCGCTGACGGCTATAACAGCTCCGGCCAACCCCTGCTAGTCTCCGTAAACACGCGTACCGGCGCCGACACGATTCTTCAGAACATCGAGTCGGGGCAGTTGCCCGAAGGCATTGTGTTCGATCGCCAGGAGAACCTGATCCTAAATACCGTCGGCAACAGTAACACCCTCGCCGTGTTCAAACGGCCCTGGAGCGGGTCCCCCACGTCAACATTCGTATACGGTTCCGGTGCTCAAAGTGGCTACTATACCGGCATTTCGCTGAATCGCTCGCAAAACACGCTTTGGGCAGCCAGCTTTACTCTTTCGAACCAGTCGCATGGCTACGGGAGCGTGCAGGCCAACAGCTACCCGCTGGGAAGCGTGGGGCGAGCTTCGACGGGTATCGAGTCGGAGTTTTACGATAGCATCGCGGTGGACCCTCAGGCTGCGCCCTAATTTACCGGCGTTGCCTGGGAGAAAACCGCGTGCCAGCGCGCGCCGTCCCACATAAAGTAGTCCGTCCACCGCCGTGCGTGCCTGCCGTCGGGCGAGTGCGTCAATCCGCTCGATGCGGCGAAGTCGCCGTCAAGATAAACCATCACCGATGCAATAGGCCAATCCCTGAAGTTGTGATGGGTGGCGGCAAAGCGTCGAGACTGGGCCAAATCGTGGCTCTTGTCGATGATAGCCTTGGGCGTAACGTAGTGCCACGTCGGATCGTAAAGGCAATCGAGGAAGGCGGCATCGCCCGACGCCCACCGCTTTCCCCAGGTCAAGTCGAGATTTCGTACCGTGCCGTACGTGCGCTCTTGGTGCTCAACGACGTGTCCTTTGCACGATCCAAGGTCGGAGGGCCATTCCATGCCCATGACTGTCGCGAAAGCGGCGAATGCGAGCGATAGTCGCGGCCACCAGTGGCCTGTTTTTCCTTTAAAGGGCGTCACGGCTAGGTTATCTGGTGAAAGTTTGAGCCATCGGGATGCATCAGCGCGATACGGTACCCGTCCTCGGTCTTCACTTGAAAGGCGATCCAGCGGCTGTCTGGCGACCACGCCGGCGTTTCGTTGAGGGCGAACCCCGTCGCAACACTGATCTCGACGGTGCGACCGCTCTCAACGTCGCCGACGACGATGGAACCTACCGTAAAGTCCTTGCTGTCGGCTTGAAACGCTATGAATTTTCCGTCAGGCGACCAAGTCACCCACTCGGCTGCGTCCGATCGGGAAAAGACAATCCGGCGCGCCGATCCGTCGGCGTTCATGACGCAGATGTCCGAGCGCGCCACCTTCGCGCTAGGTGAGTAATCACAACCGAAGGCAATGCTCTTGCCGTCGGGCGACCAGGTGGCTTCCGTATCCCAGGTGCCCGGCGCGGGATGGCTTAGGACGGTCTGCACTCCCGTGTCAAGGTCGAGTTCGGCTACTTCCCAACTCTGCGTAAGATAGAGAACCTTCGATCCGTCCAGGCTTATGCTGCGGCCGCGCGCCCCTGGCGGCCCTACCGATCGAGCTTTGCCTCCGCCACTGGGTATCTCGTAGAACGCTCCGCTCGGATACATCGAGGTCGCGTCGGTCGTCGTGTAGAGCAGGTGCGCTCCATCGGGAAACCACGCGGGGGCCATACTTAAAACGCCGCGCGCCCCCGACGTAATGCGCCGCGCCGCACCTCCATCAATGCTCACAACGTAAATGTCCATCGAAGTCCCCCGCGAGCGTTCGAATGCGATGGAATGAGCGTCGGGGGCAAATGCCGGCCATCGATCGTTAACCTTCGATGTGGGCGCCCCGGCTGCGGGCATTGTCGCGCACAAAAACGCAGCCGCCAATACGAGAAAGCGGGCGAGGTATTTATAAATGGTTCTCAATAACAACAACGATAACTCCGTCCCCTCATGGTAGCTCGCGGTTTTGACCCGAACAAGCGCTCCGGCGCAACACGCAAGTCTGGTTCTAAGGACAGATGCGCCCGTAGCTCGAACATGCTTTGATGCGAGGTACACGTTGAACCAGGACCTTGATACGCTTCAAATGCAACCCGGGCAGTTTTTCGGCGATACGGTCTCAAAGCGTATCGCCGGCGCGATTCTCTCCGAAGTGACGCATCCTGGCTCGCGATGTCTCCCAACGCACGCTCACCAGTGGCCGTATCTCTGCATGCTGCTGCAAGGCTTCTACAACGAAACGGTCGGCACGAAACCGATCTCTTACGATCCGTTCACGGCCGTGTTTCACGGCGCATCGTTGGTGCACGACGACGCAATCGGCGAGGACGGCGCTCGCTTCTTCATCGTCGAGCTCGACGAAGAGTGGCAAAGCACGATCGAGCGTTACGGCGGCGCCCCTCAATATGCGTACGAACTGCACGGGGACGGCGCCTCGTGGGTTGCCCTTCGCCTCTATCATGATTTCGTCGCCGGCACCGCCTCGGATGAAACCGTCGAGGAGTCTCTGCTCGAACTATGCGCGTATCTTCCCGCGTCACCCCCGGGCGACGCGTTCAAGCCGTCCTGGTTTGATGCGGTCGTCGAACGGTTAGTGGAGGACTTTCGCAAGCCCTACAGCCTACGGCAACTGGCGCACGAGGTCGGCATCGACCCGTCGCATCTCGCCCGAACCTTCTACCGGTTTCGGGGGCGCACCATTGGCGATTTCGTCATGCGGCTGCGGGTTCAGGACGCCTGCCGGCATATTCGTAAGCTCGATCGCACCCTGTCGGCCATCGCCCGAAGTAGCGGATTTTCGGATCAAAGCCACATGACGCGTTCGATTCGCCGCATCGCCGGGAATACGCCCGCCGAACTGCGCCGAATCTTGCAGTAAGTGCCGAGCATGTTCTCGGCGTTTGCAGGCGCTTTATTTACATGCCTTTTCGCGATCGCGAGCACGCCGCCGGCGGGGGTCGATGGTTCGTGGGCCGGAGTCGTGCAGCGCGGCACGGATTCGCTCTATTTGGTCGTCACGCTCTCACATGATGCGAAAGGCAATCAGCTCGCAAGCATCGCCTTCCCAAAAGAGGGGGAAAGCAAGTATCCGGCCTCGGCATCCACTGCCGATGGAACGACGACGATCACTGCGGTCAAAGACGGCACCACATTATCTATGGCGGGCGCGCTCTCTGGCGAACGGATACAGGGCGGTTACCGCTTCGGCGCAAGCCAGGGCACGTTGGACCTTTGGCCGCTGCGTAAGATGGGCCGAAGGGATCTGCTTCCGTTTACCGGCGACTTCTCCGACGAGCATGGCCACGACGTCGTCGTCGGCGAGTCACTCGGAGCCCTCTATTTCTTCGATCGTTTGACGGGAAGAACCGGCCGGCTTTATCCGCTCGCCAACGGGGCGTTCTTCGGGGGGCCGTCGCTGCTCATTTACGTTCCGGTGGCCGTAACCGCGCAGTTCAGCTCCTCAGCCAACGACCTCACGTTTGCCGTGGACGGCACGACGACGATGCTGCACCGAGTCACCGCCGGCAGTCGTACCGACGTCACCTTCGATGCGCTCGGCGCGCAGATCGCGGGAACCCTTCGAAGGCCGGCGGGAGTGGGTCCGTTTCCCGCCGTGCTCATTCTCGCGGGTTCAAACGGACAGCCGCGAAGCGGCTTTTACGCGCTCGAAGATTTCGTTTCGGACCAGTTTGTGCGACTCGGCTTTGTCGTATTAACTTTCGACAAGCGCGGGGTCGGCGATTCCGGCGGTCCGGCGGGGGACAACGGTGTCGAGCAGGTGGCGGCGGCCGCATTTCGGTTTCTCAAACAGCAACCCGGCGTTGACGCGGCAAGGGTCGGAATATGGGGGCTGAGCCAAGGTGGGATCATCGCGCCAAAAGTGGCCACGCTCGAGAACGGTGTTCGTTTTATCGTAAACGAATCGGGCAGCATCGTCGACGCAAATACCGAGGAGGTCGAGCGTACCGCAAACATGATGCGCGTGGATGGCTTCGACGAACGCGACATTGCCGATGCGGTAGCCTTTCAGCGCCTCAAGTTTCACTACGCGCGCACGGGCCTGGGCTGGAGCGAATACGCGGCGGGCTACAAAAAATATGCAGAGCGGAGTTGGTTTCCGGACCCGTACGTGGGTCCACCGGCATCGAAGAGCTCCAGCGCTTGGAAGTTCTGGCGCGAGTCGGGTTCCATTGAACCCGCCGAGTTCTGGCGGCGTTTTCCGGGATCGGTTCTGTTGTTGTTCGCGCAGCACGATACCATCGGCGATCCGAATGAGAACATCGCCTTATTCGTAAAGACGATGGCCGCGGCCGGGAACAAGAACTATACGATTGGGATCGTTCCCGGCGCCGATCACAGCATGTACGTGGCGCGCACGGGAAGTTGGCGCGAGGATCGTCTGCTCACGAAGCTGAGCTTCCCGGCCTTCAATCTTTTGAATGCCTGGCTTCAAAGCCAGCAGCTCATCGAGACGATTCCCGAAAGCGCAAGACTCGGCGCTCGCAACTAGCTACCCTAGCCTGTGGCGTCGGCCGCATCAAACGAGCGTAGTGCTTCGACGAAGGCAGTGCCATAGCGTTCGAGCTTGACGTCGCCAACACCACCGATCTTCCGAAGCGCCGGCAGCGTCACCGGCTGCTCCGCGCACATTTCGCGTAGAGTCGCGTCAGAAAAGACGACATACGGCGGAACGCCTTGATCGTCCGCAAGACGCTTGCGCAGCCTGCGCAGTCTTTCGAACAGTGCATCATCCTGGACCGCTGGAATCGCCCGAAGCCGGCGGCTTCGAGCTTTCTCCGTCTTGGCAACGAACCGCGGCATGGCAAAAGCGAAAGCACGGTGCTCTTTGAGCGCACGCAAGCCTTCCTCGGTTACGAACAAGGTTCGATGTTCGGAGTCCTGCTCGATGCAACCGGTTCGTATGAGCTCGGAGAGCAGCGCCATCCATTCGCCTTTACTCTGCTCGGCGCCGATTCCGAAAGTCGATAAGCGATCGTGTCCCCATGCGATGACCTTCTCCGTGCGTTTTCCGAGCAGCACATCGACGATGTGGTGCGCACCGCTCGAAAAGCCGCTGTGCTCGCGCACGCGATAGATGCATGAGAGCAGCTTTCGAGCGGCCTCCGTGCCGTCAACTCGCTCCGGCGGCTGCAGGCAGTTGTCGCAGTTACCACACGTGTTGGCGACTGCCTCCTCGCCGAAGTAGCGCAACAGGTGACTGCGGCGACAATGCGTTGTCGCGGCGAAGTCGAGCATTTGTCGCAGAAGGCGCTCGGCCTTCTCGCGTTCGTGCGAATTCTCTATCTGACGAATGAAATGCCGCTGCTTGGCCGCATCGCCTCCGCTGAAGAAGAGCGCACAATCGCTGGCGAGGCCATCTCGGCCGGCACGACCGGTTTCCTGGTAATAGCTTTCAACGTTCTTGGGCACATCGTAATGTACGACGTAGCGCACGTTGGGTTTGTCGATGCCCATGCCGAAGGCGATCGTCGCACAGATGACGCGGATCTCGTCGCGAATGAATAGCTCCTGGTGGCGAGCGCGCTGCAGCGGCAGGAGGCCTGCGTGGTACGGGCGAGACGAGATGCCCGTCGCGGAAAGCTTCGCCGCCAACTCTTCTGCCGAGTTGCGGCTCTGCACGTAGACGATGCCGCTTTCGCCGGCACGGGCCGTACACCACGACAGCAGTTGTTTTACGGCGTCGGCTTTTTCGAAGACGGCATAACGCAGATTCGGCCGGTTGAAACTCGCAACGAAGCGGCGCGGCTTCCGCAACTCGAGAAAGCGCTCGATGTCGTCGCGCACGCGCGCGGTCGCCGTCGCAGTGAGGGCCAGCATCGGAGCGTCGGGGTAACGCGAGCGCAGCGATGCGATCTGGCGGTACTCCGGCCGAAAGTCGTGCCCCCATTCGCTGACGCAGTGCGCTTCGTCGACCGCTATACGACGCAAGCCCCAGCCCGCCAAGCGGGCGAGAAACCCGGCCATTACGGTGCGCTCCGGAGCGACATACAGCAGGCGGTAGGCGCCGCGGTCGAGCGCTGCCAGCCGATGCGCGGTATCCGACCGATCGAGCGAGCTGTTGAGGAACGTTGCCGGAATGCCATTGGCTTCGAGCGCATCGACCTGATCTTTCATCAGTGCGATCAGTGGCGAGATGACCAACGTGAGCCCTGGCTCGAGCAGTGCCGGCAACTGATAGCAGAGCGATTTCCCGCCCCCGGTCGGCAGGAGTGCGAGCACGTCATTTCCGGCTAGCGCCGCCTCGACGATCTCGCGCTGCAGCGGCCGAAACGACGTATATCCGAAATGATGGTTCAGTGCTTCGTCGAGGGTCATGCTCCGCTGTCTTACGCGGTCAGACTGCTGGACTGCCGAACATGATCCGATGGCCGTCGATCGTTCGTATCCCAAATTCAGCCATCCCCCACGATTCGACACACAACGGTTTCACA
>DATHOO010000028.1:0-4230 GCA_035484815.1 Candidatus Acidiferrales bacterium
GTCGAGCGCGACGTCACCGAGTACGCTCCGGTATTTGCGCAGGCCTCGACCGGGCAAGCCTCGGTCTATAACGTCGTCAACTCGCAGTACACGGGCATTATCTACGGGACCGCCGAGCTGGATTTCTATCCGGCGACCAAAAAGTATCCGGCCGGCAAGAGTGCCGACGCCGTCTATCCGCTTTCGGCCGGCGCCGACGGCGGATACGTCAACCTCGACGCACCGACCGATCAGATGACCGGTACCTTCACGTTCCCGACCAACGTCGAGAAGGCATACCTCGACGTCTTTCTTGAATCGCAGTCGGGCGACGAGTTTTGGTATACGTGTTTCCCCAACGACTTAGCCGCAAAGCTGAACAACTGCGGCAACACCGCCTTCCGCGAGGGTGAGGTGACCCTCGACGGACAGCCGGCCGGCGTCGCACCGATCTATCCGTGGATCTATACGGGCGGCATCGACCCCTACTTGTGGATTCCGATCCCCGGCGTGGAGACGCTGAACTTCAAGCCGTACCGCATCGACCTTACGCCGTTTGCGGCGCAGCTCGACGACGGCAACAAGCACACCATCGCCGTCTCGGTTTTCAACGACGACGACTACTTTGCAGCCAACGCCGCGCTGCTCGTCTACGAAGATCACGGCGCTACGCAAGTAACCGGCGCGCTCATCGAGAACGGCACCGCGCTCTCGCCCGCAGAGACCGTCATCGAGCACGTGCGCTTCACGAAGGCGGGCGACGCCGTGGGCACAATCAACGTGTCGGCGACACATCCCGTGAGCCTGAAGGGCTACGTGATTACCTCTAGGGGACGCGTTACGACGCAGGTGACTCAGAGCGTCTCGTTCTCCAACGTGCAAAAGATCGATGTGACGTCGACTCGGGATCTGCAAAACATCGTCCAGACCGGCACGATTTCGTCGAAGACACAGACCACAGCGGCAGGCAAGACCTATACGACGCAAAGCCTGTGGAACGACCCGCTCAACCTGCGCTACAACTACGTCGTCGCGTCGGGTAAAGCAACCCAGACGACTGACGTCCTCCAGGCTAAGAGCGGCAGCGGCCTAAACCTAGCCGGCAAAGGCTCGTCGTGGTCGTCGCTAAACACGGTCAGCACCAGCGACACGCTGAGCACCGCGGGGCCGTCGAACGGCAAGAGCCGCCAGCAATACAAATCCAACGAAGTCGACGGGTTGTGCTACGAAGAAACGATCAAATCGCTCAACTATATGCTCACGGGGAAAACGACCGGCTGCTGAAGGATCGGTGGGGCGCGACTCGCGCAACAGACGCAAATACAAGAAATGCCATGGGGCAGCCGCGTTGTGGGATAGATACCGTATTCCGCGTCAAGCATAATTTGCATCAAACGGGACGCCGGAGCGAAGAATGCCGTAGGCAAGAACGAGGAGCTTACGCATGACAGCACCGATGATGAGCCGCTTGTGCTTTCCCGCCGCCGAAAGCCGCTCGGCGAAAATCCTGAGAATCGGATTGCACCGCAGAGCCACCATCGCTGGCATGTAAAGAGCTTTGCGAATGCGAGCGTTGCCCGTCTTGCACATTCGAGGACGGCCGTGAATGGAAGTCCCGGACCGCCGTTCTCGCGGAGATAGGCCGGCAAACGCGGCAACTGCCTTGGCGGAGTGAAAGCTATCGATATGCGCCATCTCCGACAAGATGGATCCGGCCGTTGTCTCGCCGATTCCGGGAATCGACGTCAGTAAGTCACGCCGGCGCTTGAGATCGGGATGGTCGTCGAAGTGCTGGTGAATCGTTCGCTCGACCTTCGAAATCTGTTCGTCAAGCGTGGCGATGACCTCCCGAATCGAGGCCGCAACGATGGCCGAGTCCGATGATTGTGCGTAGACCGATTGCTGCGCCCGCGTTTTCTTGAGGTGGTCGCAATGCCGCATTAGCGCTTGCAGCACACGGATTTCCGTCGGCGGCGGGATCCACGGCTCAGGGCTCTGGCTCTTACAGAAGCGAGCGATGAGCGCCGCGTCAACCGCGTCGGTTTTCGTCCGCAGCAGCTCGCTCTGCGCGAACGCCTTGATGCGAGCCGGATTAATTACGCTGACGTGCCGATCGAGGCCATGAAGGTAAAGGGCTAGGGCTTCCCAATACGCGCCCGTCGCTTCCATGCAAATGTGTGCCTCCGCGGCGCGGCGATTCGTAAGCCACGTTGTTAGTTCTTCGAATCCTTTCGGTGTGTTCGGAAACACTTTCTTTGCATCAGCGCGATCGCTCAGGAGAAATGCGTGAAACGTTTCCTTCGACAGATCGATTCCCAAGAACGATGCCATCAAGCTCCTCCCGTAACGGCACCCCTTCTCGATCGACCTTGTGCATTCGAGCTAACCGGCGATGCGGTGCTCACGATACCGTCCGATCTCTAAGGGCGCCACGGGCAGGCCGCCTATCTATCCCACAGGCTCAAGACCAAAGGAGTTCAATCAGCGTGACCTGCCCTGATGCCATCATACAAGGAGTTTATGTTTGGCAAGAAGGACGTTCATCAGTGCTCAACGTTCAATTCGAAAGACGAAAGAACCCTGAAAGGGGTGCTGTAATTCGTGTCAGTAGGCTGACCAAAAGCCGGCGGCGTGCGGCGCGTAACTAGAGCGCGATTTCGCGTAGCAGCTGCCGTGCGGCGAGCTCGTACTGCCGCCGGCCGGTGATTCTCGCCATCACGCGATAGGCGGCGGCAAGCGGCCGCGGGTGACTGGTCTCTTTGAGGACGTCGATTGCCCGGGAGATGGTCTGTTGCGCTCGATCCAGCTCTCCCAATCCCGCGAGCGCCTCAGCCTGCAACTGCAGCGTCAACCCAACATAGCGACCCAGGCCAACGCCTGCGTAAATCGCCTCGGCGGCGCCGGCGGCCCCAAGGGCGGGCGCGAACTCTCGGCGAGCCAGATGGATCCGTGCGCGCGACATCTCCACGAGGGCGAGCGTCAAGGGATTGCTGGTGGCACACTCGGAGAGTTGTGCGGCGTAGGCAGCGGCGGCAGTAAGCGATCCGGCCTGGAGGTTCGCGTGCACGAGTTGACCTAAAACGGTGCCTTGCACCCACCCGGAGCCGGCGACGCGGGCGGTGCCGACGAGCGGGGTCAGCAGCCGCAGCGCGTCTCCCGAGCGGTCGTTAATGCGATAGTGCGTTGCCAGATGCACGGCGATGATCAGCGAGCCACGGACCAGACCGGCGGACACTGCGGCGCGATAACACTCCCACAGGGCTTCTTCGCAACGCTGGGTATCTTTCGCCAGAAGGAGGCTCGTCAGTGCAGCCATTGCGCGGCAGCTGATCTCAACGGAAGGTTCCGCGGCGTTCCGGCCGGCCACGCTGCACGCTTCCGATGCAAGGTCTAAGGCCCGCTCGACGCCGCCATTGTCGACGAGCAGTTCGGCTTTGAGAAGGAGTGCTTCGACCAGTGCGTTGGCAACGCGCGTTCCGAGGCTTCCGTTGGTCCACGGGCGCAGCCGCATGATGCTGTGCTGTGCGAGGTCGTCGGACACTTTCCAGTCGCCGGCACTCATAGCCACGGCGGCGACGGCGAGGTCGGCCTCGATCCGCTGTAAATCGCCGTCGATCGTCGCCCGTTGCGCGAGCGTCGTCGCGAGGCCGGCATGATGATAGGCCCGCGCGGAGAGGTCCGCATCTCGATACACCCGTGCAAGTCGCACCTCGATTGGGCCCCGTTGCTCCGGAGGCGCGACGTCGGCGGCAAGCCGTTCGAGGATCTCCGCCGCCGCTTGCCAGTTACCGCCATTTTCCAGAGCTTCGGCCAATGCAAAACGGACGTCGAACGCGTCGGGAGCGACGGTGACGGCCGCCTTTGCGCGCGCCGGTACCTCCGTGAGAAGCCGGTCCGCGATCGTGCCTAGTGCGGTTCGTCGCTCGCGGAACAGGTGTCGCTCGGAAACGTGCAGCGAGGTTGCGACTGCAGCGTAACCCTCGCGCTTGACGTCGCAGCGTACGACGATTTCACGCTGTCGCAACGTTAGCTCGTCAAAAGCGGAGCGAACTATTCGTGCAACGTCGCGATGATCGAGTGGCGGCGAAATTCGTCCGGCCAGAGCGTTTCCGCGAAGAGAGCGCGACTCGTCAACGCACCGAACCAGCTCGCCGCAAGCGCGGATCGTTTCGGCATCGAACCGCGGCCGAGGGATTCGCTTTTTAGGCATGCTCTTTCTCCCCCGAAGCGCCGGCTTTCGTCCGTTGGGTT
>DATHOO010000029.1:0-30062 GCA_035484815.1 Candidatus Acidiferrales bacterium
TTACCTGGGCGGGCCGAAGCACGTCATCGCCGAGCGTGTACCCCTTTTGGGTGACCTCGACGATGGTGTCTTCGACAGCGCCATCGGCCGGCAGCGTGCCGACGGCTTCGGCAATGCGCGGATCGAAGGGCTTGCCGCGGATCTCCATCGGCTTTACGCCTTCGTTTGTGAGCACCGCCTCAAATCCACGCAGCGTCTGCTCGACGCCGTCACGCAGCGTCTCGCCGCCCGCGTTCGACGCGAGCGCGCGTTGCAAATTGTCGAGCACCGGAAGGAACCGCTCCAGCAGCATCCGCCGGCGCGCCGCGACCATCGAGTCCATGTCGCGCTGAATTCGTTTCTTGTAGTTATCGAAATCCGCGACGGCCAGCAAGAACTTACCGTAGTTCTCGTCGGCACGGGCGGTCGCCGCGGCGAGCTGCTCTTCGAGCGTCGCCGCGGCCGTTTCGTCAATTGAGGCCTCTCCGGCCTCGGTCTTCAAGACCGATGGATCGTCGAACATCAAACCGTCACCGCTTGAGTCGTTACTGCGCTTCTTTGAACTCGGCGTCGATGACGTCTTCGCCACCCGTGCCCGCCGCAGCCCCGTTTCCGGTCGGCGCGCCGTCACCCGCAGCGGCCTGTTCGGCCTGCGGGCCTGCCGCCTTGTAGAGCAGCTCCGCCATTTTGTAGCTGGCCTGCTGCAAGGTCTCGATCGCCGGTTTGATTTCGGCGACGGTGCCATTTTCGCTGACCCGCTTGAGTTCGGCAAGAGCCGACTCGACTTCACCGCGAGCGCCTACATCGAGCTTTTCGCCGACTTCCTTGAGCGATTTCTCAGTCGAGTAGATCAGGCTCGAAGCGTTGTTGCGAACCTCGGCGTCTTCGCGCTTAGCTTTGTCGGCTTCGGATTGCAGCTCGGCGTCGCGTACCATGCGATCGACTTCCTCTTTGTTGAGGTTCGTCGAGGCCGTGATGGTGATCGCCTGTTCCTTACCCGTGCCGAGATCTTTCGCGCTCACGTTGACGATGCCGTTGGCGTCGATGTTGAAGGTCACTTCGATTTGCGGTACGCCGCGTGGCGCCGGCGGGATGCCTTCCAGCCGGAAGCGTCCCATCGTCTTGTTATCGCCCGCCATCTGGCGCTCGCCTTGGAGCACGTGGATGTCGACCGACGTCTGACCGTCTTCGGCGGTCGTGAAGATCTGCGATTTCTTGGTCGGGATAGTCGTGTTGCGTTCGATCAGCTTCGTCATAACGCCGCCGAGCGTTTCGAGTCCGAGCGAGAGCGGCGTCACGTCGAGCAATACGACGTCGCGGACTTCACCCGCAAGGACGCCGGCTTGAATCGCCGCGCCGATCGCGACGACCTCGTCCGGATTGACGGTGAGATTCGGCTCCTTGCCCGTCAGCTTGCGGACCAGGTCCTGAATCACCGGCATGCGCGTCGCGCCACCGACCATAATAACCTCGTCGATCTTCGAAACGTCGAGCTTCGCGTCGGCGATGGCGTTACGGAAAGGACCGACGCAGCGATCGGTCAGATCGCTCGTGAGCTCTTCGAACTTCGCTCGCGTGAGCGTGTAGTCGAGATGCTTGGGCCCTTCTTGATCGGCCGTGATGAACGGCAGGTTGATGCTCGTCTGCACGACCGACGAAAGCTCGATCTTGGCTTTTTCGGCGGCTTCGGTGAGACGTTGCATTGCCTGCTTGTCTTTGCTCAGGTCGACGCCCTGATCGCGACGGAACTGTTCGACGAGCCACTCGACGATGCGGTGGTCGTAGTCGTCGCCGCCGAGACGCGTGTCGCCGTTGGTCGCTTTGACTTCGAAGACGCCGTCGCCAACCTCGAGGATCGATACATCGTATGTACCGCCGCCGAGATCCCAGACGAGAATCGTCTCGTTGCCCTTTTTCTCGAGACCGTAGGCAAGCGCCGCTGCCGTCGGCTCGTTAATGATGCGCAGCACGTCGAGACCGGCGATCTTGCCGGCATCCTTCGTGGCTTGGCGCTGTGAATCGTTGAAATAAGCGGGCACGGTGATCACCGCTTTGGTGACGCGCTCGCCGAGATAGTTGCTCGCGTCGTTAACGAGCTTCTGTAAGATCATCGCCGAGATCTCTTGCGGCGTGTAATCCTTGCCGTCGATCTTGACGTGATAATCGCCTTCGCCCATGTGGCGCTTGATCGAGCTGATCGTGCGATCCGGGTTGGTGATCGCTTGACGCTTCGCAAGCTGTCCGACGAGACGTTCGCCGGTCTTTGTGAACGCCACCACCGAAGGCGTCGTACGCGATCCTTCGGCGTTGGGGATGACGACGGGCTGGGTGCCCTCCATTACGGCGACGACCGAGTTGGTCGTGCCAAGGTCGATGCCGACCGTCTTAGCCATGAAACTGCATACCTCGTTCTTTTGAATTTTCCGACCGCGCTGGACCAGCTACGCCTGAAGATCTGGCTCGGCCGAGGTTAAAGCCGAGCGCCGGACCTCCGGCTACGCCTTGCCGCTTACGGCAGGTCGGATTGGAGACTGACCGCACCATCATACACGATGGACGGTGTGAATTGTTTCTCTTTCAGAGACACGATTAGGGGGCCCGCGGTTGCGGGCCCCCTCAGGATGACAGCGCTACGCGCAGCCCCTCACTAGGGCTGTTCCTCTGGTTGCTGCTGTTGCTGTTGCTGCTGCGGGGACTGGGGCTGCTCGGCCGGCGTCTCGCCCAGCTTGATCGCGACGAACTTCTTCATGCCCTGGGACCAAACGTTGAGGCGGATCGTATCGCCGGGCTTCTTCGATGAGATGTAGTTGTGCAGCGACTTGACGTCGTTGTACTGCTGGCCGTCGACCTGCAGGATGACGTCGCCCGGCTGGATGCCCGCCTGATCAGCAGGCGAGCCTGAGAAGACCTGCTGGACGGCCACACCGCCGCTGCCGTTAAAGCCAATCTGGTTCTTGACGCCGGCGCTTAACGAGGCCATGTAGATCCCGAGGAAGCCGGTGTCGGTGCCCTGGTGCGCCCCGGGATTCTTCTGGAGCTCCCCAACCACGCTGCGAACGGTGTTCGACGGGATGGCAAAGCCGATGCCCTGCGCGTAGGCTGATTTCACGGTTGACTGGTTCATGCCGATGACCTGCCCGTCGATGTCGATGAGCGGGCCGCCGGAGTTACCGGGGTTGATCGGCGCCGAGGTCTGAAGCAGACCTTTGAAGTCGATCTCGCCACCGTTTTCAGTTGGAATCGGCTCGTGGCGGTCAAATCCCGAGACGACGCCGACGGTTACCGTCTGCTGGAGTTGGAGCGGTTCACCGATTGCGATCGCCCATTGGCCCTGCTCGAGACGGGTGGAATCGGCAAGCTCGAGCGGCGGCGGTAGCTTGTGGTAATTATCTACGCGCAGCAATCCGACGTCGGCAGCCAGGTTATATGCAACCACGTGCGCCGGCACACGATCGCCGTTTGCAAAAACGACCGTCAGCTGCGTGACTTTTCCACCGTTAGGCGGCTGAAGGACGTGGGCGTTGGTGACGATGTCGCCCTGCGAGTCCACCACGAAGCCGGAGCCCGATGCCTCTTCCTTATAGGGTTGAGCGACGCCGGGACCCTGACCACCGAAAAACTGTTGGAAGAATGGATCGGCGGGAACCACTTGCTGGCCGTTGACCTGCTCCGTGATCGCGACGACCGACGATTTCGTGCGCTTGACGGCGCTGACGATTCGGTCTTGATCGCTGACGCCGCTCAGTGGAACGGCGGCTACTGCGGGCGGCGTCCGATCGGGCCCGGTCGCACCGCCGAAATGACTGCTCGCATAGAGCATCATGAGGAAACTTCCGATAACGGCGCCCACAAGCCCGACTATGATCGTGGGCAGTACACGATTGTTCATCATTACTTAATTTTTTCCATAAAAAAGAGCTTTCTTGAACTCATCTACCCACGTAACGCAAAAAAGTCGCAGATGGTGTCGCTGACGACCAGGCCGTCCCGCAGGCGAATAACGCGGCGGGCATTGAGAGCGATCTGCTCGTCGTGGGTCACAACGACAATCGTGCGACCGCTTTCATGGAGTTTGCTGAAAAGGGCCATAATTTCTTCACCCGTCTTGGAATCGAGGTTGCCGGTCGGCTCGTCGGCCAGGAGCACAGCCGGGTCGTTGATGAGGGCGCGCGCGACGGCGACCCGCTGCTGCTCGCCCCCCGAGAGTTGACTGGGCTGGTGGCGGCTACGGTCACCCAGACCAACCTGCTCGAGGGCCAACTGGGCGAGCGCTAGCCGCTGCCGCGCTGGGAGACCTGCATAGAAGAGCGGCAGGGCTACGTTGCGCAAGGCGTCGGTCCGCGCCAGCAAGTTGAACCCTTGAAAGACAAACCCCATCTTGCGAAGCCGGACGGCGGCGAGCGCGTTATCGTCGAGCTTTGAGACATCGACGCCGTCGAGCAAATAGGTGCCGCTGGTCGGTGAATCGAGGCACCCGATCAGGTTCATCAGCGTCGACTTGCCCGAGCCCGAGGGTCCCATGATGGCGACGTATTCCCCGCGCTCGATAACGAAGCTGATGCCGTGCAACGCCGGGACCCGTAGCGCGCCGTTCGCGTAGACTTTCGTGATCTCTCGCAGTTCGATCGCGCGTTGACCCCCGTCGCGCTCATTCATACCGAAGCGCCTCGATCGGATTGAGCCCCGCCGCGCGGTAGGCGGGATACGTCCCGAACGCTAGCGTGATCGCAGCGGCAAAGAGCGTCGCCAACACTACCGAGGAGAGCCACGGCACCGGCACGATCACGCCTGAGATCTTGACGATGTACTGCGTGTTGATCCACCACCCGATTGCGATTCCCACCAGCGTCCCGAGCCCGCATCCGGCGAACGTCAGAATCGCGGCTTCAAAGAAGAACTGCGCCAACACTTGACCGCGGCGGGCGCCAATCGCTTTGCGGATACCGATCTCTCGCGTACGTTCGGTAACCGAGACAAGCAGAATGTTCATGATCCCGATGCCGGAAACGACCAGCGAGATTCCGGCGATCACGCCGACGACGAGCGTCAATCCGTTAAAGATTCTCGCAGCGAGCTGGGCAAGGAAGAAATTGTCAAAGGTCTGGTACGAGAATTTTCCATTCTTGAGTTGCTGCAGCGCGCTTTTGACGGCGTCTTCCGTGGTCGCGATCTGGCCGATGTCGGCGATGAGGACCAAGATCTGATAGCTCTTGCGCGCGGGAAGAAAGTGCCGCTCGAAGGTCGTGTACGGCAGATAGACGTCGGAGCCGAAATTGAAGTTCTGCGCGCCGGTCGGAGGCTTCTCCAGAACGCCCACGACGCGGCAGGGCAGCGAGCCGGCGCGGACGGTAGCGCCGAGGATCGAGCCGCTCGGCTCGAGCTGTGCTGCGCCGTTTGCCGAGAGGACGCAGACACGCGCGCCATCGTCGACCTCTTCTTGTGAAATTAGCCGGCCTTGAGCGAGCGGCTGCGAGAAGAACTCGGGCTGTGCGCCGGTGGGGCCAACGGAGACCTGGGCCGTGTTATGGCCCGCGCGCGCCAGCAGGGTTGGCTGAGAGTACGGTATCGCGAGCCGAATGTTAGAGATGGACTGTAGACGATCGATCTCCGCCAAACTCACCGCCTGCTGTTGGTTGAAGCCGTTGCGGCTGTTGGGGTAGACCAAAAACGTGTAGTTGCTGAAGCCTTGGAAGATTCCAGTCGTCGCGCCCGTCATTGCGTGTCCGAGAATCTGGATCGCGATGACCGCGCTTACGCCGACAATGAGACCGGCCATCGAGAGCGCCGTGCGCAAACGGTTCGCCGAGAGCGTCGCGAGTGCTTCGATCAAATAGTTCACGCTCGCAACGCCTCCACCGGATCGAGGCGGCTGGCGCGCGCGGCTGGGTAGACGCCGAACGTCAGGCCGACGCCCAGTGAGAAGAGGAAGGCGTAGATGACGACGCTTGGCCAGGGTATCGCGATTGACCCGAGGGTCCGCTCCAGCGCCTCTTTGGCGAGCGCTATCGCACCGATGGCCAGCAACAATCCCGCGGCTCCGCCGATCAGCGAGAGAAAGCTCGCCTCGGTGAGAAATTGCGCGACGATCTCTCCGCGCCGCGCACCAATCGATTTGCGGATCCCGATCTCGCGGGTGCGTTCGGTCACCGCGACGAGCATGATGTTCATGATGCCGATGCCCGCGACCAGCAGCGAGATCGCCCCGATCGCGGTCAGGCTGACGGCGATCACGTTGATGATCTTCTGCTTTTGCTCGAGCTGTTCGCGAATGCTGTCAACGTGATATTTTGCGTAGGCCCCGTGAGCGTGCGTCAGCGTGGCAAGCGTCGCGCTGCGAGCTGCATCCTCGCCGCCGGCCGATGGCGCCCAAATCAGCAGCCCGTCAATCGGTCCGGGCACGAAGCCATGAAACGTCGTGTAGGGCAGAATGAAGTAATACGAGCCGCCGAAATAGCCCTTGCCGCCGGTACCGTCGCTGCTGTCGGGCACGCCGACGATCTCGAAGCGCGATCCGTTGACCGTGAGCGTCTGCCCGATCGCAGACTGCTCGCTGCCATAGAGATGAACCGCGAGGTCCTGCGAGATCAGGCCGACGCGCGCCGCGGACGCCACCTCGTCATCGGTAAAACCGCTTCCGGCCAAGAGCTTGAGCCCGGAGTCGTCAGCGTGCCAGGAAAACGCGAAGGCTGCGACCTTCTTATTGCCGTTACGGACGTTGACGTAACGGCTGCTCTCGCTAGATAGAAAGAAACTGTAGAAGGGGGCAACGCGCGCGACCGCGCCTCCGGCGTTCGCGGCGACCAGCTCGGCGTCACGGTAATTCAGACGCGCGGCGTCCGGATCGGCTTGCTTGGGGTCGACGTAGACGACCAGCGATGGATCCGAGCCGCTGAGGAAGGCGGCACTGATCGCCTTGGCGGCACCCACGCTCAGTCCGTACACGGCGTCGACTGCGGCAACGCCGATCACCATCCCCAGCAGCGTCAGCAGAGAACGCGTTTTGTTGCGCATCAACGCGTCGAAGGCTTCACGCACGTATTCGAGATATCGCATGTGCGCGTCGTTCGCTACATCGGCGAGGGCGAAGGGCTCGGCGTAGCGACCGTCACCGCCGCACCCTGCGTCAACGCCGGCGGCGGCGCAAGCACGACCGATTCGCCCGGTCGCAATCCGCTGCGCACGACGCTGGACGTTTCGTTGCTCTTGCCGATTGTGACGGCTCGCTTCGATGCTGTTCCAGCCGCGACGACCCAGACGTATTTCTTGCCTTTCGCGCCCGTAACAATCGCGCCGTTCGGAACGACCAGGACGTGGTGCAGCATGGTAGTGAGAATGTCGACGTCGGCGGACATGCCGTCCTTCATGAACGGTGCAATGCGCTCGAGTGCGATGACGGTCAGCACCTGTTTGGTCGTTGCCGAAGGATCGTCGGATTTTTGCGCCGTCGGTGCGATTGTCACCACGCGGCCGGGAAACGTGGCGCCGCCGAAATCCTCGCCGCTGACGATCGCGCCTTGGCCGACCGCAACGCGCGCGATGTCCTGCTCGTCGACCTTCGTGCGGACGATGAACGTGCGACCGAGCGCGATCGTAAAGAGCGATTGGCCGGCCGTAACGGCGTCGCCGGCCTGAATTGGCCGCAGCGGGTCGTTCGTCTGCGGCGCGACCGTTTGAATGACGCCGTCGAAAGGCGCGACGATGCGCGAAAATGCCAGCTGTTGTTGATTTTGATCGTTGATGATGCGGGCTTTCTGCGCGGCCGCAACCGCAGACTGGATGCTGTCGCCGGCGTAGCTCGTGACCGCGCCGAGCTTCAGTTGCGCGACCGCCTGGTCGTACGTAACCCTGGCTTGATCGAACTTCGCCTTGTCCTGATCGAGCTGCTGGCGCGGAATCGCTTGGTTTTTGTAGAGCTGCGCGTCGGCATCGTAGATGCGCTGGGCCTCATCGAAGTTCGACTTAGCGGTCTCGACCTGCCCCTGATAGCCGACTTTGGCGTTGCGTTCCTGGATGCGCGCGAGATCAACGTTGGCACTGGCCGAAACGTAGTCGGCGCGCGAGCCCGCCGCAGAGTATTCAAGGGCTGGGTTGTAGACGATCGCGAGCAGCTCACCGGCACTAACGCTCTGACCGGCGCGGGCGTAAAGCTGCGCGATGTTCCCAGCGACGAGCGCCGGAATCGTCTCAGTCTGCGGCCGCTGCAGCACACCGCTCTCGGGCAGCTTCTCCGAAAACGTCGTCAGGGTGACGCGTTGCAGCGTCACCGGTGTCTTCGTATGGCCGCGCTCGAGGGTGACGGTCAGGCCAACGATGAGCGACAGTGCGAGGATGACTGCGACGAGATTTCGAACCCGCTTCATATCGTCTCAGAGATCGGCGACGGCGCTTTGTGCGCTAAACGTCCCCAGCGAAACGCGCAACTTGACGACCGCATCGACGTAGTTAACGCGTGCGGCGACGTCGTCGTTGAGGGCCGACTGCGCGGCCTGCTGCGCTTGCAGCACGTCGTAGATCGTCTTCACCCCCGACTTATACTGCAGTTGCGCGATGCGGGCCGACTCGGTTCCATAGGCCGCTTCCTGCTTGGCCCAAGTCAACTGCGCGAGTGCGGTCGCGGCCGCGCGATAGTTTTCGCGAACGTCCAGCTCGGCTTGCAGCAGTGACTGCTCGAACGCGGTCTTCGCCGACGCGAGTTGCGCATCGTCGTTGACGCGTTCGCTATGGCGCGCGTTGTAATCGATCAGTGGGAGCTGGAAGGTGGAAATCGCCTGCAGAAACCAATACCCGGCCGAGCCGCGCGAAACGATGCCCAAACAGTTGGGGGGCATGTTCCCAGCGAGGCACTCCTGCGAAAGCTGATTCTGGAGAAAGACTGCATTCGTGGGCGAGAACTGATTGCCGAGCGCCGCCGAGATCTGGACCGCCGGAAAGAGCTCGACGTTCCAGCCGCGCCGCGTATAGTTGGCGGCGAGGACGGCCTCGTGCGCCGCGGCGATATCGGGGCGGTTCACCTGCGCGATCGCGACGAGCGAGTCGACGCTTCCGTGCGGGAGCGGCGGTTGCGGAACGAGGTTCGGGGCTGCGAATTGGGTTTGGAGGGGCGCGCCGATTTGCTGCGCGAGCGCTTCCCTGGCATCCTCGACCGCGGCGCGATCGGCGACCAGCGACGATTCGCTCTTTGCCGCCGAGGTCAGCGCTTGAAGCACGTCCACGCCGGCCGCGACTCCCGCTTTGACCCTCACTCTCGCAAGATTGGTGAGCGCGTTCTGGTAGTCGAGCGCCGCTTGATCGACCACGACGATCGCCTTGCGCTGAACGATGCCGTAGAACGAGTTGGTTACGCTGGTCGCGATCTGGTCCTCGGTGTTTGCCAACGTGTTTTGGGCTTGTTGCGCCTGGGCGCGCGTCGCCGCCAACGTCAGAAACGCAAACCCTCCGCTCGTGAGATTCCAGTTGGGAATGCCGACCTGGGCGGTATTTTGGCTGAAAACGTTCTGTTGCGTTTGCCCGATGACCCCATAGTTGCCTTGATAGTTGGCGCTCTTCGAAAGCCAGCTCTGTAGCGAGCCGTTAACCGTCGGATAGGCGACGCCGCGCTGCAGGGCGAGATCGTGCTGGGCCAGTGTCACCGCGGCTTGCTGCGTTGAAACCGTCTGGCTATGGTCCAGCGCAAAAGCAACCGCATCGCCGAGCGTCATTGCGGCGGCGAGAACAGGAGCCAGCATCACCCCCCGAACAGTCCGCTGACGCCCGCCTGAAGCAGGGCAGCCCCGATCAAAATGAGGAGCGGAACGAACCACGCCAGCGCGTTGCGGACGCCCGCCAGAATGCGCATCATCAGGACGTTTAGTCCGAAACCCCAGAGTGAGAAGACCTGAATACCGCTGAGAAAGGTGCCCAGGCGCCCGGTGGCGCCCGGCGCTAAGAGCGCGAGGTTCGGTACCGCGCGGTTGATGTCGAAAACGGTCGCGAAGTGGTCGGCTCCCAGCACTCGGCAGATGATGCCCAGCACGAGGTAAAAGAGCCCTAGCGAAGGCACCGCGATGTTCATCGACCCGGCGAAGAGGTGCTTGAAGTCGCCCGTGCCCCGAGCCAAGGTGGACCCGGCGAGCATAATCACCGCGTTGAGCAGTGTTGCAACAAAGATACCAATAACGATGCCGCCGACGCTCAGGACGGCTTGGTACGCGGGTGGATGCGCGACTCGCGCGAGAATCCGCTGTTTTTGCTCGTCGCTGAGCGACGTGTAGAGCGGACTGGTCGCTAGTGCGTGCTGCATGGTCCCGTACGACGCATGCTGCGACGCGGGTTGCTCCAAGAAATAACCGACGATCATCAAGACGAGCGTCACCAGCAATGCCCAGCCCCAGACCGGATTCGCGCGCAACGATTCGAACGCGTCTTTTGGCGCGACGATTATATCGAGGACGGTCTTGAGACCACTGACCTTGGGAGCCTGCGAGATGTCGGCAGCCACGAGCCTCCTTTAGGCACGCCGCCTGGATTCTCTTACCCTCGGCAGATGACGCTCGTGCCCTTGTCGGGGCGAAGATCGGGCGCGAGTCGCCGCAGAATCGCCTCGCGCACGCACTCGAGGCGTTCGTCGCGCAACTCCAGCATGCGCATCTGGATCAGCAGGCGCGCGCGCCGCAGCGCCCGGCGTGAGAAGAGCTGTTCGGGCGAAAGCGGCATGGCCGTCGGCGACGGATGCCCGGACGGATGCGACCAGGGGCGCGACGGGCCCGGGGCTATAGCCGGCAGCAGGATCGCCAAGAGAAAGCAGAGCGGCATCGGAAGTACCTCCGCCTGCGAATTCACGCGCCGGCGCGGGGGAGCAAGGGCAGGCGGCTAAAAGCAAGGCAGGTGAGCTCCGACGCCTTAACCGTCCCCGCCCCGCCGTCCGAGGCCTACGTCCGCATCGTTCCGCTGGGGGGCTGCGGCGAGATCGGCCGCAACATGACCGTGATCGAAACCAACGACGATCTGGTCGTCGTCGATTGCGGCCTGATGTTTCCCGACGACGAGATGTACGGCGTCGACATCGTCATCAACGACTTCACGTACGTGCGTGAGCGCGCGAAGAAGCTGCGGGCTTTGCTCGTGACGCATGGCCACGAAGATCACATCGGCGGGATCCCCTACTTTGCAAAAGAGTTTCCCAACATCCCGATCGTCGGCACGCCGCTGACGATTGCGCTCATCAAAGCGAAGTCACGCGAGCAGCGGATCAACGAAGCCGAGTTCACTGAAGTGCAACCCGGCAGCCGCGTACGCTACGGCACGATCGATGCCGAGTTCGTTCACGTCAATCACTCGGTCGCGGGAGCATGCGCGCTGGCGCTGCGAACGCCGGTCGGCACAATTTTTCACACCGGCGATTTCAAGTTCGATCAGACACCCATCGATGGCAAGCCGGCAGATTTCGCCCGAATCGCGCGCGTCGGCGATGAGGGCGTGCTCTGCATGCTCTCGGATTCGACGAATGCCGAGCGGCCGGGTCACACGCTCTCCGAACGAATCGTCGGCGAGGCTTTCACCTCGATCTTTTCGCACGCCAAAGGACGCATCGTCGTCGCATCGTTCGCGTCAAACGTCCCGCGCATCCAGCAGACCGTGGATCACGCGGTCCGCTTCAATCGAAAGATTGCCTTCCTTGGACGTTCCATGCGCAACGTCGTGCACTTTGCCGGCGAACTCGGTTACTTGCGGATACCGGGCGAGACGCTGATTCGAATCGAAGAGATCGATAGCTATCCCCCCGAGCGCATCGTCGTGATGACGACCGGATCGCAGGGCGAACCGATGAGCGGCCTTGCGCGGATGTCGGTGCGCGATCACAAGCACTTTCGGATCGTCCCGGGTGACACCGTCGTCATCAGTGCGACTCCAATTCCCGGCAACGAGAAGAGCGTTCACAAGACGATCAACAACCTCTGCAAGCTCGGCGCAACCGTCATTCACGGCACCGATGGACGCTCGCACGTCTCGGGCCACGCCTCGCAAGAGGAGCTACTGCTGATGCTCAACCTCGTGCGCCCGGAGTTTCTCATTCCCGTCCACGGCGAGTACCGGATGCTCGACGCACACAAACAGCTCGCGGTGCGAACGGGCGTCGAGGCCGGCAACGTCTTTCTCGCCGATAACGGCGACGTGCTCGAGTTTACCCACGAGTACGGCGACAAAGTTGGAAAGACGTACGGCGGCCACGTCTTCGTCGACGGCTCGGGAATCGGGGACGTCGGCGAAGCAGTACTGCGCGATCGAAAGGCACTCTCGAACGACGGCATCATGATGGTCGTCGTAGCGATTGACAGCGAGGAGGCGCGCGTGATCGCCGGGCCTGACTTGATCTCGAAAGGCGTCTTTTACATCCCCGAAGCCGACGGCGTGCTCGACGAGCTTCGCAACGAGCTGCGCAAGACGATCGATGAGATCTCCGTCGACGCAATGCGCGACGTCAACAGCGTCAAAGAGCACATCCGCAGTGCCTTAGCCGGGGCGGTTTACGCTCGCACCAAACGCCGCCCCGTCGTCATCCCCGTCGTGATGGAAGTGTAGCGCCGAAGTAGAAGGCGGGCTTTCGGTCACGATGACAACAGGCGCGCGATTACGGCGTCGGTGAATTCGGTGGTGGAGGCGTGGCCGCCGAGGTCAGCGGTGGCGATGCCGTCGGCGACGGCGGCGATCGCGGCGTCGTATATTGCCTGCGACGCTTTTGCGGCGTGGGGATCGTCGATATAGAAGAGTGCGGCCGCCGCGGCGAGGATCATCGCCAACGGATTCGCGACGTTTTTGCGGTGCAGGCGCGGCGCGGTGCCGTGCGGGGCCTCCGCCATCACGGTCGAAGGCTTCAGATGTTCGTCGAAGGCCAACACGACGGACTCCGCGCCGGCGATCGAACCGAAAAGCTGCATGACGAGATCCGAAAGACAATCGCCGTCGCGATTGAGCGCGGGAATCACGAGCGGCGAATCGCCGGCCGTCGATAGCAGCAGCGCGTAGGTCGCGTCAATCAGTTGCGGATCGTAGGAAACGCCGGGATGACGTTGCGCGGCCGCGTCCATCTCTTCTTTGAGCATGCCTTCGTAGATCGGGCTGACGGTAAACTTCGGACCGCCGAAGACCGTGGCGCCGAGCTTCTCCGCGTGCACGAACGCATACTCGGCGACGTGGCGGCAGACGCGCCGTTCGATCGTTTCCGTGCGGGAGGCGGTCTCCTCAAGACCCGCGCCGCTACGCCATTCGGCTGCGCCGTACGCGTCGCCGACCGCCATCCTAACCACGGAAATTGGGGCGTGAATGCCGCCGACTGGAAGCACGCGCGGAAGTTTACGGCCGGTACGAACGATGACGCTCGCGCCGATGCCCTCGCGAAGGATGCGGTTGGGCGAGCCGACATCGTCGCGACCTTCCGGCGTAATCGTTGCAGCTTTCAAGCCGACGCGATGGCGCTTCATTGCCGCGGCGGCCTCGAGAACGACGCGATTTGCGGTTGCGCGGCGGTTGGTCAGCGACAGATCGTACCGCTCGAACTCGAGCGCGAAGCCAATCGACGCCGGTTCTAATACGCGCAGCGCTTCGAGCAGTAACTCTTGTCCGGTCTGATCGCCCTCGAGGACGACGAGCGTTGGCGTCGGCAAAATGAACTCCAGCTATGACGAAGAAGAGAGAGATTTCATGGCACGCACCCGCAGACGGGCGTATGCGAGGACACGGCTCAACCTCGAGATTGTCGGAATTGCCGCGGTCGCACTCGCCGTATTTTGCGGCGTGGCCCTGGCCGTTCCGCATCACTCCGGTGCCATCGGCGGCTGGACCGCTGTGGAACTGCGCCGACTCTTTGGAGATGCGGCGCCACTTTTCCCGGTACTGATCGCCCTCTTCGGCGCGATCGTCTTCTTAGAGATCAACGTCCCGCGCATGATCGCCGGTCTCGGGACCAGCGCGCTTGCATACTTCTTGCTCGTGACCGCAGTATTCGGTGCGGGCGGCCCGCACCGTGGGGGCGTCGTGGGAGCGAATATTTTCTGGGCGCTCCAGGCGCTGGTCGGCACCGCCGGCGCCTGGATTCTGCTCATCGTGGCGCTGCTCTCTTTGACGCTTTGGCTCACCAACGCGAGCATGAAACAGTTGATCGGCCGCGCGATCGTCTTCTTCGGCGGTCTTCGTCCGCCGCCGGTGCCGAAACTGCCGAGATTGAAAGTAGAGCTGCCGCGCAACAACCAGTCACTTCGCGAGGCTTTCGCGTTACCCGTACAGCCGATCGTGCCCACAACGATCGACGAACCCGAGGCCCCCGTCGTTGTGCGCGGACAACCTCCCGTCATCCTGAGCGAAGCGATCCTGAGCGAGCGAAGCGAGCCGAAGGGGAACGCAGTCGAAGGACCCTCCGTCATGCCGAGCGGTTTCGAAGGGCGGCCATACCACCTGCCGGATCTTTCGCTCTTTGACGTGCCGCCGAGCCAGAGCGTTGACCAGTCCAACCGCGCGCACATATTAGAAGATACGCTGGCGAGCTTCGGCGTCGGCGCGAAGGTTTCGCACATCGAACGTGGGCCGTCGATAACGCGCTACGAGCTCAAGCCCGAGCGCGGCGTAAAGATCTCGCGCATCGCGGCGCTCGCCGACGATCTGGCGTTGGCGCTGGCGGCAACCAGCGTGCGGATCGAGGCGCCGATTCCGGGAAAGTCGGCGGTCGGCATCGAGGTTCCGAATCAGACCGTCTCCATCGTGGCGATTCGCGAAATTCTCGACGCGCTACCAAATCGCGGTCAGGTGCCGCCGCTCTGGATGGCGCTCGGCAAGGACATCACCGGCCGCCCCGTTTTCGGCGATCTCTCGATGATGCCGCACTTGCTCGTCGCCGGCGCGACCGGCGCCGGCAAATCGGTCTGCCTCAACGCGATCATCGCCTCGCTGCTCGTCAGCGCGACGCCCGATCAAATGCAGATGCTGATGATCGATCCCAAGCGCGTCGAGCTCACGGTCTTCAACGGCATCCCGCATCTCATTAAGGAAGTCATCGCGGACCCGCGGCTTGCCGCGGGCGCGCTCTTCGAGATGACCAAAGAGATGGAAGCGCGATACGAGCGTTTTGCGAAAGCCTCGGTTCGAAAGATCGAGGAGTACAACGCGAAATACCCGGACGAGCGGCTGCCATACGTGGTTATCGTGATCGACGAGCTCGCCGACTTGATGCTCATCGCTCCCGCCAAGGTCGAAACCACCATCATGCGGCTCGCCCAGCTGGGCCGTGCGACTGGAATCCATCTGGTCGTGGCCACGCAGCGTCCATCGGTGGACGTGATCACCGGACTCATCAAGGCGAACGTGCCGTCGCGCATCGCCTTTGCCGTAAGTTCGCAGGCCGACTCGCGGGTGATCCTCGACCTAAACGGTGCGGAGCGTCTGCTCGGCCGCGGCGACATGCTCTATCTGCCGATCGACGCGCCGAAGCCGATTCGCGCACAAGGGGCGCTAATCACAAACGCCGAGGTCGGCCGGCTCGTCGAGTTTTGGGCCCGTCAGGCACGTCCCGATAACCTGCTCGACGTCGAGGTGGTTCCGGTCGGCGACGAGCCGCGCCGCGATGTCGACCCGCTTTGTTACGAAGCCGCGAAGTTCATCATCGAAACGAAATATGCATCGACGGCGGCGCTGCAATCACAGTTTTCCATCGGCCACCCGCGTGCAGTGCGGGTGATGAAGCAACTCGAGGACTTTAAGGTCGTCGGCCAGCACGAGGGCACGAAGCCGCGCAAGATCGTGATCGGATTGCCGGAGCTCGAACTCATGGCCTCGCGGCTCGGCCGCGACGCAACCGCCCAGCAAGATCTCTTCAGCAGTGCGGATTAAGGCACTTCTCGTCGCGCTCGTTTCGTTCGCGCTCTTTATCGCTTTGGGCGTATGGGTAACGCGTCACGGCGAGTCCGCCGCGCTGACGGCGTTCCAATCCGCGCTGCTCAATCATTCGACCCTCGTCGCGTGGTGGCTCACCTGGGCCTGCTACCCGAAGTTCCTCGTCCCGCTCGGGGTAATTTTGTTGCTTCTCGCGTGGCGATTTCCAGCGTGGCGAACGCGCATTATCTTTAGCATCGTGATGCTGCTGCTCTGTTGGCAGGGTGCCGACATCTCGCAGCACCTCTTTGCGCGGCCGCGCCGGCTCGACTGGGTCGTCAAGCACGAAACCGCTTTCTCGTATCCGAGCTCGCACGCCGCGATCGTCGCGGGCTTCTATGTGCTCTGGGCCGTGATGCTATATATGTCGGAGCTGCCGCGCGCGGCGCGTGCGACCTCTGCCGCCTTGCTGCTGCTTTTGTCGATCGCCATCTGCTGGAGCCGGCTCGCGCTGGGCGCCCACTACGTGACCGACCTGATCGGGGGCGCACTGCTCGGTCTCGCGCTGATTTGTGCCGGCTTGGCGATCTTTCCGCGCGCACTCGCGCCGCCGCTTGCGGGGCGAGCCTCCGGCGCGGCCGAATAGAACCGAATGCCCCCAGTCGACCCAGTGCTCGCGGCCATCGAGCGGAAGCTCGATAGCGCTATCCCGCTGTCCATGGAAGACGGTCTGGCGCTCTACCGCACGGGCGATCTGCACAATCTCGGTCGCTTAGCGCGGCGAGAGAAGGAGCGAAAGAGCGGCAAGAAGGTCTTCTACGTCCTCAATCGTTACATCAACTCGACAAACGTCTGTTTCGCCGGCTGCACGTTCTGTTCGTTTGCCGCCGACGAGTTTAAGGAGCCCCAGCGCGTCTTTCGCATGACGCCAAATCAAGTTTTTACCAAAGCGGTCGAGACCGGAACGAACTTCAATCAAATCCACATCGTCGGCGGGCACGATCCGCGTCAGCTCTCGCTCGACTATTGGCTTCCGCTGATGCGCCGGTTTAAAGCGGAGTTGCCGCACGTGCAGCTCTCGCTCTTTACCGCCGCCGAGATCGAATACATGGCCAAGCGCCACCGCCTCTCATTTCCGGCGATCGTCGCGGCGCTCAAGGAAGCCGGTCTCGACAACGTCAACGGTGGCGCTGCCGAGATTTTTGCCGACGGGACGCGGGCAAAGATTTGCCCGAACAAAGTTTCGGCGGCAAATTGGATGGTGATTCACGAAGAGCTGCACCGCCAAGGCGTCGCAAGCAACGCGACCATGCTCTACGGGCACATCGAGTCGCTCGAGGATCGGGTCGATCATCTGATACGATTGCGCGAATCCCAAGAACGCTCGCCCGGGTACAACGCGTTCATTCCGCTAGCGTTTCATCCCGACGGCAACGAGCTATCGTACTGCGGCTGGACGACCGGTCTTGACGACATTCGTACTTTCGCGGTCGCGCGGCTGATGCTAAACAACTTCGATCACGTTAAAGCCTATTGGATGATTCAAGGCCTGAAGGTCTGCCAAGTTGCGCTCAATTTTGGTGCCGACGACATGGATGGCACGCACGGTTCTACCGACGAGGAGATGATCTACCACTCGGCGGGCACCAGCTCGGGTCAATACGTTGACGATCGCGAGTTCCGTCGCCTAATCGAAGAGGCCGGCTACGTTCCGGTGCGCCGCAACTCTACGTACGACGAGTTTACCTGGGACTGGACTCCTCCAACAATCCAGCGCGAACCCGCGCTCGCTCTCCCGGTGTCATCCTGATGACCACGCTTCGTTGCGGACGCATTAAGTACACGAACGACTTACCCGTCTACGCAGCCTTCGACGCGGGCGCGATCGAGTACCCCGGTTCGCTCCACGCCGACACGCCGGCGCGGCTGAATGCAATGCTGCTCGATGGCGAGCTCGATCTGAGCCCGATCAGCGCATTCACTTGGGCAGCGAACTCGCGGGAACTGGTGCTGCTGCCCGACCTCTGCATCGGAGCGCGGGACGAAGTCGTCTCGGTGGTGCTGGTCTCGACGGTTCCGCCGGCTGCTCTCGATCGTACGCCGATCTTCGTGACCGAGGAGTCGGCCAGCGGTCGCAACCTATTACGGGTGATTCTCGAGCGGCGTTATCGCGTACGGCCGACCTACGTGGACGAGCCGCAGCCCTTCGATCGAGCGGTCTCCGGAAAGCCGACGCTGCTGATCGGCGACTCGGCGATCGATGCGATCGAGAGCTTTCCACCCAGTTGCGTCTACGATTTGGGACGGCTCTGGCACGAGTGGACGGCGCAGCAGACGGTCTTTGCCGTTTGGGCGGCGCGCCGCGAGGTTTACGAACGCGACCTCGCCGCGGTGCGCCAATGCATGCACGCGCTCACGGACGCGTACACCTGGTCGCGTTCGCATGGCAGCGAGGTTGTCGCGCTCGCGCACCAGGCGATACCACGGCACGCGGGATTCTATCAGACCTATTACGGTAAGCTGAACTTTACGCTGCACATCGCGGCGCAGAGCGGTCTTGCCGCCTACTGCCGCGAGCTCGTCGCGATCGGCGCGATTCCGACGCTGCCTTCGTTTGCCGAGGCACTCGGTGCCCTCGCTAGTTAGTCTGCTCGACCGTGCCGCCTCGGGCGGCCGTCTCTCGTTCGATGAAGGCCTTCGGCTCTACGAAGAAGCCGACATCCACGCGCTTGGCGCCGCGGCGCACGCGCGTCGCATGGCGCTGCACGCGCCCGATGTCGTGACGTATGTCATCGATACCACGATTAACTACACGAATGTCTGCAACGTGCACTGCAGCTTCTGCGCGTTCTTCCGCCCGGAGCACCATAAAGAAGGCTATACGATGTCGCACGACGTGGTGCTCGAGCGAGTGAAGTACGCCGTCGACCAGGGCGCAACCCAGATCATGATTCAAGGCGGTGTCAATCCGGAGCTGGGCATCGATTGGTTCGAGCGCCTCTTCGAACGCGTGCGCCGCGAATATCCGCAAGCCGACCTCCACTCGCTTTCGGTCTCGGAGATCGTGGGTCTCGCCTACGTCGAAGGCCTCTCGACACGCGAGGTGCTCGCTCGATTAAAAGAGGCCGGTATGAAGTCGCTGCCCGGAGCCGGCGCGGAGATCCTTGTTGAACGCGTGCGTAAGCGCATCTCCGCCCGCAAAGTCAAACCTTACGAATGGCTTGGCGTGATGCGCGAGGCACAGCAACTCGGCATGCCGACGACCGCGACGATGATGTTCGGATCGATCGAAACCGCGGCCGAGCGCATCGAACATTTGCACGTGTTGCGCGAGCTTCAAGACGAGACCGGCGGCTTCACGGCATTCATTCCGTGGTATTACGTTCCGTTCAAGACGCCGCTGCGTGGAAAGGAAGCGTCGGGTCTGGAGTACCTGCGCGTGCTCGCGATCTCCCGCCTCTACCTCGACAACTTCGCGCATTTGCAGGCATCGTGGCTAACGCCCGGTGTGAAGATGGGGCAGCTCGCCCTCTTCTACGGCTGCGACGACATGGGTGGCACCATCATCGAAGAGCAGGTCGTCCACGACGCCGGCAGCACCAACGAAGCGACGCGCCGCGATCTGGAAAACATCATCATTGACGCAGGCTTCAAACCCGTCATCCGCGACACATACTGGAACCTCCGCCCCGAAATGTCCCTCGCCGCGTCAGCGTGATTAGAGCGCTGTTTTGATTGTGGCGGCGGCGAGGACTTCGTCGGTGGTGGGGTCGAGCAGTGCGGCGAGCTGGCCCGGCGTGATCGCGCGTTGCGGCTCCTCGAAGCGCAAGCGAAGGGTGCCGTCGTCGCGGGCGAGCGCGACCGCGCGAGCGGGTGCAGCGCGATAGCGGATCATCGCGCGCACCGGCGTCTCGCCGTCGAAGCGTTCGGGGCGTATAACGTTGAGGTCACCGGCCTCGAGCTCGCGTGAGAGCAACTCATCCGCGCGTCCGACGACGAGCGTGTTGGTCCCCGCGTCGATGCGGGTAACGTAGCGCGCGCCGTCGCTGCTCGCGGGAAGCTTCGCGCGCTGCCCGATGGTGTAGTTGGCAATACCGGTATGCGCGCCGACCTGCGCGCCGGTGCTTGCCACCACAGCGCCGGGCTCGCTGATCTCGGGGTGCAGCCGCGCGAGCACCGCGCGGTAGTCGCCGCCTTCGACGAAACAGATGTCTTGCGACTCGGCTTTGTCGTGAATCGGCAGGCCGAGCCGTCGCCCGTGCGCGCGCGTCGTCGCTTTGTCGAACTCGCCGAGCGGAAGGAGAAGGCGGGCGAGCTGCGCCGGCTTGAGCTGGGCGAGCGCATAGGCTTGATCCTTCGCATGCCGGTTGCGAAAGAGATGTGGCCCGTCCTCCCGATGCTCGATGCGGGCGTAGTGACCCGTCGCAACGTAACGCGCGCCGAGCGAGTCGGCGTATTTCACGAGTGTGCCGAGCTTCACGAAGTTGTTGCACGAAACGCACGGGTTGGGCGTGCGTCCCTGTGCGTAGTCATTGACGAAACGCTCGATGACCTCGCGCCGAAAGACTTCCTCGAAGTCGAGCACGTAGTGCGGAATACCTAGCATCGCCGCGCTCGCCCGCGCGTCGTCGAAATCGTCGATGCCGCAGCAGCTCTTCGCATGAGCCGGCCGCGACGGCGTGTACATCTTCATCGTGATGCCGACGACGTCGTAACCGCTTTCGAGCAAGAGACCGGCGGCAACAGCGGAGTCGACACCACCGCTCATCGCCGCAATAACGCGTTCCTTAACCATTTGACTGCGAACAGGATAACATTAAGGCGGGGCTAACTGAAAGGCCAAATGTCAGGAGCGTCTGACGCGCTGGGTGAGCGATTTCGCGCGGCCCGGGAAGCCCGTGGTATGTCACTATCGGACGCCGCCCAGCAGATCCGAATTCGTTCCGTTTACCTTTCGGCCATCGAAGGTGAGAGCTGGAGCACGATCGGCGCTCCGGTCTACATTCGCGGCTTCATTCGAACCTACGCTCGCTTTCTTGGGCTCGATCCGGAAGCTGCGGTCGCGGCGTTCAATCGTACGCAGCCCCCGCCTGCGCAAAGCTTGCCTGGGCGCGAGGCGCCGGCGCCCGCCGAGCCGGTGCGCTTCAGCCGCGGCTCACCGGTGCTCTGGGCCGCGGCGGTCGTGGCGGTGCTGCTGATCGCCTTTGTTACCTTTAATGAGCTCACGCTGCGCCGGGCCGGGCCGGCCTCGGCGCCGATTGCGGCGAGCGCCGCCTCGGCCTCGCCGAGCGCGCCGGTCGTGAGCCCGACTCCGACCGTACGCACGCTCGCAGCGGCCGACGGTCCCAAGTCGCTGGCCCTCGTGCTCTCGGCCCCGTCGTGGCTCAGGGTCACCGTTGACGGCAGTGTTAGCATGGAGGGTACGTTCCCGGCCGGGACGTCGAAGACGTTCCACGGGAATACGGCACTGGTGCGCGTCGGCAACGCCGGCGGCGTGGAGATCTACGTCGACGGCAGAGACGTCGGGAAGCTCGGGAAATCGGGCGACGTCGTCGAGCACGCCTTTACGCTTTGAGAGGAGCACCGTAGGAATTCGTGGCGAGCGAATCGTCGTTTGACGTCGTTTCGCGCGTCGATGGGCAAGAGCTCGACAACGCCCTCAATCAGACGCGCAAGGAAATCGAAAATCGGTTCGATTTCAAGCATAGCAAGACCAGCATCGAGTTCGATGGGAAGAAGATCACGTTGATCTCCGACGACGAGCTGAAGATGCGCAACGTCGTCGACATGCTTCAGGGCAAAGCCGTGCGCCGCGGCATCGATATCAAAGCGTTCGAATTCAGTCCGGTCGAGTCGGCGTTGAGCGGCACCGTACGTCAGATCGTTGCGCTTCGTAGCGGAATTCCCAAAGAGCAGAGTAAGACGATCCTCCTGCATATCAAGTCGCTGAAGCTCAAAGTCACCGCGCAGTATCAGGACGAACAAGTGCGCGTTTCGGGAAAGAACAAAGACGACTTGCAGAAAGTCATCACGTCGCTGCGCTCCATGGAGTTCGAGCTGCCGCTGCAGTTCGTGAACTTTCGCTAGTTAGAACGATGCGAAGCGTCGCGTTCGTCAGTCTTGGGTGCGCGAAGAACTTGGTGGACACCGAGGTGATGATCGCTAAGCTCGGCGCGGCCGGCTGGCGTTTGGAGGCGCAAGCGCGCCACGCGGACACCGTCGTAATCAACACCTGCGCCTTCATCGACCCGGCAAAGGAAGAATCAACGCAGGTTATCCTCGAGCACGCGGCCGAGAAACGGCCGGGTCAACAGCTGATCGTTGCGGGGTGTCTCGCGCAGCGGTACGGCGCGCAGCTGCAGAGTTTGATCCCGGAGATCGACGGGGTCGTCGGCACCGGCGCCTACGCGGGCATCGCCGAGATGCTCGACGATGTCGAGGCCGGGCGCCGGCCCGTGCGGCTCGACTTCGAGCCGGAACCGGAGCACGATTTCTTGCCGCGCCTCGTCACGACGCCGAGCGCCACCGCCTACCTAAAAATTGCGGAAGGTTGCGACCACCCCTGTACGTTCTGCATCATCCCGGCGCTGCGCGGGAAGTTCCGCAGCCGCAGCGAGGAATCGATCCTCGCTGAAGCCCGCGCGCTCGTCGCCGGCGGCGCGAAGGAGCTGATCCTCATCGCCCAAGACACCTCGATGTGGGGCCGCGATCGCGGTATCCGCCGCGGCGGACTTGCTACGCTGCTCGAGCGGCTCGATGCGATCGGCGGCCTGGAGTGGATTCGGCTGCTTTATCTCTATCCGGCGACGGTCGATCGCGAGCTCATCGATGCTATCGCGGAGCTGCCAAAGGTTTGCAAGTACATGGATATGCCGTTGCAACACGCGCATCCCGAGGTATTGCGCGCGATGCGCCGCCCCAGCAACGGAGAGCGCTATCTCGAGCTCATCGAAGAGTTTCGATCGAAGGTTCCCGCCATCACCATGCGCTCGACGTTCATCGTGGGCTTTCCCGGCGAACGCGAAGAGCACGTCGCGTATCTCGAAGAATGGATCGCGCGTGCCGAGCTCGATCGCGTCGGCTTCTTCGAATATAGCGCTGAAGAGGGGACGCCGGCAGCCGAGCTTTCCGAGCGCGTTAGCGTGCGGGAGCGCCGCGAGCGGCTCATTCGCCTGCGCGAAGCGCAACGGCTTGCGTCGGCGCGCGCACGGAGCAAGCGCTGCAACACGACCGTACGTGTGCTCGTCGAAGAATCGCGGCGCTTGCGCGAACGCGACCCAATCCGCCGGCACCTTGACGCCACGCGAGCATGGTTTGGACGTTCCGAAGGTGAAGCGCCTGGTGTCGATGGCGGCATCTATTTCACGGGCGGGGCCCGAGCCGGCGAGTTCGCCAACGTGCGCCTGGATTCCATGACCCACTTAGATTTTCTAGGTCGGGCCGTCGAAGCGGAGCAACGAGCGGGTTGAGTATGTTGACGAAGCGGATTCTCACGATCGTCGCGCTCGTGGTGCTCGCCGGAGCTTCGGCTTTGGCCGGCTATTCGGTCGTCGAACGCCGCAACCCGGTCAGCGCGATCACGCAGATCACGCAGATTTTCGTCCGCAATCCGCAGGACGTCTTCGGCCGCCCCAACCTCCTGGTCTTAATTGAAGGCCTCGACTACGACTATACTGCTCAAGATCAAGAGTACTCAACGAACGCGCGCAGCGACGCTATCTGGGCAGTCAATCTCGATTTTGCGAACAAACGGGTCTATCAGCTGTCAATTCCGCGCGACATGATCGCGACGCTGCCCAACGGAACGCAGGGAAAGATCAACGAGGCGCAGTCGGACGGAGGCGTCAAGGAAGCCAAGAGCGTCATTGCGGGATGGCTCGGCATCCCCGACTTCGACCGCTACGTGATCTTACGGATCGATGCGACCAAGCAATTCATTACGGCGCTGGGCGGCATCGATATTGACGTGAAGTCGTCCGATTGTCTCAAATACAAAACCGGCTGCACCGGCGAAACGCTCGATTACGTCGACACTTGGGGTCACTTAAACATCCACCTCAAACAAGGCATGCAGCACCTCAATGGCGATCAGGCGGTCGCGTACATGCGCTTCCGCCACGACTGGTGCAGCGATCCGTGCCGCATCATGCGCCAACAGCAAGTGCTCCATACACTCATCAATAAAGTCAAGGGCGATAAGGTCAACACGTTCCTGCATATGGGCGACTTGCTGGCGGTCTTCAAAAGAGAAGTGCAGACCGATTTCACCGACTCGGAGCTGATCTCGCTGGCGACGTATTTTCAAGGGATCTCACCTGGAGCGATCGTCAGCGACCAGGTGCCCTATACCGACGACGTCAACTTGCCGGGCTACGGCGATTCGCTCGTGCCCGACACGGCAGCCCGCGCGCGCTTGGTCGCAAAGATGTTGACCGCGCCGCCCACCGTGACGCCGGTGCCGTCGCCGGATGCGCTCGCGCTCGCGGCAATCCCTCCGTCGACGCTGCGCGTCGATGTGGAGAACGGTAGCGGAGTTCCCGGCGCGGCACGGCGCGTAGCGTCGGTTCTTCGCAAAGCTGGGTTCACGATCGGGGATGTCGGTGACGCCGATCGTTCCGATTACGGTACCACCGAGATTCACGAGCACTCGAGTGTGACGTTCGCCGGCGCGCGCGTGCGCGAGGCGCTGCCGCCCGCGCTGCACGAAGCGCTCGTCACGCCGGATCCACCCAGCAGCGCTTCGCCGGCCGCGACGGCGACGACGACGAGCGACGTGACGGTGATCCTCGGCACCGACATCACCAAAACTCTTCCGCTTTCCAACCTACAGGGACATTCGTAAGCGTGTGGCGTCGCCGACCGTGAAGGGTATTGTCGTAGTCCTCTTTGCCGGCGTGCTTGTCTACGGCGGATGGCGTGCGTTCATTCATAAAAGCAATCTCATTCCAGCGCTGGTCACGCCGCAGACTAACGTGCATCTCGAATTTTCCAGTGACGCATTCGCGCGGCTCTATCGGGCGACGCACGAACTCCCCACCGAAGATCGCTCCGGACGCCCGCGTCTGATCGCGCTAACGTTCGACGACGGGCCGTATCCAATCTACACGCCGATGCTGCTGGATGTGTTGCGCGACTTGAAAGTGCCGGCGACGTTCTTCCTGATCGGCGAGGACGCGCAGCAGTGGCCCGAGCTCACCCGGCGCATCGAAGCCGACGGCAACGAGATCGCGGACCACACCTATTCGCATCCGAATCTCGATCGGGAAACGGCTGACCAAGTTCGCCGTGAGATCATCGAAGGAGGCGACGTGCTCTGGTCGCTCTCGCACGATCCCGCCGCGCGGGCCTACATGCGCCCGCCACACGGCCGCTATACCGAAAGCACGCTTCAGATCGCGCAATCGCTGGGCTACTCAGTGGTGCTGTGGACCGACGACGGCGGCGATTGGCGCACGGTGACGGTCCCGCAGTTGGAGCATCACTTGGTCACGCACGCAACGGCGCCCGAGATCGTGTTGCTCCACAGCGGTAAGCTTGAGACGATCGAAGCGTTGCCTTTTGTTGTCGACCGATTCAAGCGGGCCGGATATCGCTTCGTTACGGTTGGAACGCTGCTCAAGATGGTACAGAGCGGTGAGCTCAACCATCCGCTGCGCCGCGCGGTTTAGGGCTTCTTAGGATGCCACGCCAGATTATCGACACTGAGTCGAGCCGTCCCGCCTACGTGCGGCGACGGGCGCGGCGTTGGATCGTCTCGCTGGTGCTCTTCCTGCTCCTGGTAGCCGCCGTATGGTTCCTTGCCCACCGGGCGCTCGGCCAGGAAAGTTGGGCGCCTGGGGGAACCGCATCGCTGTGTCTTTCTTTAAAGGGTTTCGGATGAGAAGCTTTCTTAGCGCCTGCGCTAAGCGCAGTTTTCTCGCTTTAGCATTGACGGCCGCGGTCGTCGCGTGCAGCAGTCTCGGCCAGACGACCGGCGTGAACGTCGGGCCGAATTTTCCATCGATGACGCTCTATGCGAGCAATAGCAACCAAAACGCGATTAGCATCTATACCAGTGCCACCAAGAGCGGCGGATCACCCACGTTCAACATCGGCGGCGGGAGTACGACGCTAAATGGCCCGCAGTATCTCGCCTTCGATCGGCGGCACAATCTCTGGGTGACCAACTATAACCCCAGCACGAACGGTGCGCTGCTTGTCGAATTCGCCGCCCTCGCGACGGGGAACGTCGTTCCACTTAACTCGACGGCGCTCGCCGGGCGACCGCGCGGCATCGCTTTCTCGCCGCTTGGCCCGTCGCCGCTGCCTTCAGCGTCGCCCAGCACGCCGCCAAACCTCATGATTATTGCGGACACCGACCCGACGCGCGTCTACCCGAGCCAAATCCTGCTCTTCACGACCGGCGCCACGTCGCCGTTTCAGGAGATCGCTGGCCCCAAGCCCGGCTTGAAACTGCCGGGTGGCGTCGCGATCGACCCGCAGGGCCATATCTACGTCGCCAACATTCAGGGCGCGTCGGTTGACCAGTTCGTGCTGCCGTCGCCATCGCCGACGCCCAAGCCGACCCCGACGCCAAAGCCGACACCGACGCCCAAGCCCACCCCGACGCCCACCGGCTCGCCCAGCCCGAGTCCGACGCCATCGCCGACACCCACGCCGATCAACGTCTTCCCGCGCTTCAGCATTACGGCGAAGAACGAAGTGATCACACCGTTTAGCGTCGCCCTCGACGCGAACGCCAACATTTACATCGTCGATCAGGGAAAGCCCAACGCGAACTGCAAAACCAACCCATCGCAAGGCCCAGCGATTCTGGTCTTTCCGCCGTATAACAAGAAGATCCCATACACCAAGCCGATTCGCAAAATCCAAGGCTGCGATACGCTGCTCAACGCGCCGACCGACATCAAAGTCAACGGGGACGGCGTGATCTACGTCGCCGATTCCACCCCAAGCGGCAGCGGGATCGTCTTAGTCTTCCCTGCCGGGACCGGCCCTTCAACCAATCACGATGTGCCGCCAACGGCCACGTACAGATCTCCGGGGGCGGTAACGGGGCTCGGCCTCGTGCCGTAACGTCCGATGGCATTTCTCAAAGGAATTATCGACGGTAACGAACGCGAGGTCGCGCGCCTACGGCGCACGGCCAAAGCCGTCAACGAGTTCGAAGCGCAAATGTCGGCGCTCTCCGATGACGAGCTGAAAGCCAAGACCGCGGAGTTCAAGAGCCGCCTCGAACAAGGCGAATCGCTCGATGCAATGCTCCCCGAAGTCTTTGCAGTCGTGCGCGAAGCGGGAACGCGGACGGTCGGGATGCGTCATTTCGACGTGCAGATCATGGGCGGTCAGGTGCTCTACGAGGGGCGGATCGCCGAGATGAAGACCGGGGAAGGCAAGACGCTCGTCGCTACGCTGCCGGTTTACGCGCGCGCCCTCGAAGGGCGCGGCGTGCACGTCGTGACCGTCAACGACTACCTTGCCCGCCGCGACGCGGAGTGGATGGGGCCGGTCTATGAGTTCTTGGGCTTGAGTATCGGCATCATACAGCACGGACTCGACTCCGCCCAACGCCGCGAGGCCTACAACTGCGACGTCACCTACGTGACCAACAACGAGGTTGGATTCGACTATCTGCGCGACAACATGGCCTGGCAGGTCGAGGACCTCGTGCAGCGCGAGCTCTACTTCGCACTGGTTGACGAGGTCGACTCGATTCTCATCGACGAAGCTCGCACGCCGCTGATCATCAGCGGTCCCTCGCAAGAGTCGGGCGAGCTGTACGACAAGTTCGCCCAAATTGTGCCGCGGTTGAAGAAGGGCGATGATTTTACCGTCGACGAGAAGGCGCACGCGGTTCCGATCACGGAAGCCGGCGTTGCCAAAGTCGAGAAGATGCTCGGCGTCCAGAATCTCTACGAGCAGCGCAACATCGAGCTGACGCACCAGCTCAACGCCGCGCTCAAGGCCTGGAATCTCTTCCACAAAGATCAGCAGTACATCGTCAAAGACGGCGAGGTCATCATCGTCGATGAGTTCACCGGACGGCTTATGTACGGCCGGCGCTACTCTGACGGCATCCATCAAGCGATTGAAGCAAAAGAAGGCATCAAGGTCCGCGGCGAGGATCAAACGCTCGCCACGATCACCTTCCAGAATCTTTTCCGGCTCTACGATCACCTCGCCGGCATGACCGGAACCGCGAAGACCGAGGAACGCGAGTTCCGCGACATTTACGGCTTAGACGTCGTGGTGGTGCCGACCAACATGCCGATGGTCCGCAAAGACAACTCCGACATCGTCTACAAGTCGGAGAAGGCGAAGTTCGACGCGGTCGTCGACGAGATTATTGAGGAGCATCGGAAGGGCCGGCCGGTGCTCGTCGGCACGCGTTCGATCGAGAAGAGCGAGCTTTTGGCGGCGATGCTGCGGCGTAAGGGCGTCGAGTGCAACGTGCTCAACGCGAAGTATCACGAGCAAGAGGCGGAGATCATCAAAGACGCCGGCCAGGAGGCGCAGGTGACGATTGCCACCAACATGGCGGGCCGCGGCACCGACATCAAGCTCGGCGATGGCGTCGCCCGCAACGGTGGCTTACACATTATCGGGACCGAACGGCACGAGTCACGGCGGATCGACAATCAGCTGCGCGGACGCTCGGGCCGCCAAGGCGATCCAGGTTCGTCGCGCTTCTACGTATCGCTGGAAGACGAAGTCATGCGGCTGTTCGGCGGCGAGCGAATGACGAATATCATGGAGCGCGTCGGCTTCACCGACGAGCAGCCGATCGAGTCGGGGCTCGTGACCAAGTCGATTCAGCGCGCGCAGGGCAAGGTCGAGAATCACAACTACGAGATCCGCAAGCACGTGCTCGAATACGATGACGTGATGAACAAGCAGCGCTCGGTGATCTACAGCGATCGGCGCTCGACGTTAGAGGCAACGTTCGATTCGCGGACCTTCATGCTGCAGACCCTCGAGGCGAAAGTCGACGAAACCGTCGAGGAGAATGCGCCTGAGAACGTTCATCCGCAGGAGTGGGATCTGCCCGAGATGCTCAACGCGCTGGAGCTGATTTTCCCAATCAAACGCGAGGTTTCGGTCGACGATTTAGTCGGCAAGGATCGCGAAGAGATCCGGCGGTTTTTGCGGGCGAAAGCGCGAGCGGCGTATGAGGCGAAGGAGAAAGAAGTCACGCCGGAGATTCTGCGCGTCGTCGAGCAGCGCTATCTCTTGCTGCCGATCATCGATCGTCAGTGGGTGGACCATCTCTACGTGATGGATCACCTCAAGACGGGCATTGGCCTGCGCGGTTACGGCCAAAAAGATCCGCGCGTGGAATATGAAAAGGAAGCCTTCGAGATCTTCGAATCGCTCAAGAACAACATCGCCGACGAGGCGATCAAGGGCGTCTTCCGAGTCGTGATCGAGCAAGGGCCGCCGCCGCAAGAGCTGCAGCCCTACGCAACCGGCGGCCCCGGCGCACCACGGTTCGAGCCGATTCCGTCCGGCCAGCTCATTCCGCAGCCGGTTTCTTCCGCGGGCAACGCGTTGCCGCCGCAGCAAGTCGAACAACTTCTCGGCCCGGCGCCCGGCACCGGCCGTCGCGTGCAGCAGTTCCACACGAATAAAGATGACGAATCGCCCGCCAAACCCATGCAGCGCGACCAGCCCAAGGTCGGACGCAACGAGATGTGTCCCTGCGGCAGCGGTAAGAAATACAAACGCTGCCACGGCGCCGCCGCCTAAAAGTTTCCTTGTCATCCTGAGCGGAGCGCCGATGGCGCGTAGTCGAACGACCTAAGCGGCGCGTCGACCTGAGCTTGTCGAAGGATGACGCCAAAAAACCAACGCAAGTTCAAGAGCTTCCACTGCGCCGCAGCTTTGGGGGCTGTGAGGTAGAGGCCCGAAACCGTACACCTTTGCACCCTCGCGCCTCGATCGCCGGCCTCGCGAAAATCCCTGTAAAATAAGGGCTTTGCGCGTGTTCGCGATCCGGCCTCGCCCGACGCTCATTTTGCAACACCCGTTTGCAAACTTCGCGACGCGTCGAAAACACTATGTGGCCAATGGCCTTTTCGGCCACCGAGCGGACGCATCGCCTGACTACGGATCATCAAGGTCCGGTTTACCTGCAAATACAAGAAATGCCGTGGGTGCCGCAGCTTAGTGGGACAAGGAGTTGGCGAGCTCAAAACGGACCCCCCCTCCGCTGAGCTGCCGATCCGCAAGGCCCTTCGCGATCAGAG
>DATHOO010000030.1:0-28469 GCA_035484815.1 Candidatus Acidiferrales bacterium
GTAAAAAGGGCAAGCGCCTGTGCGGGACGCCGCCCTTCGCAACGGCGATTTGCGGATCGAATTGAAACGGAACTCTTACGCCGCGATGACAGAGATGGCGCGCCGCGCCCCAGGTTCTTCCGCCGTCACTCGAGGCGCGAAACAATAGATAGTTGGGGCGCTGACCGGTCGTTAGTTGATAGATCCAACTCGACTCCGGATCGGCCGCGATCGTGGGCTCCCAACGATTCGCACCTGGTGGTCCCCAAAGCTGCTCGCGCTCGAATCGTGGTTCGGCCGTCCTCCAGCCAGTGGAAGATTCGAGCGGCGGCAATCCACTCGCGTTCCTGCTCACCGTGCACGAAACCGCGAAGACGGCGAGCAGAAAACCGAGACGTACTGCGTTGCTGCCTCGAGTCAAGGTTTTCAAACGCTGGGCCCTCCAGGCGATGCTGGGGTGGCTGGATTCGAACCAGTGGCTGGGGTGGCTGGATTCGAACCAACGCATGGCGGAGTCAAAGTCCGCTGCCTAATTCCCCAAAGTGCTGCGCACTTCGGGGACCCCTCGCGTAAAGATTCCGCTCCGGCGCTGCGCGCCTGCGCTGCGGTAAGGCAGCGAACTTTGACTCCGCCAAGCATGGCTGGGGTGGCTGGATTCGAACCAACGCATGGCGGAGTCAAAGTCCGCTGCCTTACCGCTTGGCTACACCCCATCGTCCGCCCTAGCTTCGCGCATGAAAGTAAAAAGGGCAAGCGCCTGTGCGGGACGCCGCCCTTTCGATGGATGAGAACCGGGGCTACTTCGTGGCGATCAACCGCTTCGCTCCGACGTAACGCGAGGCCCAATACGATTCGGATAGATGGCTCACCTCGACGCCGTGGCTCGAGCTGGCATGGACGAACCTGCCGTGCCCCAGGTAGATTCCCACGTGCGAAACCCCGCCGTAAGTGTCAAAGAAAACCAGATCGCCTGGGCGTGGGCCGCCGGTCGCCGGCCGGCCGGCGTCATATTGGGCGTCGGCGGTCCGCGGCAGACCCATGCCGAGCATCGCAAAGACGTGCTGGACGAAGCCCGAGCAATCGAAGCCCATCGTTGACGTTCCCCCAAACACGTAAGGCACCCCGAGAAAACGAAGGGCGCTGCGGGTCAGTTGTTGGGCGATTTTGGAGGTCCGGGAGAGTATCCCCCCGGTGAACCGGGAGATCCCCGCTCTGTGCCGCGTGGGACTCGAGATGATGAGGTGGGTCGTCCATTCGGCGACATCAGGGCTAAGGGCCTGGGCGTCGACCGTTTGTGACGAGCCGGTATAGTTTAACGCTTGGCTGAAGGTAGTGCTGTTGTTCGTGTGCGCTTCAACCATCGCACTCGAACCTGCAATCAAAAGGGCAAATACCCCTAAAGCTAACGCATGACGCAAGAAACCGCTCCTCTTTCACGACACTTGCGGGGTTAGTTGACGGGTTCGGACGGGAAAGATTCGCCCTAGGGCCGACCGGCCCACTCACCCCTACCGGGACATCCCCCGCTCGAGGCTCTCGCCCCGACTCAGTGACCTTGTACAGGCATGGGAACTGTCGATGTCGCTTTTATTTGCAAATCATCGAAGATCCCAGATCTCAGGGGCGCTTCGTCGTAACGTTGCGGCGCCCTTCCGCGTTCCACTTCACCTCCGATTATTAAGCTAGGTTGAGGCGAAACGCTCAACCTCCTGCTCGATCCGCGCAGCAACTCGACTGACCTCCGCCTCTACAAGTGCCTGGTCGTCACCTTCTGCCATCACGCGAATGAGCGGCTCGGTTCCCGACGGGCGCACGAGAAGCCGTCCGCTATGTCCAAGCGCGGCCTCTGCAGCTGCAATCGCTTCGACAACCGCGGGATTAACTAACACGTCGCGGCGGCTTGTGCGGACGTTAACCAAAACTTGTGGTGCGGTCACGACGTCTTGTACCAACTCGTGCAAGGTCGTCCCCTGCGTTGCGAGGATGCTCAGCAACGTTATCGCCGTTTTCGGTCCATCGCCAGTGGTGTTATAACGAAAGTCGATCACGTGGCCGGATTGCTCGCCGCCCAACGCGTAACCGTCGGCGCGCATTCGCTCGAGTACGTACCGGTCGCCGACGGCAGCGCGAATCAAGCCGATTCCTCGCCGCTCCAGCGCGCGCTCGAAACCAATGTTGCTCATCACCGTAGCCACGACCGCGCCGCCCTCGAGCTGATCGCGAGCCTGCATCGAAGAAGCCAGTGCAAACATCACGTGGTCGCCACTGATCGCCGCGCCCGTTTCATCAACAAAGAGCGCCCGATCGGCGTCACCGTCGAACGCAACGCCGACGACGCGGCGCTCGCCCGCGGCGGTCAACTCCCTCACCGCGACCTGTAGCGCGCGTAAGTCGGTTGCGCCGCTTTCGACGTTGATTCGCGAACCGTCGTTTTCGCAGTTAATCTCCGTGACCGTCGCGCCGAGTTTACGTAATGCGTACGGGACGATCGCGAAGGCAGCGCCGAAACCGCCGTCGACAACGACGTTCAATCCGTGCAGCTCGGCCGCGCCGTCGTAAAGCTCGTCGTAGTAGTAGCGCCCGAGATTCGCAGCGACTCGCGCCGTTCCGACCTTGGTTCCCGTCGGCCGCGGCAACTCTGGCGAATCGATCAGCGCTTCGATGGAATCTTCGAGCGCATCGCTGAGCTTGAAGCCGTCGGAGCCGAAAAACTTTATGCCGTTATCTTCGATGGGATTGTGCGATGCGCTGATGACGACGCCGGCGGCAGCCGCGGTGCGGCGCGTAATGCAGGCAACGGCCGGCGTCGGAACGATGCCAAGCGAAACGGCGTTGTGCCCGACGGAGGTGACTCCTGCGACCAAGGCAGCTTCCAGCATCGTTCCCGACAGGCGCGTATCGCGCCCGATCAGGATCGGCCCTCCCTCCTCGCCGTTGGGCAGCAGCGCCGCGGCGGCGCGTCCGAGACGCAGTGCCAACTCGGGCGTGAGCTCGCGGTTGGCGACCCCGCGCACGCCATCGGTGCCGAAAAGACGGCTCATTTAGACGGACCACTGCCGACAACGAAGTGCGTTTCCACGCGCACCAGATTCGGCGCGACCGAAAGCCCGGTGAGCTCCGCGCCGGACGAATCGACGGGAATCGGCCGCACCATTTCGTCGACCGCCTTCGGCGCGCTCGGCATGGCAATATCGACCTGCATGGCGCTAATTTGCGCGAGCAGCGATGTCGGCCCGCGAACCAGTGCCGCGCTCGGAATCACCACGCCGTTGCTCGCGACGATGCCGGCCGGCTGCGAACCGACGTAGTGCACGGCGATCGGAAAAGAGCGCTCCTCGATCTTTTCGATCGTCAGAGTAACCGACGCGGGACTCAAGCTCTGCACGACGACCTCGGGCGCAACGAGCGAAACCGGTATGGTATACACCCCCGGTTCTTTGTTCGAAAGGTCGAGAACGGCCTTGATATCCTCGGGCTTGAGCGCCGGTTCGCCGCGTTTGCTCTCAACGGTCACGACCGCTTCGCGTTCGGTATAGTGCGCGACGTTTCCCAACGGTAAATTAACCGTAGCGATCGGAACCGAGAGCTGCGCCGACTGCACCGATCCGAACCCGGAATTGCCGGCAACTCGAAAGTAGGCCCAGCCGAGAACCGCGAGGACGACTGCCAGCAGTTTGAGCGAAAAGTTTCGTCGGACGATTTCCAAACGTTTTGATTCCTACGAAACCCGCGACGTCGTCTCGCTGCGCGCAGGTCGTAGCCGCGAGCGAAGATGTGCGATGAGATCGTTTCGCCGGCGATGTTCGCGTGGGGGGCGCGTAATCGCCAAAAGCATCTTGGTCAGCCGCTGTTCGTCGTCCACGGGGCGCGTGAGCTTACCGTCGCGAGCGATCGAAATCGCGCCCGTCTGCTCCGAAATGACCAGCACAACGGCGTCGGTCTGCTCCGCAAGTCCAAGCGCGGCCCGGTGACGCGTCCCAAAACGCATGTTTGCCGGCGAGCGCTCCGCCAAGGGTAAAAGACATGCCGCTGCCTCGATGCGACCATCGCGCACGATTACCGCGCCGTCGTGCAGCGGCGAGTCTGGTACAAAAATGCTTATCAGCAACTCCTCGGAAATGTCAGCGTGCAGCATCGTCCCGCTTTCGCAGTACTCCTTGAGGCCGCTCTGTTGTTCGATGACGATCAAGGCGCCCCGGTGGTTGCGCCGGAGCAGAAACGCGGTGCGCGCAAGCACCACCATCTTCGGGTCTTCGCGGCCCTCGTCGTCCTGCGAGGTCAACATCCGAAAGAGATTCCCACGCCCGATCTTCTCAAGAGCGCGACGCAACTCGGGTTGGAAGACGATCGCAATGGTAATCGTCGCGCCGACGAGGATCAGGCGCAAGATCGTCCCCAGCAAGTAAAGGTGAAAGAGCGTCGCGAGCCCGAGCAACCCTACGACCACAAGCAGGCCGATGAGGATCTGAACGGCGCGCGTGCCCCGAATGAGGAGCAAAACGTAATAAAACAGGACGCTGGTGGCGATGACGTCGATGACATCGGAGATACCGACGTAATGCCCGAGCGTGCTAAACACGATCGATCCTCAGCTCGAGGATGCGTTTCGGCTCGATCTCCGGCGCCGCTAATCCTTCCGCGGCGAGGTTCGCCGCAAGCTCCGGCGACAACGGTGAAAGCACGTCTGAGACGCGTCCGCTATGAAAACGCTGCAGTTCCACGTCAACGAGTCCGAGCACGACCAAGGCGCGGGTCCGAGCCGGGTCCCATTCAAGGACGAGGCCGCCCGGGCACGGACGGCACGCCAGAATACCGGCCGGACGGCCCGGTCCGCCCAAAGCGTCGAGCAATTTCGGCAAGGCTTCGGTCACTTCAGGGAAAACTGCCAAAGCAATGATCGAGCCGTCGTACACCGTTGCCCCCGGCAATGCGCGAATTGCGTCGGCGTTGACGTTCTCAGGGAGCTGGAGCAGAGCGTACGAACGCCCGGCCGATTCCCGGGTACGCCAAACCACGCTACCGCCTAGGGCGAACACCGCGGCTTCGATCGCTGCGCGTTGCTCGCCGTCGACGTCCTTGTCGAAGCTCAAGGTGAGGTAAAACACGCTCGCTTCATCGTTTGCCGTTTCAATCGTGCATTCTTGCGTGTGAGCGAAACGCAGCGAGCACTCGTGGTCTCCACCGGGAAGAATTCCGCGTTGATTTCCGTTGACGGTGAAACGCGGACGCGAAACGCGCAACTGCGCCGCATGACCGGCGCGCGGTTCATGCCCGTGCCGGGCGATATCGTGCGCGTACGCATTTTGGAAGACGAACAAGCGCTGGTCGAGCACCTGGAGCCGCGGAGTTTTACGCTCGAACGCCGGAGCGCCGCGGGTCGCGCGAAGACCATGGCGGCCAACGTCGACCTGATCGTCACCGTTACTGCCCTCGCCAACCCGCCGCCCCGATTCGTCACGCTCGATCAGCTCCTTGCCTTCGCCGAGGTCGAAGGGGTCGCCGCCGCCGTCGTACTGACCAAACCCGACCTCGGCGATCCGGTGCAGAACCAAACGCTGGCGAAGCTCTATCGCGACCTTGGGTACCCCGCCGCCGTCATTAATCCCAAGACGAACGAGAACGTCGACGCGCTGCGCGACCTCATCTGCGATCGCCGCGCACTGCTGGTTGGAAACTCCGGGGTTGGAAAGAGCACGATCTTTCGCGCGTTGGGAGGAGAAGCGACGGTCGGCGAGGTCTCGCGGCGCGGCTTGGGAAGGCAGACGACGACCGCGGGGCGGCTCTACCGAATCGGCTCCGGCTTCCTTATCGATAGCCCCGGTATCAACGAGTTCGGGCTCGGAACCATCCAGGCGAGCGACCTGACGCAGGCGTTCCGCGAGATGCGCGAGCCGGCAGTGCGCTGCCGCTTCACCGATTGCACGCACCTGCAGGAGCCCGATTGTGCCGTCCTGGCCGCCGTGGGCGACGGACGGATCGCCCCCAGCCGCTATGCCAGTTACCGGAAGATCTTGCTCGAACCGACCTAGCAGCCCGCGAGCCAAGGTGGACACTCGGCGCGGCCACCTGGTATGATACACGCCGTTCCGCCCTTACCTTCTTCATGGGAGTCCTCTTGCCGAATATCAAGGCCGCCGAGAAATGGGTTCTTCAATCCGAAAAGCGCACGGCACGCAATAAAGGCGTCAAGAGCCGCCTTAAAACGCTCTTCAAGGCTGCCGCCGATTCAGGCGAAGCCGTCGCGACCCGCAGCGTTGAGAGCGCCTACGACAACGCTGCCGGTAAAGGCATCATCCATCGCAATAAGGCCGCCCGCAAGAAGTCGCGGCTCACAAAAGCGATCCGCCGAAGCGCCAGCGCTCCCGCGAAGCCGGCGAAGGGACGCTCTAAGGATCGACGTTAATCGCTAAGCGCGTCGCGCGATCGGCGCGCGCGAGGTCCAGGATCCGCTCCCGTACGAACGCGCGCAAGGCTGCCGGGCTGCGACCTCGCAGCGCGATCCGATAGCGCCACTCATTGTTGACGCGCACAACGGGATAAGGAGCCGGCCCCAACACCTCGGTGGTGCCGCCGTCGCGCAGCCGGGCAGCATATCGTTGCGCCGTCTCCGCAACCCGCCGGCGGTCGCGGCCAAGGACGCCGAGATAAATAAGCCGCTCAGAAGGGGGAAAGCCGGCGGCCGCGCGTTCTCGCAGCTCTAGTTCGGCAAAACCGTCGTAGTCATGCCGGGCGGCAAATCGAATCACCGGGTGTTCCGGTGCATACGTCTGAACGATCGCCTCGCCGCGGCGCATCCGTCCGCTCCGTCCGCAAACCTGCGCGATCAACGCGAAGCTGCGTTCGGCGGCGCGGAAATCGGGAAGAGCGATGCCCAGATCTGCGGCCACAACGGCGGCTAGCGTGACCGTGGGGTAATCGAGCCCCTTGGCAACCATCTGCGTTCCGACCAGCACGTCGCCATCCCGTCCAAACGACCCCAGAATGCGTGCGTGATCGCCGACACGGGTGGTCGTATCCGAATCCATTCGCAGGACACGTGCGCGCGGAAAGAGCCGAAGCACCTCCTCGACGACGCGTTCGGTTCCGATCCCAAGTTCGCGAATCGTCTCTCGTCTGCAGACCGGGCAGCGTTGCGGAATTGGGCACTGATAGTCGCAATAGTGACAGCGCAATAATCGCTCGCTGCGATGGACCGCGAGCGCCACGCTGCAGCGCGGGCATTGCGGTGAGTTTCCACAGCTCCGGCAGACCAGCGCCGCGCTGCTGCCGCGCCGGTTGACGAAGATCAGGCTCTTCTCCTCACGCTCGAGCCGCTCGCCCAACGCTTGAACGAGCGCGGGGCTAAAAATGCCGCGGTTGCCGCTCTCAAACTCCTTGCGTAGGTCGACCACGCGCACTTCGGGCAACGGTTGCGCCGTCGCGCGCTTGCGCAGTTCGAGCAGCGCAATTCTGCCGAGTTTGGCCGCGGCAAAGCTTTCAAGTGAGGGTGTCGCGCTTCCGAGAACGAGCACGCCATCGGTCAGCCGCATTCGCTCGCGTGCGACCGCGACGGCGTGATAGCGCGGCACGACTTCTTGCTTGTAGGAGGGGTCGTGGGCTTCGTCAACGATCAGCAGGCGCACGCGTTCGAGCGGCGCGAAGACGGCGCTCCGCGCGCCGACCACGACGTCGATCTCGCCGCGCGCACACGCCTGCCACGCATCGAAACGCTCGCGATCCGAGAGCGCCGAATGCAGCACGGCCACTCGTTCGCCGAACGCCGCCTCGAAGCGCTCCGCCGTTTGGGGCGTCAGTGAGATCTCCGGCACCAGTACGATCGCGCGGCCGCCGTCGCGAACCACGCGTTTGATCGCTTCCACGTACACGAAGGTCTTGCCGCTCGCTGTTACGCCATAGAGCAAGGCCGTAGCGAACCGCTTCGCGTCGAGCGCCTCGGCCATCCACCGCAAAGCGCGCTCTTGTTCGGCCGTCGGCGATGCGTTGGAGTCGGTCCTTTCGATGCTCCGGCTCGACGTGCGGCGTACCGAACGCTCGCGAATCGCTCCCTCTTTGACGGCGCGCGCGATGACCGCACTGCTAAATCCCGCTAAGAGCGCTTGTGCGCGCGGCGTGCCCGGATGTTCGCGCACGTACGCAGCGAGTGCCTCGGCTTTTTTGCCGCGAATCGGCCGATCGCCCGGATCGAGAACGCGAACCTGGTACTCGCTTGTGCGCGGATCCACAAAGCGTCGCTCGCGGCGAAGCGCGCCACCGCGTACCAGTGCGCGCACGTGACGCAGGAGCGCGGCGCGATCGGCCGCGCGTCGCGCCTCGGGATGACGGAGCAGTTGTTCGAGTGAAAACCCCTGGGGGAGATCCTCCCAAATGAGGCGCAGCAAGCGAGGCGGTACCGAGCGATATCGCTGTGGGCTCGCGCGCTCGTTCTCGCGCACGAAGGAATCCTGCATCCGAGGAATCGCATCCGCGAGGACCACCGCGCTCAAGGCTTCGCCGAGCGTGCAGAGATAGTGCTCGGCGACAAAGGTCGCGAGTTGCAATCCGGTTTCGTCGAAGGCGCGCGGCACGTCCAGCCGCTCGAGCACCGGCTTATACGCTGCTCCGCCGTCGGCGATCTCGCGTATCGGGGCAACGATGAAGGCCAAGACTTCGCGTCGTCCGAGTGACACGCGCACGACGTCACCGATGCAAAGCGCGAGAGCGCCGGCATCGTAGGTTAAGGGCAGGTCGAAGCGCGATGAGCGGATCGCCGGCAGCGCGTCAACGACGCGCACGAACTCGCTCCGGTGGTTTTTGCAGAGTCTTTACCACGGCGCGAACGCTGCGCATATCGCACTCGATCCCATACTCCACGTCGCCGATCGCTCGCGGAAGAACGAAACGCATTCGCGCCGCGCGGCGCTTCTTGTCACCGAGCATTGCGGCGAGAATCGCCTCCGGCGCGACCGTCGTCTGCAACGGCAAGCCGAGCAAGGTTAAGAGCGTGAGGACGCGCAAATGTTCCGCCTCGCTAAAGCGATCGCAGCGCAGCGCCAGCAGGCCGGCGGCACGTAGGCCGACGGCGACCGCCTGGCCGTGGGTCACTCGATACTTCGAGCCCGCTTCGATCGCGTGCCCAAAGGTGTGACCGAGGTTGAGTGTCTCGCGTAGGCCGGCCTCCGTTCGATCGTCCGCAACGATCATCGTCTTGACTTTGACGGCCGACTCAATCACCGCCGCCCAAGGCCAGCGCGAAAGCGGATGCGGTGCAAGCTCCTCGAGCCCTTCGAAGAAGCTGCCGCCTTCGATAATTGCGGCCTTTACGACCTCAGCCAATCCTTCGCGCAAGCCCCGCGCCGGCAGCGTGCGCAATGCGGAGACGTCGCAGAAAACCGCAACGGGGTCGCGAAATGCACCAGCGAGGTTCTTCCCGCCGCGCAAATTGACGCCCGTTTTGCCGCCGATCGCCGCATCCACCATTGCGACGAGCGACGTCGCCACGTGCGCGTATCGAACCCCGCGCATGTAGCTCGCGCAAGCGAAACCGAAGAGATCCGCGGCGATCCCTCCGCCGACGCCGATCACGAGCTGCGAACGCTCCACGCGTGATTGCAGCATCGCGTCGAGCGCCCGCTCGACGGTTGCGAGCCGTTTGCGCGATTCGCCTAGCGCAAACGCGCGAAGCGGCACTCCCGCCTCGCCCGCGATTTCGGCCGCGATGGCGCGCACGAAGCGATTTTCATCGCTCAGCACGATGCTTGGTGGTCCGTGTTGACCGACCAGTTCCGCCAGATCCACGGGGTCCTCAGCAACGACGATCGGATAGCCTAGGTCGAGGTTCAGCGCCGGCTCAGGCATCGCGTCTTAAGTTTTCCGAAGCCAGCCGACGATTGCATCGATCACGTCTCGGTCGCTGTGCCGTTCCACTTCGATCACGAGGTCCGCAGTGGCGTACTGCGGGAGACGCTGTTTGTAGAGTTCTTTGATCTGCTCGAGTGTCGGGCCCTCGCCGAGCATCGGACGAATCTCGCGGCTCCGCCGAACGCGCGCCAGGACTTGTTCCGGAGAGACTTTGATAAAAACGCACTTTGCGCGTTGCTTCAGTAGCCGGCGATTCTCCGCAACCGTCAGCGCGCCGCCCCCCAACGCCACAACCGATACCTGCGGATTCGCAAGCACCTCGCCGATCGCGCGACATTCGTAGCGACGAAACGCGGCTTCGCCTTCTTGCGCGAAGATCGCCTTAATCGAACCGTGCGCACGGACTACCAGCTCGTCGGTGTCGACGAACGGCCTGCCGAGACGCCGCGCGAGTTTCCGGCCGATCGTTGATTTTCCCGACGCCATAAAGCCCACAAGCGCCAGATGGCGCGTCACTGTCGTCGCGGGGCGCCTTCACGCGCGAAGAGACGGGCCGCAGCCTCGCGACTGCGCTCCAGATTGTCGAGCGTCTCTTCCATCGAATCGCCGCCGTACTTCTCCAAGACGGGGCCAACGAGTGCGAGACGCACCATCGCTTCGGCGACGATCGCCGCCGCCGGCACGACGCAAACGTCGCTCCGCACGATAGCCGCGGGCGCTCCGGTTCCCTCGTGCAGATTCACCGACGGTAATGCCTTCATCAACGTCGGAATCGGTTTGACCGCGACGCGCACGACGATCGGCTCGCCGTTGCTCATCCCGCCCTCGATGCCGCCGGCGCGATTGCTCGTCCGAACGACACTCTCGCCGTCGAGGGCAAAAACGTCGTGCGCCGCGGAACCCGGAGTCGCAGCTACTTCCGCGCCCAATCCAATCTCGACGGCCCGAACCGTTTGCATGCCCATCACCGCGCCGGCAAGGATTCCATCGAGTCGCTGGTTCGGCTGCCGATTGCTTCCGACGCCGACCGGCACGCCGTCGATGCGGACCACAAACTTCCCACCAAGCGTATCGCCGGCAGCCTTTGCGGCGTCGATCGCCGCGATCATCAGCTCGGCGGTCGCGCGATGCGGACAGCGCACGTCGCTCGCCTCGACATCGGTTTGATCCCATTCGTCCAGCTCGGGCGCCTCGACGCCACCGATCCGAGCGACGTAGCTCTGCGTGCGGATGCCCAGTGCCTCGAGTAGTTGCGCACAGATCGCTCCGAGACAGACGCGCATCGCCGTTTCGCGCGCGCTCGCGCGCTCGAGCACGTTGCGCAAGTCCCGTTGGCGGTACTTCAGCGCGCCGGCGTAATCGGCGTGGCCGGGGCGCGGATTCGAGAGCGGGTCGCCGTGGCCGGTGATCGGATCCATCAGCGTCCGCACTTTCGGCGTAAGATGGTCGCGGTTGCGCACCAGCACGGCGATCGGCGAGCCAAGCGTCTCGCTGCCCCGAATCCCCGCTAGGAATTCGACTTCGTCGCGCTCGATCTTCATGCGAGCGCCGCGTCCGTAACCGCCTTGCCGGCGCGCCAAGGTCGCGTTGATCGCCTCCGGGTCCAAGCGCAGATGCGCCGGAATGCCGTCGAGGATGCCGACGAGCGCTGGTCCGTGCGATTCGCCTGCCGTCAAGTAGCGAAACATTACCGCCGCTCTTCGGCGCTGCCGACCGCGGCTACTTTGAGCCGGTCGATTGCGGCGCGGTGCAGCCGCGTTACGTGGCGGCGCGAGTAGCCGAGTCGTGCCGCAAGCTCGACGGTGCTTAACCCTTCGAGATGAATCGAGCGTACGATCTGTCGTTCCAGCGGGGAGAGGGCCTGCAGAATCCGATCGACCGTCAAGCGATCGAGTACCTTTTCCATCTCATAGAAGGGCCCGCCGTGCTCGCCGTTGCGCAAGAACTCGAACGAGACCACGCAATTGCTGGCGCGGTACGCAGTGACCTCGCGTGCTTCCTTGTCGGTCGCGCCGACGAAACGCCTCACGTCGCTCTCGGCAGGTTCTCGGCCGAGGCGCCTGCGCAGCTCCCCTTCGGCGACACTCCAGCGCCGCTCGAGTTCGCGCACGCCACGGGGCGCGCGCAAGAACCGTTCGCTGTCGCGAACGTAATGCATCAGCTCGCCGAGGATCAAGAGCCATGCGTAGGCTTCGAACGGTGCGCGCTGCGACGGATCGTAGCGATCGGCCGCTTTAATCAAACCGATCGCGCCGACCTGTTCGAGGTCCGCACGGTCGAGCCCGCGCCGCATGAAGCGACGCGCCGCCCGGCGACAGAGATACCAGTATTGAGCAACCACTCGTTCGCGCGCGAGAAAATGGCGCAACGACGTTGCACGGAAGCGAAGAGCCACACCCAACCTCAGCTTCGTAAGCACACACGGCCGCCGCTCCCGAGCAGCGTCCGTTGCTAATCGTTATATACCAACTCGTTTCCAAAGCGCAATACCCTGCAGGAGTCGCTGCAACGCACCGCTTACTCTTAAAGCGTGATGAAGGCGTCACGCGGCGTGCTGATCGTGGCGCTGGCGCTTCTCGCGATTGCTGCGCTTCGCGATTTCGTGCGTCTTGGCGACGCTCTTCCATGGCGTCAGCTCTACGATTTTGCCGATTTCTACTGTGCGGGTGCGGCGCTCGATGGCGGCGCCGATCCGTATCGCTACGAACCGCTTCACGCGTGCGAGCATCGAGTCAATCTGAACGCGGCGTACCAGCAGGATCCTGCCCGCGTCGTCCCCGCTCCGCTTCCGCCGTACGACTTTCCGCCGTTCATGCTCGCGGCGCGTTCGAGCTTTTCGCTCGCGCGCGCGATCGACGCGGTTGCAATTCTGCTCGCGCTGGCGCTCGTGATCGGGGCAATTGCTCTCTGCGGCGTGCCGCTCGAGGTTGCCGCCTTTGCCCTCCTTTTGCCGGCCGGTTACGTGCTGCTCAACGCCGGCCAAGTCGTACCGTTCGCGCTCGTCGCACTCGCGGCGTGCGGCGCCGCGCTCGCGTTGCAACGCGATGGAGTCGCGGGCATCCTCGCCGCACTGACGCTCATCGAACCGCACTTGGGTCTCCCGATCTGTGTGGCGCTCTTCTTCTGGGCACCTCGAACCCGCCGGTGCCTCACGGCAACGATCCTCGCACTTGCGCTTCTCGGCTTATGGACGCTGGGTATTTCAGGAGTCGGGGAATATCTCGGACGCGTGCTCCCCGCGCAAGCCGCGGCCGAAACCGGCTACGTCTACCAGTACAGCCTCACGTATCTCTTACGGACTTTCGGTGCTTCTCCGGCCACCGCACTGCTTCTCGGCGAGCTCTCCTACCTCGCGGCGCTGGTCGCCGGCGTTTGGCTGGGTGGGCGGGTCGCGAAGAGCCTCGGTCGCCGCGAACTGCTCGCGTATCTTCCGGCGGCGTGCAGCGTCGTCGGCGGCCCTTACGTGCACATGGTCGATCTCCCGTTCGCGATTCCCGCGGCGCTCGTGCTTGCGACGACTCTGCAAGGACGTTCCAGGAACATCGCAGCCGTGGCGCTCGCGCTGTTGGCGGTCCCGTGGATTCCCGCCTGGATAACCAAGAAGCTCTTTCTCGCATCGCTTTTCGTGGTCGCAGCGATTTTGCTACGGCTGCGCGTCAAAGCGCCGCTTGCGATTGGCACGTTCACAGCCATCGCTGCAACGATGTATCTCTTCGAGCTCGCTCCGCCGGCGCCGTTAGCCGCAACCTCTGCGCTCTTTCCTCCGGGCGCGCTGGCACAACAAGCTTGGCAAGAGTACGTGACGCGGCTCGGTGCCGCGACCCCGCTATGGACGGCGATCAAGCTGCCCAGCTGGATCGCTCTGGGCGCGCTGATCGCCGCCGCGTTGGGGGCGCTTCGCGGTGGCCGGAGCGCGCCGCGGCCGTGAAACCGCAACGGCGACGCGCAATCATTTTTGGTGTGCTGATGGCTGCGCTAGCCGTCGCGGCGCTGCGCGATGTATCTCGGCTCGGGGAGGCTTCGCCGTGGCGAAATATGGACGATTTTCCCGATTTCTATTGCGCGGGCTGGGCACTCGACGCGAAAGCCAACCCGTACACCTACGAGCCGCTGCGCACATGCGAGCATCGCGTTAATATCGGGGAAACATTTCGCGACCGGCTCTTCAACCGCGATCCTGCGATCGCCATTCCGGCGCCGCTTCCCGCGTACGATTTTCTACCGTTTATGGCGATCGCGCGGCTGCCGTTCGGCGTGGCCCGCGCGCTCGAGGCCGCAGCTATCGTCGCCGCGGTGCTGATTGGGGCAATAAGCCTCGCCGGGTTAGGCATACCAATCGCAGTGGCTGCGGCCGCACTCCTGCTTTCGACCGCTTACGTCGAGCTCAACACCGGGCAGGTCGTTCCCTTTGCGCTGCTCGCGCTGATTCTCTGCGGCGTAGCCCTTGCACGCGGATACGTGAGGCTCGCCGGGATTCTCGCGGTGCTGACCGCAATCGAACCGGTCGTCGGAGTGCCGGTTGCGCTCGCGATGCTTTTTTACGTGCCGCGCTCGCGCGCGGCGGTTCTCGCGACCGCCACGATCTTCGCGGTAATCGCCGTTGTCACCGTCGGCCCCGCGGCGCTGTGGGAGTACGTCACCCGCGTCGTCCCCGCCCAAGCCTCCTCGGAGATTCATTTCCCATTTCAATTCAGTTTGACGTACGCTCTCGCACGCGCCGGCGTGTCGGCCGCGGTCGCACGCGCCGCAGGATCGCTTTCGTATCTCGTGTTGCTGGCGCTCGGCTTGTGGCTGGCGCCGCGCGCGGCGCGCATCCTGCGCCGGCGCGAGCTCATCGTCTTCCTTCCGGCATTCTGCTGCGCGGTCGCGGGACCGTACCTACATCAGGAAGAGCTCTGCCTCGCGCTTCCCGCGCTGCTCGTCTTAGCAGTCGCTACCACGGGTCGCGCGCGTACGGTCTTTGCGATCGCGCTTTGCGTCTTATCGGTTCCATGGATTCTCGTCTGGGGCATCAAGCAGCTTTTCCTTGCCTCGCTCTTCTGTTGCTCGGTCATCCTTTGGCAGCTCCGGATATTCCGCTGGCCGGCGATTGCCGCGTTCTGTGCGATTGCTGCAACGATCTACGCCTTCGAGTTGCGTCCACCGCACCTGCCTGTTCCGAGCGCCTCCGTCAAGCAAACCTATGCCGCGACATCGTTAGTGCAGGACGAATGGCGCGTCTACGCCGAGCAGCGCAGCACGAGCGACCTGCTGTGGTTCGCGATCAAAGTTCCAACCTGGGCGGCGCTGTTGACAACGCTGATCGTGACAACACGGTTGAGCCTCCGGCCGGCTCAGCCGAGCTCGCCGCGCATCTGAATCCAGCCGCGGAAGTTCGCGTGGAATGCCTCGTCGGGCGCGGGTGTCGCCACGTGTTCGAACGGGCTCAAGTGGCGATCGCTCTTGAGGCGCTCGAAGAGCTCGAGATCCTTTTCGATCTCGCGCTTGCCTTCGTGTGTGAGATACGAAACGCGAGCGCATCGCGCCGCCGAAATTCGCCGGCGGGTCTCCAGATCGAGGTCGCGTTCGTCCTCCTGCAGCAGCGGCGTGTGCCACTCTCCCAGCGCAACGCGCTGCGGCCGGCTGGCATCGATCGCCGCGCGCATTTCCAGCGCCGCGGCGCGAATTTCCGGCTGCGCGTTGGGGGCGCAGCGCAGATCGAAGAAGTTCGACCACTCCGTCGCGGAAACGATCACCGTATGCCAGAGAAACGGTTCCAAAAGCCGGTTCAACTCTTGCTTATGTACGTTGAGCGCGAGAAGCTCCCGAGCGCGCACCACGGCATCGTCGCGCGCTTGTAACCAAATTGCCCGTGCGGCTTGGCCCTCTTCATCGCTCAACACGTCGCTGGCCGACATCCCAGCCTTGTTGCGCCCCCACTCCAGCGGTACCACCGGATCGCGCTCCACGCGATCGATCAACTTCGAGGTAGGAACCGCTCGGCTGCTCGCCGAGTTTCTTGACAGAACTCTGTGCGTGTTAAATTCCGCTAACACGAACCGCGGAAAGCTGACCTCGAGCGTGGTCAACCGGACTCCGGCCGGGCTGACGGAGTCCAGCAGAACGCGCGCGCGATAGGCCACCGGGGCGCCGGTTAGTGGTTAGCCGCGATAACGCAAGAAGGCCGGGACGTCGATGTCGTCCATCGAGACGGGAGCGACCGTTTCGAGCCTGCCGGTGTCGAAGGCGTGAGCGCCCTGCGCGCCGCGATAACCGCGCCGTGAGCCAAAGCCTGCGGCAAGCACCGTCACGCGCACTTTCCCCGACATCGTTGGGTCGATCGACGCGCCGAAGATGATTTGCGCTTCGGAATCGACCGCGCGGCTGATCATTTCGGCCGCCTCGTTCACCTCATACATCGCCATGTCGGGGCCACCGGTGATGTTGAAAATGACGCCGTGCGCGCCCTCGACCGTCGTTTCGAGCAGGGGCGAGGCGATCGCCTTTTGCGCCGCGTCCGCCGCGCGATGCTCGCCGGTGCCTTCGCCGATGCCCATCATCGCCGAACCCGCGTCGGTCATGATCGTCTTGACGTCCGCAAAATCCAAATTGATGAGGCCTGGCTGCGTGATCAGATCGCTGATGCCGGCGATGCCTTGGCGCAAAACGTCATCGGCGTAGGAGAAGGCCTCGTTGAGCGGCGTCTTCTTCTCGATCACTTGCAAGATGCGTTCGTTAGGAATGGTGATCAGCGTGTCGACCTTCGATTCGAGCTCGGCAATGCCGTTCTCGGCGATCTGCATGCGCTTCTTGCCCTCGAATGCGAAAGGCTTCGTCACGACGGCGATCGTTAACGCGCCCGACTCTCTTGCAAGCTCCGCGATGACCGGCGAGGCGCCGGTACCGGTTCCGCCGCCCATGCCGCAGGTCAAGAAGACCAGATCGGAGCCGTCGAGGATTAATGAGAGATCTTCACGCGATGCCTCCGCCGCCTCGCGCCCGAGGGTCGGATTCGAACCCGCGCCCAGGCCGCGAGTCTGATCGCCACCGATGTGGACGCGATTCTCCGTCAACGCGCCGCGTAACGCTTGAACGTCGGAGTTGACCGCGAAGAAATCGACGCCGCTCAGGCCGGCGGCCACCATGCGATTGACGGCGTTGCAGCCGCCCCCGCCGATGCCGATCACTTTGATCGTCGCTGCGTGTTCGGGCTCGGTTACAGAACGTCGTACGTCAGCCATTTGCTTGGGGTTCCCTCCGTCAAAATGTGTAAGCTTAAGTCCACAGATCTGCCAGCCACCGCTGGACTCGGGCCGCCATTCCGCTTCCCCGACGCCGGACCCGCGAGGCGTCGTCGCGGTCCCCGTTGGCGCCGAAGAGGACGAGTCCGACCGCCGTTGCGTACTGCGGCGCAGCCATGACTTCGGTCAAGCCTCCCAGCGCATTCGGTGTGCCCGTACGAACCGGCAAACCGAACACGTCTTCGGCGATCGGGCCGATGCCGGGCAACTGCGCGCCACCACCCGTCAGCACGACTTCCCCCAGCACCAGGTCGCGAGGCACGTTTTCGACGATTTTTTGCTTAGCCATGCGTAACGTCTCGAGAACGCGAGGGATGACGATTTGCCGCAGTTCGGCCGTCGAATGCTCCTTGGTCGCGCGGCCGTCCAGCGTGCGGACGGCAAAGGTCCGCTCTTCCTGCGCGGCGCCGAGCCGTTTCTTGACCTCTTCCGCCTCGGAAAGGGTCGTTTTTAAACCGAGCGAGATGTCGCTCGTAAGAACGTTCCCGCCGACCGGAATGGTAGCGGTGTAGATCGCGCTTCCCAAAGAGTAGACGGCGATGTCCGTGGTCCCGCCCCCGATATCCAGTAATACGACGCCGACCTGCCGCTCTTCTTGCAGAAGCGTTGCCGCCGAGCTTGCCAGCGGTTCGAAGACGACGCCGACTGTGTCTAGCCCGGCGCGCTGAACGCATTTGAGTACATTGGTAATGAAACTCGTGCTTCCGGTAACGATGTGCGTGTCGACTTCCAGCCGTCCTCCAGCCATCCCAATGGGATCGTTGACGCCTTCCTGGCCGTCGACGGTGAAGTATCGTGGAAGCGCATGAATGATCTGACGATCGGTGGGAAGGTTGATAATCTTACTCGCATCGATCACACGACGGACGTCGCCCGACGTAACCTCACGGTCCTCGCCCGAAACGGCGACGACTGCGCGATTGTTCGTGCTTCGAATATGGTCACCCGTGATGCCGACGAAGACCTCGCTGAAGTGTACGCCCGCCATACGTTCGGCTCTCTCCGTGGCCGATTCTATCGATTTGATCGTCTCGTCTAAATCGACGACGACGCCTTTGCGCATTCCAAGTGAGGGTGCTTCACCAAAGCCAACGATCTCGAGCCCGCTTGGACCGTTGGTCGCAACGACCGTGCAGGTCTTGGTCGTGCCGATATCGAGCCCGCAAACGGTCCCGTGCTTCATCCGCTCCCTTACACCTCTCCAGACGGCTGCCCGCCAACCACGAGATATTGTGGTCGCAGCGTCCGAATCCTACTAGCGATAGCGGCAGCCGGGAGGGATTCGCAAGCCTTGGCGAGCGCCCAGCCATCTCCTTGCGGAGGGCGCGGCAAACGTGTGGACAAGCTGTGTATTCCTCGCGCGAACTGACGCAAATAGTCCGAAGGGCTTATCAAAAAGACCTCAAAAATAACCCGCCAGAAAGTTCTTTCTTTTGAATGCAACACTTTTCCATTTGGAGCGCGCGTCCGTGAACCGTAAATGCTCGTTCGTCGTCCTCTGTCTCGCCTTTATTTTGCCGATCGCCGCGCGCAGCGCGACGGTCGATCCAACAAGCATTCCCGACGGCACCTACACCGTTAAGGTGGTCAAAGTCGTCGACCCCCGGCACCTGCAGGTCCTCATGGACACCGGCGCGGATGCCACGTTGGCGGCGGGACGTGCAACGGTTGACTTTTCGAAGGTTCAACCCAACGATCAGCTCAAGCTCTCGCTGATCAAGGGCACCGTCGTCGTCTTTCTCGACCTCACCAGCCACTAACGAGCTCCGGCCGCCGTCACCGATAGACGAGCACCGGTGCTGCGGGTGCCCGCAGATCCACTGCCGCAACGCGCGACTGATGGCCGACGACTTGAGCTAAGATCGCTTGAGCCAGCCTCACCTTCCCGCTCATGTCGCTCTCGCTGCCAAAGAGCAGGCGCAGACCTCCGCGCATCGTTACGACGAGACCACCGAATCGATCGAGCGAGAGTTGCGTCGGCACGATGCCTCGCTCGGTTACGGCGTCGTAGGCGCCCCGCAACGCAAGCGCCTGGTGCGTTCCCACGAAGGCTCCAGGGACGAGGTTCGCGCCGGGGTCGATCACCAACTCGGGTAGCTGTTCGTCGGGCGTATCCAGCGTCAGCACACGCATCTTGCGGTCGACCACCGCCGCATCGTCGCCGCTGCGCAGCGTCGCAAAGGGTGCGCGCTCGGTAACGACGATAACGATGGACGCCGGCGGAATTCGGTGAACCTCCGCCCGGTCAATATAGGGAATGGTCGCGACCCGCGCTTCTATCGCCCGCGTATTCTGCAGCCAGATGCTCACCCGGGGATTTATCGCCGCGTGCGCCAAGATCTCACCGCTTCCTACCTGGTGGTTTCCCCTCACCGCGATGTGCTTCGGATTGAAGCCCGGCCAGGTTGCAGCAACGCCCAGCGCTCCCACCACGACCGCGGCGCAGAAGACGAGCGGCATCCAAAACGGTCGAATGCGCGCCGCGGGCGAGCGCCGCCGCCTACGCTTCTTCATCGCCGGCAGCCAACACGTATTTTCCGATCGCTTCGGCAACTCCGTCGTGCGCGACGTCGCCGACGACCGCGTCGGCGATCGCGCGCAACTCTTGCGGTGCGGAACCCATCGCGACGCCGAAACCAGCAGCCTCGAGCAGCGGCGCGTCATTCCAAGAGTCGCCGATCGCCATGGTTTCTTCGCTTGGAACACCGAGCCGTTTCGCGACGAATCGCAGCGCCGAACCCTTGTCTACGGTCGGGTCCAGCACTTCGACGAACTCCGGCAGGCTGCGCGTGACGTTGGCCCGGCCGTCGAGTATGCCGCGGACTTTCTCTGCGTATTGGGCAGCGATGGGAGCGTCGGCGATGATCACGGCTTTGGTCGCGGGACTAAACGCGAACGCCTCGCGCAGCGACGGCACGATGATCGGCTGCGTCATCGAGAGGCTCGCATAGAGCTCTGAAAATCGATTCCGAGTCTCGCAGTAATACTCATCATTTCGGTAAAGCTGCAGGTGCATCCGATCGCGCTCCGCGATCTCGATGATCTCGCGCACGACCTCGTTGCCGAGCGCGCAATGGGCGAGCACTTCGTCGGTCGCGGGATCGATGATAGCGGCACCTTGATAGCAGATCAGCGGCGAATCGAAGTCGAGTTCGCGCGCGAACGGGATCGTGGCGCGGTACATTCGTCCGGTAACCAAACAACCCGCGGTACCGGCTTCCAACATGCGTGCAATCGCCTCGCGCACCGCGCTCGATATCGCAAGGTCGCGACCGATAAGCGTTCCGTCAACGTCGAACGCGACCAGCCGCGGCCGTTTCAACTACCGCACCGCATACGCGCGGTTTGCGCGTGATTGGGCAGTCCGTCGGCCTCGGCCAGCGCTGCCAGCGCCGGCGCGTCGGCGGTCATTCGCTCGCCGCTGTTCTCGACCACGCTAAAGCTTCGCGTAAAATCGGCGAGCGAAAGGCCTGACGCGAAACGCCCGGTGCCCGAGCTCGGTGCGACGCGATTCGTCCCAGCGAGATATTCCCCGCTAACCAGCGGCGTCATGTCGCCGACGAAAACGGTACCGGCGGCGTAGATCCGTTCCAAATAGGCCGAGGCATCGCGCACCTGCAGTGACAGGTACGCCGGTGCGATGCGATTCAAGAGTTCAAAGAGCTCGTCGCGGCTGCTCGCTTCGATCAGCCGGCAATGCGCAGCGATCGACTCGCTGACGCGATCGTTTTGCTCGACCGTTCGAGGATCGAGCGTATCGATCAGCTGCGCGACCGCCTCGAGGAGCGGACGCGACTCCGAAAGCACCGCAAGACGAGTCGCTCCTGCGCGCTCGGCCTGCGCTAGAAGCTCGCCGACGACGTACTCGCTGCTCGCACCGTCGTCGGCGACGATCAAAATTTCCGCCGGACCAGCCAGCGCGTCGACGCCGCAGCGTCCAAAGACCTGGCGCTTCGCTTCGGTCGTCCAGAGCCCGCCGCGACCGACGATTTTGTCGACTGGGCGTATCGATTCCGAGCCGAAGGCGGCCGCGGCTACGGCCTGCGCGCCGCCCACGGCGTAGAGTTCGTCGACGCCGCAGAGCGCGCAAACGAAGAGCAGCGCGGCCGGCACCGCGCCTTGCCGCGGCGGTGTGAGCACGATGACGCGGGAGACGCCGGCGATCTTCGCCGGCACTACCCCCATCAATGCAGCCGTCGCGGGGCTGCTTCGCTGCGCATAGACGGCGACGCAACGCAATGGCCGTCGCTGAACTGCATAGCGCGAGCCATCTTCCTCGACGTACGCGCTCTCGGGCTGGCGCTGACGCTGGTGAAAGCGCGTGATGCGTTCTCGCCCTAGTTCCAAGGCGGCGGCGATCTCGGGTGCAATCCGCGATCGAGCCGTCTCCAACATCGGAATCGGCACGCGCAGTTTCGACAGCTCGAAATTCGCGTCGTCGAATCGGCGCGCGTACTCAACCACGGCGACATCGCCGCGCGCGCGCACGCCCGAAACGACCGCTGCGACCTCGCTAACGACCGATTCGGGTACGCTCCAGCCTGCATCGAGCACGCCTGCCAGCGCGGCCGTGTCGGAGGCCGCGGTAACGTTCATCCGTAGGCGTCCAGCGCGCCTTGGCGGACGCCTTGTGGTGCGAAGATCCGCTCGAGCTCGTCGCGGACGCGGACATCGGCGGCGATCGCGCGGGCAACGCGTTGCGAGCGTCCGCGCACGTGCATGACCACCGGCACCTCACCGGGCCACTCGTCGATCAAACGGGCTAAGCGATCGATTTGTTCCCGATGCGTGACCTCAACGTGCCATCCGTGGACGGCTCCGCCGAACGTTTTCGGCGGCGGCGGCACGAATTCGGAAACCTCGTTTGCGACCACCGAAAGCTCGACGCGTGGTTCATCGCCGGGAGCCGCACCCGGTCGCTCGCGGAGCCGAAGGCGTCCCTTGACGATCAGAATCGCATCGTTTTCAAAGCGATGCTGCAGCTCGGGATAAAGCTTCGAAAAGAGCACGACTTCGCAAAGAGCCGTCGTGTCCTCGAGCTGCGCGATGAGGATGCGCTGGCCGGCTTTGGTCAGCGTCCGGCGGACTCCGGTCACCGTACCCGCAATCGTCACCGCGACGTCATCGGGCTGCGCTTGGAGCTCTTTGATCGGCATCGCTCCCGCGCGCGCAAGCAGCGGCGCGATCTCCGCAAGTGGATGACCCGAGATGAAAATCCCTAGCGTCTCGCGTTCCCATGAGAGCATCTCGCGCGTCGTGGGCGCCGCAACGCTCGGCAACTTTGGCGCCAGCGTGGGCGTCGCAAGCGCCGAGTCTCCAAAAAGTGAGACCTGTCCGAGCTCCGCGTCGCGCGTCGTCCTCGCGGCCAGTTCCAAGGCGGGCTCGAGCGCCGCGAGTTTCTGTGCGCGATTTCCGGCGATTCCATCGATCGCTCCGCACTTGATCAAGGCTTCGAAGACCCGCCGGTTTACTTGCCTCGCATCCACGCGCTCGGCGAGATCGAACAGATCGGTGAATGGCCCGGCCCGCTCCCGCGTCTCGATGATGTTGCGAACCGCTGCCTCCCCGACGCCCTTGATCGCCGCGAGACCGAAACGAATCGCGCTTCCGACGACCGTAAAATCGACCAGCGACTCGTTGCAATCGGGCGGCAGAACCTCGATCCCGATCTTCTTCGCCTCATCGATATATTCCACCAATTTGTCGGTCTTGTCTTTCACCGACGTCATCAGCGCAGCCAGATATTGCAGCGGATGGTTCGCCTTGAGGTAGGCGGTCTGATAGGCAATCCAGGCGTAGGCGGCAGCGTGTGCCTTGTTAAACGCATATCCGGCAAACGGCTCGATATAGTGGAAGAGCCGCTCCGCCAGCGCCCGATCGATTTCCGATGTCGCCGCGGCTCCTGCGACGAACTTTTCTTGGTAGATGGGGATACGGTCTTTCTGCTTCTTGCCGATGACCTTGCGAAGCTCGTCGACTTCGGTCATCGTGAAGCCGGCGATCTCGCGGGCCATCTGCATGACCTGCTCTTGATAGACCGCTATTCCGTAAGTTTCCGCCAGGATCGGCTCGAGTTTCGGATGCAGATACTGCACCTTCGAGCGCCCATGCTTGCTGCTGACGTACTGCCCGATCCAATCCATCGGACCCGGCCGGTAGAGTGCGACGAGTGCGATGATGTCTTCGAAACCGGAGGGTTGCAACTCGGCACAGACGCGTTTCATCCCCTCGGACTCGAGTTGGAAGACGCCCATCGTTTCGCCGCGACCGAGCATCGCGTAGGTACGCGCATCTTCGAACGGTATCGCCGCGAGGTCGAAACCCGCGTCCACCGTCCGGCGGATTTCCTGGACGGCCTTCTCCATCACGGTGAGGTTACGCAGCCCGAGAAAATCCATTTTGAGCAGGCCGATGCGCTCGATCCAATTCATGTCGTACTGCGTGTTCACGCCGCCGTCGCCGAAACGCGCCAACGGCGTGTACTCCACCAATGGGCCGGCGGAAATCACGACTCCGGCGGCGTGCGTGCCCGCGTTACGCGCGAGCCCCTCGATCTCTTTGGCCGTGTCCAGTAGCTTTCGCATCGCCGGCTGGGTGGTGTAGATCGATTGCAGCTCGGCGATTTGTTCGATCGCACGCGCTATCGGATAACTTCCCGGACCGGATGGAAAAAGCTTCGCGATGCGGTCCACGTCGGGAAGCGGAACGCCGAGCGCTCTTCCGGCGTCGCGGATTGCCGCGCGGGCTGCCATCGTTCCGAAGGTCACGATTTGCGCGACGCGATCTTTCCCGTACTTTTCCGTCACGTAGGCGATAACTTCATCGCGGCGCTCTACGCAGAAATCCGTGTCGATGTCGGGCATCGAAATTCGCTCGGGATTGAGAAAGCGCTCGAAGAGGAGCCGAAACCGCAAGGGGTCGAGATCGGTAATTTTCAAACAATACGCCACCAACGAGCCGACTGCCGAACCGCGTCCAGGCCCGACCGGAATGCCGTGGTCGCGGGCGTACTTCACGAAATCCCAAACGATCAAAAAGTACGACGAAAACCCCATCTTGGTGATGACGTCGAGCTCGTACTCCAGACGTGAGCGCAGCGCGGGATCGGAGCCGACACGCTCCTCGCCGTAGCGTTCCCTGAGGCCCAGCTCGCAAAGCTCGCGTAAATACTCGGCGTCGCTGCGCTCGGGCCCATCCACGGCCTGAGGCACCGGGTACTGCGGAAGGTGAAAGACCTTTTCCGGGATGCGAATGTCGACTCGCTCGGCGATGCGCAGCGTGTTTTCACATGCCTCGGGAAGATCGCTCCACACCTCGTGCATCTCTTCGGCCGACTTGACGTAGAACTCGTCGGAGTAGAACTTCATCCGGTTCGTATCCGAAACCGTCTTACCGGTACCGATGCAGAGCAGAACGTCGTGCGCCGAAGCATCCTTCCGCTCGAGATAATGCGAGTCATTCGTGGCAACCAGCGGAATCGTTAGCTCGCGCGCGATGCGGATCAGCCCGGCGTTAATCGCTTCTTGCTCGGGCATGCCGTGGCGCATCACTTCGATGTAAAAACGGTCGCCGAAGATCTCGCGATACGTCTTTGCGTTTGCCAGCGCCGTCGCGTACTCATTGCGAAGCAATGGCGCCGCTACAAGCCCCGACATGCACCCCGATAGCACGATGAGACCGTCGTGGTGCTCGGCGAGCAGCTCCAGATCGATCCGCGGTTTGTAGTAGTAGCCCTCGAGAAAGCCCTTGGAGACGAGCGCGATAAGATTTCGGTAGCCGATCAGGTCGGCTGCAAGCAGCGTGACGTGCGCTTCTTCGCGCGCGCTACGGTCGAAGCGGCCGCGCGGCGCCAAATACGCTTCGCAGCCCAAGATCGGCGTCAGCCGCATCTCGCGGGCAGCATAGTAAAACTCCATCGCGCCATACATGACGCCATGGTCGGTTAAAGCGATCGCGGTAGCGCCGGCCTCGGCCGCTCGGCGGCAAAGGCGATCGATGCGGCAGGCGCCGTCGAGCAGCGAGTACTCCGAGTGAACGTGCAGGTGGACGAACTGATTCACGGGCGGGACACTTGGACGTTTACCCTAAGCGACGCGTTCGGCCCTTTAGCTTGCGCCCATCGATCTTCATGGCCCCCCTACGGCGCGATGGCGTGAGCGTTGCGCAGCATTTCCAAAACCCGCTCTCCGGGTAAAGCGTAGACCGTCACGCCGTTGCGCCCGGTCATGGTCTTCGCTTCGAAGAGGGCGTCGTAGATCGCCGCCTGCGTCGCCTCGGCGGTTGCGCTGTAGAGCTCGTCCAACACGTCGTCATCCTCGACAATCGGCTCCTTTGGGGCGGTAACCGTAAAATTGGCGACGCGCTCGAAGACGCTTGAAGTCGAGAATGCGATGATGAGATCCCCGCTGCCCACCGAGGAGGTCAAGCCGGTGCGCGCCATGCCGAGGGCCGCGCGCAGCGCGACGGCCCGCAGCTGGCGGCTGTCGAGCGGCGCGTCGGTCGCGACGACGATGATGATGCTGCCGCTGCCAAGACGTCCTTTCAGCGAAACTTTCTTAGGAAAGACTGCGCGATACTCATGCTCGAGGCGCTGCCCGACGGGAACGCCGACGATGGTTAGCTGACGACGCCGGCTTCCGGTGTTATCGTTGACGAGCACGCCCACGCGATAGCCGTGCGCATCGCCGGGCAGGACGCGCGATGCCGACCCGATGCCGCCGCGAAAACCGAACGCGTTCATCCCAGTGCCCGCGCCGACGCTACCTCGAGCGAACTGGCCTGGTGCGGCCGAATCGAGCAAACCCACGACGTCATGCGCCGTGACGGCGCGGGCTTGGATGTCGTTGAGCAGCCCGTCGTCGCACTCGGCAACGACCGGGAGCGGCACGTCGTCGCCTCTACCGACGGCCGGGTGATGCTCGATGACCCAACTGACGACGCCGTCGGCCGCTCTTCCGACGTCGAGCGTGCTTGTCAGCACAACCGGCTCTTCCAGATAGCCCGACTCCTCAATCCAGTGCGTGCCGGTCATCTCGCCGTTGCCATTGAAAGCAAAGAAAGCCGCCGATACCTTGCGATCCCAGGGATTGGCGTTCGGCAAGACGGCGGTCGCTCCGGTCCGGATGTCGCTGCCTTCGATCTTGGTAAGGTGCCCAACGCGCACGCCGGGGACGTCGGTGATGCCGTCGAGGGGGCCGGGCGGGTAGAAGCCGAAATGGAACGGCAAAACCGCGCCGGCTCCAGCGGCTGCTAACAGCGTCATCGCTAAGACGCCGGGGAATAAAAGCATCCAGCGCATTCACCTTGCATTGGACGCAGGCGCCGAGGGTGGCCTGCAGGGTGCCTCTCTGCCGCGTGGGAAAAATAAGACCAAGTCTAACGAGGAGGTTCGGCATTCTTTCGCTTCCCGAAAAACTCAAAGTCGTCAAGCTCTGGGAGAATCTCTCAGCACCGACGCTGATCGAGCACGCGATCGCGCGGGGCGAGGGCGTACTCGGAGCCGGCGGGCAGCTCATCGTCGATACCCGGCCGCACACGGGGCGCTCGCCGAAGGATAAATTCTTCGTCCGCGAGCCCTCGAGCGAGCAGCACATCGACTGGAACGACTCAAACCAGGCGATCGACGCCGAACGCTTCGATGCGCTTTTTGAACGTGTCGCCGCTTATCTCTCCGAGCGAGAAGCCTACTCCCTCGACTGCTACGTCGGGGCGGACGAGCGCTATCGCGTGCCGTTGCGCGTCTACACCGAGCTCGCCTGGCACAATCTTTTTGCGCGCCATCTTTTCATCACGCCCGAACGGCCGGTCGCCGATTTCGTGCCGGAGTTTACCGTTGTCGACGCGGCGCTCTTCCAGGCCGATCCGGAGCGAGACGGTACGCGAACGGGAACGTTCATCCTCGTAAACTTCGCCCGTCGAATCATCCTGATCGGCGGCACGCGCTACGCCGGGGAGATCAAGAAATCGGTTTTCACCGTAATGAACTACCTGCTTCCGTTGCGCGAGACGCTGCCGATGCATTGCTCGGCCAACGCCGGTCGCGCTGGTGACGTCGCCATTCTTTTCGGTCTCTCCGGCACAGGCAAGACCACGCTCTCATCGGATCCACACCGGCCGTTGATCGGCGACGACGAACACGGGTGGTCGGCCGACGGTGTCTTCAACTTCGAAGGCGGATGCTACGCCAAGGTGATCCGGCTTTCGCCGACGGCGGAGCCGGAGATATGGGCGGCGACGAATCACTTCTCGACCGTTCTCGAAAACGTCGTCTACGACGAAGCGACCCGCACGCTCGACGTCGACTCCGATGCAAAAACGGAGAACACGCGCTCCGCCTACCCGCTGGAGTTCATTCCGAACATCGTGCCGAGCAGCCGAGGAGGTCATCCCAAGACGATCATCATGCTGACGGCCGACGCGTTTGGTGTGCTGCCACCGATCGCCAAGCTCTCGCGCGAACAGGCGATGTACCATTTTCTCTCAGGTTACACCGCCAAAGTCGCCGGCACCGAGCGCGGTATCAGCGAGCCGCAGGCAACGTTCTCAACCTGCTTCGGCGCGCCGTTTATGGTGCATCACCCGACCGTCTACGCGCGGCTGCTGGGTCGCAAGATCGAAGAGCGCGATGTCGCGTGCTGGCTGGTCAACACCGGCTGGACCGGCGGCCCCTATGGCGTCGGCCACCGCATGTCGATCGCGCATACCCGTGCGATGGTCAACGCGGCAATCGAGGGCCGAATTCCTAACGACTACGAGGCCGAGCGGTTCTTCGGGTTGATGATCCCCAAGCAGGTCCCCGGCGTGCCGAGCGAAGTCCTCAACCCGCGCAACGCCTGGGCCGACAAGGCCGCCTACGACGAACAAGCTCGCAAGCTTTCGCAGCTCTTCTTCGATAACTTCAAACGCTTCGAAATGCATGTGATGGACTCGGTCAACGCGGTCGCGATCCGGCCGCTTGCCCGGTCCTAATCCGGCGTTCAGGCGCGACTCGGGCGGAGCGGCTAGTATCGAGTGGCAATGAAAATGAACCACTTGGCCACGGGCATGTTTGCGCTGGCCCTCGCCATGCCGCTCGGCGTTTACGCCCAGCAAGGCCAGCCCCCGCCGGCGCAATCCTACGGCCACCAGACCACCACCCCCAGTGAAGGCAAACTCCAGCATCGCTGGATGAAGCGCTTCGGTCACCTCAACCTCTCCAGCGACCAACAGCAGCGCGTGCAATCGCTTATCGGTCAATACTCGCAAGCGCACCCTGAAGGTAGCCCGGTCGATCGCAACGCCAGCCGCGCACTGCGCCAGCAGCTCATCGGCGTCCTCAATAGCGATCAACAAAATCAGTACCGCCAACAAATGCACGAACAGCACGAGCGAATG
>DATHOO010000031.1:0-56420 GCA_035484815.1 Candidatus Acidiferrales bacterium
GCATCGGAAAAGGTGTGGGCGAGGGTCGCGCAGTCGCCGGCTTTGGCGTGGTAGCCGGTGAAGAAGACGGCGTCGAAGGCGGCGTCAGCACCCTGCATCATGCTCCACGGCTTCGGCGCTCCCGAAATCAGCCGCAACTCGTCGTCATCGGGCAGCAAGTCGAGGCGCAGATTATGCATCGACCAGTGCGAGTCGTTGACCGTCACGCCGCGCGCTCCGGCGCCGCGGGCGCCGTCGATTGCTGCGGCAACTTCGCGCGTCATGTACTCTCGGAAAATCGGATACTCGTGGATGTCGCTAGGGTCGCACTGCTTCCAGGAGCAGACACCGGCGGTCCCCTCCATATCGCACGAGATGTAGACGTTCACCGCGATTGCAGCCCCTCGCGGGCTTGCGCGAGTCCGGTCTGCGCTGCCACGTTACGTGGATTCGCGCGCAGAGCGCGCTCATAGAACGGAATCGCGTCGGCGAATTTGTTCGCGGCGAGATACATGTCGGCGAGCTGGGTCAACGCGACGTCGTCGTTGGGGTGCGATGCAATCCGCGCGCGAAGCGTTTGCAGCGCCGCTACAACCGGCGCGGGCGGGCCGCCTTCGACGGCGTTTTGCGATCCCTGCCGCTCGGGCGGCGCAGAGGCCTGGGAACTTGCGGCCTTCCCGAAGACCGAGCCGGTAACGCCGAATCCGTCGGCGACGAGGTAGGCCATGAGCGCAAGAAACGCCGCTGCAATGAGCCCGACGATCGGTAGGTAAATCCGCGGAGGAAGACCGCCGGATGCATTTTCTTGCACGATGGTTCCGTTGGACGATGACCGAAGTAAATCATGCGTGCCCGCATCGGTGCTCCCCAACGAAGCCGACCTTCAGCTGCTTTTCGCCCGATTGAACTACGAGTTCTTCAACGGCGAAGTTCCGGATTGCTGGATCCGCTACAACGAACGGTTCTCGAACTCGGCCGGCCGGATCACCTATCGCCGCCACCCGATGGTGATCGAACTTTCTCCCAAACACTTTCGTCAGCAACCCGAGGCACTTGAGGAGACGCTCGTCCACGAAATGGTGCACGCTTGGTGCTACGCGAACTTCGGTGAGACCGGCCACTCGGCGCGGTTCAAGCGAAAGCTGCGCGCGTGCGGCCTGAGCTCGATCTATCACGATCTCGGTAGCGTGGGACCGCTGCGAGAGTCGAGCAAGCGATACATCCTGCGCTGCGAGCAGTGCTCGTTCGAAGTGCTCCGCCGCGCGCGTCCGCGCAAGCCGTCAAGCTGTCCTCGCTGCAACAAAAGTCGCTTCGATGCTCGGTTTCCACTGACGATCTATGAGATCGTTGAGATGCGCGCGGCCGGCACGACAATTGACGCAGCAATTGCAGCGCGGAAACAGCGCGAGCGGTGACGAACGGAAAGAGCATGCGCACCGAAAGCGATTCCATGGGAAAAATCGAGGTCCCGAGCGAGAAGTATTATGGAGCTCAGACCGCCCGGTCGCTCGTGCACTTCGACATCGGCGAAGATACATGGCCGCGCGATGTCATGCCGCGCCAAGTCATCCGGGCAATGGCCGTTCTCAAGAAGGCTGCAGCGACGGTCAACCACGACCTCGGAAAGCTCGACGACGAGCGCACGCGGCTGATCCTCCAAGCCGCCGATGAGGTCATCGTCGGGAAGCTCAATTCACACTTTCCGCTGCGCGTTTGGCAAACGGGTTCGGGCACCCAGACGAATATGAACGTGAACGAGGTCATCTCCAACCGCGCGATCGAGCTCGCCGGTGGCGAGATGGGTTCGAAGAAGCCCGTGCATCCAAACGATCACGTCAACATGTCGCAATCGTCGAACGACACGTTCCCCACCGCGATGCACGTGGCCGGCGCGCAAGGAATGGTGGAAATGCTACCGGCCGTCGAACGGCTGCGCGATGCGCTGGCGGCCAAAGCGAAAGCGTGGTCGCACATCGTGAAGGTCGGCCGAACGCATCTGCAGGACGCGACGCCCATCACGCTCGGTCAGGAGTTTTCGGGCTACGTCACGCAGCTCGATCGCGCCATCGCCGCCTGCAAGAAGGCGTTGGATCCGCTCTACGATCTCGCAATCGGCGGGACGGCCGTGGGCACGGGGCTCAACGCGCATCCCGAGTTCGGCGAGCGCACCGCGCGGAAGATCGCCGAGCTGACGGGCCTGCCCTTTCGCTCGCATCCGAACAAATTTACGGCACTGGCCTCGCACGACGATTTCGTCTTTGCTTCCGGCGCGCTGAAGATGCTCGCCGCGGCGCTGATGAAGATCGCCAACGACATCCGCTGGCTTGCCTCCGGTCCGCGCGCCGGGATCGGCGAGCTCATTCTGCCTGAGAACGAGCCCGGTAGCTCGATCATGCCGGGTAAGGTCAATCCGACGCAGTCCGAAGCGATGACGATGGTTTGCGTGCAGGTTTACGGCAACGACCTCGCCGTCAGCTTCGGCGCGTCGCAAGGCAACTTCGAACTCAACGTCTTCAACCCGGTCATCATCTACAATTTCCTACACTCGACGACGCTGCTGCGCGACGCGTGCACGATGTTCCGCGAGCACGCCGTCGAGGGGCTTGCGGCAAACGAAGAGCAGATTCGCAAGTATCTCGACGAGTCGCTGATGGTCGTTACCGCGCTGTCACCGCAAATCGGCTACGACAAGGCCGCCGAAATCGCCAAGAAAGCGCACCACGAAAAAACGACGCTCAAGAAAGCGGCGCTCTCTCTCGGTCATGTAACGGAAGAAGAGTACGACCGCATCGTCGTTCCCGCGAAAATGACGACGCCGGGCTAGCGTTCGGTCCAAATCCACAGTGGCGCGTGACATGATGCGTCGGGGACGCTCGTCGCGGCGCATCCCTGCGCCGCTCCTGCTCCCTGGCCGCCTCGCTCCCGCCATCCATGGCTCCGCTCGGCGGTCCAGAGGCCCCGACGCATCATGTCACGCGCCACTGTGGATTTGGACCGAACGATCACAGTTGCCGCCAGATGAGCGAAACTGCGGCCGTAACGAGCGCGATTGCGACGACGATCAGGAGCTGCGGAGATTTCAGCCGCAGCGATAAGCGGGCGCCGATCGGGCCGCCGAGCAAACCGCCGGCGACGAGCGGCAGGATATCGCGCCCTACGATGTCGCGCTGCAGGATGTGCACGACGAGACCTATCGGCGAGGTGAGTAAGATCGCGAAGTGCGAGGTGGCGCTGATTGAGTGCGCGGGGAGCTCGGAGAAATAAAGGAACGACGGCACCAAGACGATGCCGCCGCCGAGACCGAAGAGGCTCGAAAAGATGCCGACGATAAAGCCAAGGCCGAGCGCGGCACGATAGGACATGCCCTTGATCGAGGTGCCGCGCTCATGCTCTGGTCGCCCCGCCATCCGCCGTTGGGCGTTCCACGCCATGTCGATCGCGACGGCAACCAGTAGCACGGCAAGAATCGTGTCGAAGAGTCGCGCCGAGATGTGGAACGAGGCGATCGCTCCGAGGATGCTGCCCGGCAAGCCTCCGGCCGCGATGAGCAGACCGATCTTGAGATGCACGCGGCGTTGCAGCAAATACGTCAAAGCGCCGCTTGCGCTGTTGGCGACGATGAGCACGAGCGAGGTTCCCGCCGCGTAGGCCGGTGAGAAGCCCAAAAAGAGCCGAAGGATCGGTACGAGGATGAAACCGCCGCCGAGCCCTACCATCGAGCCGAAGACGCTCGCCAGAAAGGCGGCGCCAAAAAGCTCTAATGCAAAGCGCACGCGGCGCTGCGGTGCTTAGCTCGCGCGCCCGATGTAACGGCGGTCGCGGGTGTCGATGCGGACGACGTCGCCGGTTTCGAGGAAAAGAGGAACGGCGACGGTTGCGCCGGTTTCGAGTTTAGCCGGCTTCGTGACGTTCGTCGCGGTATCGCCGCGGAAGCCGGGATCGGTCTCGACGATCTTGAGCTCGACGTGGGCCGGAAGATCGACGCCGATCGGGACGCCGTCGTGGAACTGAACGTCGACCGCCATGCCGTCCTTCAAGAAATCGGCCGGACCGCCGATGAGATCGCGCTGCAGGGTGACGTTCTCGAACGTCTCCTGGTCCATGAAATGGTAACCATCGGCGTCATTGTAGAGCATCTGCATTTGCCGGTTATCGACGACCGCACGCTCGAGCTTTTCGCCGGCTCGAAAGGTCCGCTCGAGCGTCGTGCCGGTTTTGACGTTCTTCAAGCGGGTACGGACGAACGCCGAGCCCTTTCCCGGCTTCACATGCAGGAACTCGATCACCGTCCAGAGCTGGCCGTCGACAAAGATGGTTACGCCGTTACGAAGATCGTTTGACGAAATCATGGGTCCTCCACAGTACGGGCCGCGACGAGCCAAGCCCTGGCGGTAGCGCCAAAGCCTCTACCTGCCGGACCCGGAGAAGCGAATCGGACTTTCACTGTTGGCGCGCAACCGGCGGATGTTTTCACGATGCGTAAAGAGGATGAGCAACGCCGAAAAGACGCCATAGATCGTCTCGGGCACCGAACCGGTGAACCACCAAATCGCGAACGGCGCGAGCACGCCGCCGAGCATCGAGCCGACCGACGAATAGCGCGTCAGGGCGGCACCCAAGAGCCAGCCCGCGACCGCGACCAGACCCGACGGCCACGAGAGCGCAAAGATCGCGCCAAACGACGTCGCGACGCCTTTCCCTCCCCTGAAACGCAGCCATGGCGAGAAGCAGTGGCCCAGCACCGCGCCTGCGGCGACGATCGCCGCGAGGATCTGCTCGGTTGGAGGAAAGTTCTCGAGGTCGAGGTGACCTCGAAAGAAGATCAGCGCCCAAGCCGTCGGTACAAACCCCTTGAGCGCATCGAGCAGCAGCACGACGATCGCGCCGCCTTTGCCGAGCGTCCGTAAGGCGTTCATCGCGCCGATGTTGCCGGACCCATGCGCGCGGATGTCGGTGTGGAAGAAGAAGCGGCCGATGAGGTAGCCGAACGGAATCGAACCGATCAGAAATGCGCCGATGAATGCTGCAATTGGAATGGCGATCAGGATCGCGAGCAATCCGTAGGCGACCGAGTTCGAGAGTCCGACATCGCTCATGAGCGTTGCTCCTCCTCAGGCCTGCGTGCACGAAACTCAAGCGTCAACGGAACGCCTTGGAAGTTGACGTGCTGCCGGATTGTGTTCTCCAAGAAACGCTTGTAATGTGTTTGAACGAGCTCCGGATCGTTGCAGTGGAAGACGAAGATGGGCGGATGCGTCGCGGGCTGCGAGACATAGTAGATGCGCAACAGGCGGCCGGCCGATCCCGGCGGCGGATGCGCGAGCACCGCGTTACGGATCAGGACATTGAGCGGTGAGGTCGGTACGCGGCGATCGAGATTCTCGGCAACCGCGGTCACGATCGGCATGAGCGTTCCTAAGCGGCGCTGCGTCTTCGCGGAAAGAAACGCGATCGGCGCGAAGGTTGCGAAGGGCAGCAGTTCGCGGATGACGCCGGCCAGCTCGTTTTGACTGACGTCGCCGGCTTGCTCGCGGACCAGATCCCACTTGTTTCCGACGACGACGAGCCCCTTGCGCTGCTCGATCACGATGCCGGCCAAACGACGATCCTGCGTCATGATGCCGGACATGGCATCGAAGACGAGCACGGCGACGTCGCAGCGCGCGATTGCCCCCAACGAGCGTAACGCCGCGTAATATTCGATTGCCCCATGGGCCTCAGGCTTCTTCCGAAAGCCGGCGGTGTCAACCAATCGGAAATCCCGATCGTTCCAGCGGAAGAGCGCGTCGACGGTGTCGCGCGTCGTGCCCGGCGAGTGGGAGACCAGGGCACGTTCCTCACCGAGAAGCGCGTTGACCAGCGAACTCTTGCCGACGTTGGGCCGGCCGATCACGGCCAGCGCGAGTTCGTCGCGAACCTCCGCTGCGGCCGGGCGCGGCGGCAAAAGCTCGACAATGCGATCGAGGAGATCGCCGGTCCCCTCACCGTGAATCGCCGAAACGGCAATCGCCTCGCCGAAGCCGAGGCCGCCGAACTCCGCGTGAACGGCAGCGGCGGCATCAGGGGACTCGGCTTTGTTGGCAACCAGAACGATCGGCCGGCGCTTGCGACGCAGAATGGCTGCGACGTCGTCGTCGAGAGGATGGCGGCCCGAGCTTGCGTTGACCACCATGACGATGACGTCGGACTCGTCGGCGGCCGCTTCGGCTTGCCGCCGCGTCGCTTCGGCCAGTTCCGCGCCATGGGCCATCGCAGCGTCCGGATCGATGCCGGCGGTGTCGACGAGACTAAAGTCGCGCCCACGCCAATCGCAGAGCGCATAGAGACGATCGCGCGTCACGCCGGGAGTATCCTCGACGATAGCGAGCCGGCGGCCAATCAGCCGGTTGAATAGCGCGCTCTTGCCGACGTTCGGCCTACCCACGATCGCGACCGTCGCCGGATGAAGCATGGCGCTCCATTCTCACTTCGCCCAATCGGCACCCATCGGACGGAACGGCCGAGGCCTCAAGCGAACTGGCGTGTCCCATGCCCTCGGTCTACATCGAAACCTTCGGCTGTCAGATGAATGAAGCCGATTCGCGTTATATCGCCGAACGCGCCGCAGCGGCCGGTTACAGCATCGCATCGGCACCCGAAGAGGCCAATGTCGTCGTCCTGAACACGTGCACCGTTCGTGACGCCGCCGAGCGGCGAGCCTACGGACGGATGAACCATCTCAAGGCCCTCAAGACCAACGATCCCGCCGTACGCCTCGTCATCACCGGCTGCTTGGCGGAGCAAGATCGCGATCGCATGCGAACGCTCGCGCCGCATGTGGATGCGGTCTTCGGAACCCGGGAGCTCGTCCAGCTCGGCGATCAGCTGGCCGCGTGGCAGTCCTTCGACGAACCTGCGACGCTCGACTCCGCTCGGGGTGACAAGGTTCGTGATGACATGCTGCATTTCGCGTTGGGCGGGACGCCCGATGCAGTGCCCAATGCGTACTCGCATTTGCGCGCCTACGTGACGGTGCAGCGCGGATGCTCGTATTATTGCACGTTCTGCATCGTGCCGTACGTCCGCGGTCGCTTCGATCACCGGCCACAGCGTACCATTCTCGAAGAGACGAGCGACCGTATCGCCAACGGCGCGCGCGAGATCACCCTCGTCGGCCAGACCGTGAACGCTTGGCGCGATCCGGCCGACGGCGCCGACTTCGGTGATCTTTGCCGGGCCGTCGCGGGCCTACCCGGAGTCGAGCGACTTACCTTCATTTCGCCGCATCCGAAAGATTTCACTGAGAAGATCCTCGACGATCTTGCCGCGATTCCACAGCTCAACCCACGCATCCACTTGCCGCTTCAATCGGCGAGCGATCCAGTACTGCGGCGGATGAACCGAAAATACACGTTGGCGACGTTTGCGCGGGTCGTCGAGTCGATTCGTCGCCGGATGCCCGAAGCCGCGATCACCACGGACATCATCGTCGGATTCCCGGGCGAAAGCGACGCGGATTTCGAGGCGACGCTAGCCTACATTTCGAGCGGCGTCTTTGCCAATGCTTTCTCGTTCATTTACTCGATACGGCGTGGAACGCCCGCGGCCCGCTGGGAGCAAGTTCCGCGAGCCGTCGCACTCGAACGGTTCACGCGTTTGGTGGCGGCGCAGAATGCGGTCACCCGGTCCTACCACGATCGCAAAGTTGGGCGCACCGTGCGGGCTTTGATCGTCGGCGATTCCAAGAAAGACGCGAGCCGGCTCACTGCCAAGACGATCGACAACGTGACGGTCGTCGCCCCCAAACGCGACGGCGCGGCGCCGCACGCGCAGACCCCGTGGCTCGACGTCAAGCTGGAGAGCGCGCACGTTTGGGGCTGTACCGGGAGCGTGCTCGGCAGCGTCGAGCGATTCGCGCAATCCGGAGGTGCTGGGGGCCACTAGCGCGACGTCCGTGACGAAGTTCTCGCCGATGCTCGAGCAGTATTTCGGGATGAAAGCCAAACACCCGGAAGCAATTCTGCTCTCGCGCGTCGGCGATTTTTACGAAGCCTACGGCGAGGACGCTGAAACGATCGCGCGCGCGTTGCAGATCGCGCTGACCAGCAAAGAGGCCGGCGCCGGCAAACGCGTGGCAATGGCGGGCGTCCCGCATCACGCCCTCTCCGGCTATCTTGCGCGGCTCGTGGCGCAACGCTTCATCGTCGCGTTGGCGGAGCAACTCGAGGTTCCGCAGCCGAATCGGCTGGTCCGCCGCGACGTCGTGAGGCTCATAACTCCCGGCACGCTGGTAGAAGAGCAGCTGCTCGACGGCAAGCAGAATAATTACTTGGCGGCAATCGCGGCGGTCGGTGAAACGTTTGCGCTTGCATACGTCGATGTTTCGACCAGCTATTCGGCGGCAACCGCGATCGCCGGCGAAGATGCGTACGACGAGCTGCTCGCGGAGCTCGCGCGCGTCGGTCCCGTTGAAATCGTCGCCGACGTTGCGGCCGACCTGCGCGCGACGATGGCAACGGAACTTGAAGCGATCGGCGCACGGCTTGCGACGCCGAGCCTCGGCGTCGTGGACGCGCGTAGCCGGAAAACCTTCGTCGGTTTTTCGATCGACGAGTCGCTCGCGATTCACCGTGCGCTCGAGGCGCTGGACGCGTTCGTCAAAAGAACGGGCGTCACCAATGGTGCGAGCGGGCCGGCCGAGCCGGAGCTCTACCGGCGCCGGCAGTTCTTGGCCCTCGACCCCGCGACGCGCAAGCATCTCGAGCTGACCCGTGCGCAAGGTCAGAATCCGCGCGCGACGCTGCTCGCGACGCTCGACGTTTGCGCCACGTCGATGGGTTCGCGCATGCTCGCGCGATGGATCCTCGCTCCGCTCGTCGACCGTGAGGCGATCGCCGGTCGCCAAGACGCGGTAGAAGCGATGCTCAGCGAGCATTCCCGCCGTGAAGCCATCCGCGAAATTCTCAAGGCGGCCTTCGATGTCGAACGGATCGCGCAGAAAGTGCGCTTCCGCCGAGCCACTCCGCGCGATCTCGCCTCGCTGCGGCGTACGCTGCTGGTTTTTCGACCGTTGCGGCAAGCGGTGCCGCGGGCGCTGGCGCATCTGCTCGATCGCATCGGCGACTTCGGCGAAATGCTCGACGACTTGCAACGAACCCTCGTGGAGGAGCCCCCGGCGCAAGTCGGCGGCGGCGGCGCAATTCGGCCGGAGGCGAATGCCGATCTCGCGGAGTGCGTCGCGCTGCGAAGCGACGCGCGTTCCAAACTCTTGGATTTAGAGCAGCGCGAACGAGATCGAACCGGCATAAAAGCGCTCAAAGTGAAGTATGCCAGTCCGTTCGGCTACGCGATCGAAGTGAGCAAGAGTTACACCGGAAGCGTGCCGCCGGAGTATCTTCGGAAGCAGACGCTGAGCAGCGGTGAACGGTATGTGACGCCGGAGCTCAAAGAGCTCGAGTTTGCAATTTCCACTGCTCAGACCCGTCAAGAACGACTCGAATCCCAACTCTTCGACGAGTTGGTCGAGCGCGTCGCCGGACGAGCCACAGACCTTCTCGACGCCGCCAACGCGATCGCCGAAATCGACGTGCTTGGCGCACTCGCGCAGTGCGCCGCCGAACGCGGCTACGCGCGGCCGGTCTTCGTCGACGCGAGCATCGTCTCGATCGAAGACGGCCGCCATCCGGTGATGGAGGCAATGCTGCACGCAAGGTTCGTTCCCAACGATCTCGATTTGCGCGCGGCCGAGCAGCGGTTCGTGCTCTTGACGGGACCGAACATGGGAGGCAAGTCAACGTACCTCCGTCAAACAGGTCTGCTCGCGATCATGGCGCAGATCGGCTCGTTCGTGCCGGCAAAAAAGATAGAGCTTGGAGTCATCGACCGCATCTTCACGCGCATCGGCGCGGGCGACGACCTCGCGTCAGGAGAGTCGACGTTCTACATGGAGATGGCCGAGGCGGCGAACATTCTCCGGCGCAGCACGCAGCGTTCGCTGCTTCTCATCGATGAGGTCGGCCGCGGCACGGGAACGCTTGACGGTTTGGCGATCGCCCAAGCCATTTGCGAGTTCCTGCTCGGACTCGATCGGCAGGCGCCGCTGGTAATCTTCGCGACGCACTTTCACGAGCTCTGCGCGCTCGCCGAACACTGGGGGCTGGTCGCCAACTTTCATCTCACCGCCGTCGAAAATACCGTCAGCGGCGCCCCAGTCTTCTCGCATCGCGTTCAACCCGGGAGTTCGTCGCGCTCCTTCGGGATCGAGGTCGCTCGAATGGCCGGTTTGCCGGAAACGGTCGTCGAGCGCGCTCAGGAGATCGCCGACGAACTCTCCGGTCATGCGGATATCGAAGCGCGCGTTCCCCTCCGCAAGAAAATGACCAAGCGCGCAGAACCCGAACGGCAACTGCCGCTGCTCTCTTCCTGAGCGTTCACTGAGCGTCGTGGAAAGGGGTAGACTGCGCACCGCCGGAAAAACGCCACCGTTGAGGATCTCGTTGACACGCTTTGGGCTTCCCACGGCGATCGCGGTGGTTGCGGCCGCGCTTGCAGATCCTATCGTCGAGTTCGCCTCCAATTCGGGCTGGTTCGGTAGCGGAAGCTTTACCGACCACAGTAACCTCGACATTCTGCCGGCGCTGCTCGTCGGCGTTAGCCTGCTCGCGTTCTACATGGTGCGACGGGCGCGCGCGGTGCTTGCCGGCGAGGTGCCGCAACCGGGCGTGGTGCTTTCGCTGCCGGCGATCTTCGCTCTTCAGTTGGTCGCGCTCTACGTTATGGAGACGGCCGAGCAGCTCGTTGTGTGGCGGCACGTCTTGAGCCAAACGGCGTGGCTCGGCGGCCCTTTGCCGATGAGTTTAACGATTCACGCGATCCTTTGCATCGCCGTCGCTTTGACGATCGCACGGTCGAAGCGCGCCTTGGCCGCGACGACCTTGCGGGTAATGCGCGCTCTGGCCGCTATCGTGCTCTTTTCGGCGCGAGCCACGCGGCCGATCCTTCCTGCCCGCTTCGAGGGCATTTGCTCAAAGGAACTTTTGCCGCTGCTCTGCAGCATCGGAGAACGAGCGCCCCCCACCGTCGCCGGCTGATTCCCAAACTCTTCCTTTCCTTTCAAGTGGGGGTATCGTATGTTTTCGACGTGGTGGGCGCGAGCCGCCATTCTCACCTTTGCAGTCTTGATCTCGGTCGCGGGCGGCTTTGTAATTTTTCGCGGCCCGATTCACCAACAGATCGTCAAGCAGACGGCTGCGCAGTCGTTCGGATCGCTCAAACTCAATCTGCTGATCCTCGGCTATCAAGCCGACGAAGCGACGACGGACACGATCATCGTCGCGCACCTCGATGTCGGGCGGCGGTCGGCAACGTTGGTCTCAATCCCGCGCGATACCTGGGTTCCGGTCCCGGGCGCCGGCTATGCGAAGATCAACGCGGCGTACGCCTACGGGGGCGCGCACGCTACCGCAAAAGTTGCGGGCAAGCTCCTGGGGGGCGTTCCAATTGACGCGATCGTGGCCTTGCAGCCGGAGAACGCCGCGGCGATCGTCGATGCGATGGGCGGTTTGGACGTCAACGTGGACGAAGCGATGGATTACGACGACGAAGGCGGCGACCTTCACATCCACCTCAGGGCCGGCGAGCAGCATCTGAACGGGAGTCAGATCGCCGGCTACCTCCGCTTCCGCCACGACGCCGCTTCGGACTTCGGTCGTGTTCGGCGGCAGCAGCAGGTGCTCAAGCTCATGATGGCTCAGCTGAGCGAGCCGCAGAACTGGGCAAAGCTGCCGCAAATTCTAAAGCTTGCGCAGAAGCAAATTCACACGACCATGAACAACCGGCAACTGGCGTCGCTGCTAACTATTTATCGTAACGTTCCCGATGAGAACGTGCGCTCGTTCACGCTTCCGAGCCGAGTGGGATGGGTCGGCGATGCCTCGGTCGTTTTTGCAGATCCGCGCTGGGCGAAGTTGATCGGCGCGCTGCTCTTCGATCGTGGAGATCCGCCGCAAGACGATGTCTTGGTCGCCAACGCTACGGGAAACGTGGCGCTCGACGGCACGATCGTCGGCACGCTGCGCGGCGCGGGATGGAACGTTCCCACCTTCGTCGACACGAAAATAAAGCGCCAAAGCATGGTCGTCGGCAGTTCTCCCGCCGCGCTTGCGCTTGCGAAAACCTTTGCTACGCCAACTCGTCCGGGTACGAAAACGGCACTGGTAATCGGCGCAGATCTGGCACCCGTCACGGAATAGCTCAGACGGCGACTTCGACGCCGATGCCGACCTGGCGGTCGGCCTTGATCTCCAGATCCTCCGCGAGCCTGCGCGAGAGACGCAGCATAATTTCGAAGAAGTAGCGTTGCCAACGCGGCATGCCGTCGCGACTCTTGCCGACGATGACCGGATCGGCGAAGACGAACGCCGTGTCGTCTTTGTCGATCTCTAGGCCGGCGACTCCGCAGGCGTGCAGGATCGGCGTGATCCGAGGCGGCTCCATGTATCCGAAGTACGCCGTAAGCCGTACGAAGCTGCTGGAAACGCGATCGATTGACACCCGGTGCGGTTCCGCAACGAATGGCCGTGGCGGAAACGTAATGGTCAGGAGCACGAGAAGCTGGTCGCGCATCGGTGGATCGAGCCAGGGACGGCTCTTTTTGAATGGGACGCCGCTGGGGTCGCCGGTAAGCAGGACAACCGCCGAACGTGGAGCGCCGGTGAACGCGGGATGCTGCTTCGAAAACTCCTCGACCGGCTCGATCTGCGCGCGCAGCTCGCGGGCGACCGCGCGCCGGCCGGTCAGCCACGTAACCGCGACGAGCGAGACGACGCCTGCAATCAGGATGGGTACCCAGGCGCCGTCCACGAATTTCGGCAGCGCAGCGAACACGAAGGTCGCATCGAGCAACCCGAAGGTTAGCGCGAGCGGGAGCGCGAGCGCCCGATGCCACCGCAACCTGCGCAGGGCCACGACGTAAAAGATGACATCCGTTGCCAGCATCGTGCCTGCGACGGCGAGGCCGAACATTGCGGCAAGCCGGTCGCTGCTCCGGAAAGTGACGACGAGGGTGACGCAAACGATCGCGAGCAAGACGTTGATGAGGGGCACATAGACTTGCCCGCGTTCGTCTTTGGAGGTGTGGAGCACCGCCATGCGCGGGCTGAGGTTCAGGGCTATCGCTTGTTCGGTGAGCGTGAATGCGGCCGATATCAACGATTGCGAGGCGATGATCGTCGCCGCCGTCGCTAGCGCGACCATCGGCAGCAACGTCCAACCCGGTGTTAGCGCATAGAACGGCGAGTCAAGCGCTTTGGGATCGGCGGCGATAATTGCGCCTTGACCGATGTAGTTGAGCAAGAGCGCTGGAAAGACAAAGACGTACCAGGCGACGGTGATTGGGATACGCCCGAAGTGCGACATATCCGCATAGAGCGCTTCGGCGCCGGTCATCCCCAGAATGATTGCGCCGAAGATCAAAAAACCAAACGCTCCATGGTGCGTGACGAACCAGACCGCGAAGAATGGGTTCAACGCGGCGAGGATGGCGGGGTGAGAAACGATTGCGACGGCACCGCTGACTCCGATCGCGGTGAACCATAGCGTCATAACCGGGCCGAAGAGGGCGCCGACGCTCTGCGTGCCGCGCCACTGGATGGCAAACAGCGCGATCAGTATCCCCGCGGAGATCGGCACGATGAGCGGCTGCGCTGCCGGCGTCGCGACGTTGAGGCCCTCGACGGCCGAAATTACGGAGATGGCCGGCGTGATCATGCCGTCACCTAAAATCAACGCGCCGCCGGCGACCGCGACCCAGAGGAGCCAATCGGGTCGCAGCGGCACGCCGAAGATTTGCGGCGGCTCGGCGCGCGCGAGCAGCGCCAGAATCCCGCCCTCACCGTCGTGGTCGATCCGCATCAAGACGGTGACGTATTTGATGCAGACGACGAAGAACAGCGTCCACAGGAGCAGTGATACGATGCCGATCGCATTCTCCGCCGTCGGAGCGGCGGCCGCGGTTTTGAAGCACGTCTTGAGCGTGTAGAGCGGGCTCGTCCCGATGTCGCCAAATACGACTCCGAGTGCCGCGATCGCAAGACCCGGCGGCAAGGGCCGGCTTCGAGAAGTTGCCATTGACCCTTACTCTTCGGTTTCGGGTGCCGCTCCTTGCGCGGCACTCGAAACGCGCCAGCTCGCGGCGACAATCGTCGGGTCTCGGCTCAATCGTCCGACGATACGCTCCAGCTTTGCGTCCGCCCTGCTGGTCGTGATGACCGTCGCCGTGATCTGTACACGCGCGGCGTCGACGTCATGACTTTCTAGCGAGCGGAGCACCAGTGTTGTTCCGCGGATCTGCGACAGCGTCAACGCGCGAACGGTTTCCTCCGAGATGCTGGGAGAAACAACGGAAACTTCGTAGGCTTGTGACAGCTCGGTTTGATCGAGCGGCTGACGATTGATCCGCTGCACGATCGGCCGCAGGAAAACGTTGGCAGCTATGATCACGGCTGCTCCGATCGCGGCCTCGGTGATGAAACCGGAGCCGCTCAAGGTACCCACGGCGGCCGTCGCCCACAACGTGGCGGCGGTATTGAGTCCGCGGAGGCTGAAGCCTTCTTTGAAGATCACGGCGCCGGCTAAAAAGCCGATACCGGAGACGACGTACGCGGCGACTTGCGTGGGACTCGCTGTGGCATTCATGAGCAGCGAGATCGACGCGAAGAGCGCCGCGCCGACCGCGACGAGCGCGTTTGTGCGTAACCCCGCCATTCGCTGGCGCCACTGGCGCTCGATGCCGATGGCGACGCCGAGGAGCAGCGCGACGACGATGCGCTCGGCGAAGACGGCACTTGAAAGCACGAACGTCAGCCCCCAAGCGACGGAAAGATGAGCTGCGCGGTAAACACGACCGTGAGCACGCCGACGATGACGGTCGTCACCCCTGCGATGACGTTAAAGGCGAGGTTATTTGTCCATGTGCCCATCAATCGCTTGTTGTTGATGAGCAGCAGCATCAGGACGAGAACGATCGGCAAGAGCGCGCCATTGAACACCTGCGAATAAAAGATGATGCCGAGCAGCGGGGCGCCCGGTGCGACGACGATGGCAGCACCGATCGTGATGAGGGCCAGGTACAGCGAATAGAAGATCGGCGCGTCGCGAAAGCGGTGATCGACGCCTCTTTCGAATCCGAACGCCTCGCAAACGTAATAGGCCGTAGAGAGCGGCAGGATCGACGCCGTAAAAACCGCGGCGTTGAGCAGGCCAAGTGCGAAGAGCAGTGCGGCAAACCTCCCTGCCAGCGGCTGCAGCGCGACCGCGACGTCGCCAACGTCATTGACGACGATGGGGTGTGCGGCGTGAAGATTGTGGACGTAGATCGTCGCGGCGCAGGCAACGATGATAAAGTAGGCGATGATGCTGGCCCAGATGCTGCCGGTTGCCACGTCGATTCGCGTATAGGCGTACTCCCCTTCACGTACGCCCTTATCGACCACCGCGGCCTGGATGTAAAATTGCATCCACGGCGAAATAGTCGTTCCGATGACCGCGACGATCATTAGCACGTAGGCCTTCGATGCGCTAAAGTGAGGAACGAGGGTCTGGCGCAAAACGTCGTGCCAGTTGGGGTGAACCAGGAACGCGCTGATGATGTAAGCCACGTACGCAAAACAAAAGACGAAGAAGATGCGCTCCAGGAGCTTCGCGGTCCCGCGCGTCACGGTGAGAAAAACGAAAATCGCCGCGCCCACCACCATTGCGATTTTGAACGCTTCGGCATTTGGAACTTGCAGGTAACCTCCGAAGATCGGCGCCGAAGAGGCTACTCCCGCAAACTCCGTAGCGGTGTTTCCGACGTCGCTGAGCACGAAAAGCAGAAGACACCAAAAGGTTATCTTGACTCCGAAGTTCTCTCGAATCAGATCCGCTAAGCCCTTGCCGGTGACCGCGCCCATCCGGGCGCACATCTCCTGCACGACGAACATTGCGACCACCATCGGAATCAGCAGCCAGAGGATCGTATATCCAAACTGAGCTCCCGCCTGCGAATAGGTTAAGATGCCGCCGACATCGTTGTCGGCGTTGGCGGTAATGATGCCCGGACCGATGATCGATAGGAACATGATGATCGAGCGCCAGATGCTCGGACGGCCGACGCGAGCGATCGGAGCCGACTGCGCGTTCACAGACCGAGCCTCTGGTCCACGATCACCGTACTGCCCCGCATCGTCGGCGGCGGTCCACCTGGAGTTGAAGGAAGCCCGACCAGCGCGTACCGCCGTCCTTCGATCAGCAACGCGGTCTTCGGCCCAGTCGCGAATTGGACGCCGGCAAAAGCGACTCCATAGATAGCGTCAACCGGCGTCGTGGCCCAAGTTCCCGCCAGTTCGTAGCGCCCGTATCCGCCGACGGCGAGGAAATGCTCGTTGAAGTGATGCGCCCAGCTCAGCACGATCTGCGGCGCGTGCGTCGCGACCGTATCGATTGGTTGACCGGGGTCGGCAACGCGGCTGAGATAATCCTCGACAGCGTCGAATGCGAAATCGTCACGCGGCAGGTGCCAGGCGAGGTAGAGCCCGATCTGCCGGTCCGCTCCGAGCGTTCCGTAGCCGTTCTTCTGCAACAAAAAGAAGCCGTCAACGAAACCGGCCTGCGATGCGTTCGCTTCGGTCTCGGGCACGAGTTGCCGCCAGTCGCCGTAGCTGGCGTGAAGTTCGAAGCGGGTGGCTTTGTGGTCGTACCGGAAATGAAAGCCGGCTCGATTTGCGCCGGTGACGCTGTTGTCCACGAGTTGGTAGGTGGATTTGAGCCAGACCCCCGGCCACGACCACGCGATGCTCCAAACGTTTTCCGGGATGCCGTAGGGCATGATGATCGTCGCGTAGGTTGGGTCGAAACGATGGTACTCGAGCGTCGCGAGGTCGTCGCCGAAATGGCGGGCGAGGCTGAAGTGTTCGAAGTTGCCGAAATGCGACGTCCCGGGAAAGCTCACCAATCCGGCGTCGTACCAGGCGCGTCCGAGCTCCGCCAGTGCGTCCCAGCCTTTGATCGGGTGAATAAAGGCACGCGCGCCGGCAATCGTTTGCTCCTGATTTGCAAGCGTGCTCGTGAAGAGCCGCCCCTGCGCGCTGTAATGGAGCTGCTGGTCGACGCCGAAATAGGTCGTCGTCCCGATCGGGTCACCGGTCGTCCAAAGATGCGCGATCTGCAGTGAAAAACGGCCGTTGTCGCCGCGATCCACGACCAGCGAGCCCATCGTCAAACGAACGCCGGTGTTCGGCAACGCGGGCAAGAGCGCGTCGGTTACTTCCAGCGTAGCGTCGCTCACATGCAAGAGGCCGTCCACGCCGAGCAGCGGCAATGACGACGGGCTCGACGGCCACGACGAAAGAGAAGGCATTCCCGGTCCCAGCGTCTCGGCGGTCTGCACGCCAAGTGACGGCACTACCGAGGTGAGCGGCGGCGGCGCGAAGACGAAGCGATCGGTTTGACTGAGATTGAAATAACCGCCGCGGACTTTCCAACTTCCGTCGGGCGCGGAAACCCAAGCGCCGAGCAGACTCGCGCTCAGTACGCTCGCATCGTCCTGCCCCGCCTGCGTCGGAAAGACGATCGCGTAAGGGACGTTTCGCGCAAGCGCGTGAACGTTCAGATTTGGAATCGGCGGTTCGCCCCAGTAGAGCGCATTGGTCGTGCTGCCGGTCAAACCGCCAAGGCCAACGTTCGCGCCAAAATCAACTCCGGTTGCGTGGTACGCCGCCGCGAGTTCGTATTGCGCGATACCGGCAACGCCTGGGGTTTCCGGCGCGCCCGTGAACCAGTCGTAAGGCGACATCGGCGAGATCGGCGAGCCGTGCGAGAATTCCAAGCCTTCCGGAGGCGTCGTGCCGGGTCCGTTGGTAGCTTGATCGATGAAGACGTTCGATCCCGCGACGGAGAGTTCGAAGCGCGGCGTGGGCGCGGGTGAGGGCGAGGGCGTCGATGCCGAGGCGGTATGGAGCGTCGCAAACAACACGACCCAGATCATTTCGCTTCACCTCCTTCCGTCGAAAAATAAATCGTCGCTGGCGTCCTCGCAGGCGACGATTCGAGCGGCCGGGTGGGATTGCGAAACCCTCCGGACTTCCCCAAACGTCGAGCTTTAGCACTGCACGACGTAGGGGTCCCGCCTTGTCATCTTGAGCCCTTCGACTCGCTGCGCTCGCTCAGCACACGCATAGTCGAAGGACCGCGGGGCCAGCCGCGTTAGATTCCGCCTTGATTCGGCAGGATCTGGTCACCCGTTGGGGTCTCTCGACCTTTCCGGGCAGCGGCATATCTTCGTGCAGACGCCTCACCTAACGAGGAATCCTAACTTAGGATACTCGTCGGCGCTGATTTGGTCAACTCGAGCGAGGTCGCAACGATGCGCCTGCGAAGTAGGCGGCGTGACGACGATTCGGGAGCTCGACGCGGTGACGATCGGTCAGATCGCTGCCGGCGAGATCATCGATCGGCCGGTCTCGGTCGTCAAAGAACTTGTTGAGAACGCGATCGATGCGGGGGCGACGCGCATCACGGTCAACGTCGAGCGCGGTGGCCTCGACCTTATCGAAGTCGTTGATGACGGAAGCGGGATCAGCGCCGACGATCTGCCGCGCGCCCTCCGGCGTCACGCAACCAGCAAGCTCCAAGCAGCGCACGACCTGGGATCGATTGCGACGTTAGGGTTCCGAGGCGAAGGCTTGGCTTCTATTGCCGCCGTCGCCCGAACCGAAATTCTTTCGCGGCAACCCGAAGTCGAGGTAGGTGCACGCATTCGCGCACACGCCGAGCAGATCGATGCAGTGGAGCCCGCGGCCGCACCCGTTGGGACGCTCGTTCGTGCCGTCGAGCTCTTCGCAAACGTGCCGGTACGGCGCGAATATCTCCGTTCCACGGCTGCTGAGTTCAATCGCGTCTCCGCATGGCTCTCAAGCTTCGCACTTGCATATCCCTTGCGGACCTTCGCGTTGAGGCACGATGGTAAAGAGGTCTGGGTGATGCCGGCAAGCGGGGATGCGCGCGAGCGGCTTGCCATGGTCTTTGGCCGTCAAGCGGCGCAAGCGCTATTAGCGCTCAACGATTCGGCCGGCCGCATGCTCGAGGGAAAGTTGCGGGGATTCATCAGCTCTCCAGGTTACGATCGTCCCGACCGGCGCATGCAACTGCTCTTTATCAACGGCCGGCTCCTGCGGAGCGCGCTCCTCACCGGCGCATGGACGGCCGGCTACACAACCTTTGCGATGATGGGGCGTCAGCCGTACGGCGTCATTTTTCTCGACCTTTCACCGGAACAAGTCGATCCGAACGTCCATCCCACCAAAAGCGACGTACGCTTGCGCTTCGGCAGCCAGGTCTTCGACGTCGTCCGGCGCGCGATTAACGCGACGCTGAGCGATCACGCAAAGGCGCGTTTTGACCTGCAGACCGCGGGCAGCGGGCGTCCGGAGATATCCTTCGCGCCTGGCGAGATCTCCGGAGAGGTCGCACCGCTCTTCGCAACCCCGGCCGCGGAGGAGAACGGCAGCGCGAAGCCGCGCTTGCGCGTGCTGATGCAGCTCGATCGTACCTTCATCCTCGCCGGCGACGGCGAAGGCTTGCTTTTGGTTGACCAACACGCGGCGCACGAACGCATCGCGTACGAAGCGATTCGTGCTTCGGGGCGAAACGGCGCGTCGAGCGAGCCGCTGCTCGTTCCGCAGGTCGTCGAGCTCGATCCCGCGCGCAGCGCCGTGCTCGACGCAACGCTGGAAGTGCTTCGCGAAGGCGGACTCGAGATCGAACCGTTTGGCGAGCGGACGTACCGCATCGTTGCGACGCCGTTTGGCTACGGCGCGCGAACGTTTGACCTCCCCGCCTTCCTGGCCGATTTAAGCGACGAACCGAAACAACGCGATGCACGCGAGCGCGTATGGGCGTCGCTGGCGTGCCACTCGGTGACAACCGCGGGCGAAGCGCTTGCGCCCGACGAGATGACGTCGCTGATCCAACGGCTGCAAACCTGCGAGAATCCGATGCACTGCCCGCACGGACGTCCGACCATGGTTCGGCTCGGTCCCGACGAGATCGCGCGCATGTTCAAGCGTGTCTGACGAAGGCATACTGATTGTTGCCGGCTCGACGGCGAGCGGAAAGACAGCGCTCGCGCTCGATCTGGCGCGCGAATTCGATGCAGAGATCGTTGGTGCGGACTCCCGGCAGATCTATCGCGGGATGCCCATCGGCACCGCCGCACCCACGCCGGCGCAACGCGCCGAAGTCCCGCACCACCTCGTTGGATTCCTCGCGCCGGAGGAGCGTTATTCAGCGGCGCGCTATGCGAGCGAGGCGCTTGAAGCGATTCGCGCGATTCGGCGCCGGGGCAAACGTGTCATCGTCGCCGGCGGAACCGGATTTTACATTCGGGCGCTGACCGGCGGCGTCGCACTTGCACCGCAGTACGACGAGCAACTGCGCAATCGACTCGCCCGAGAGGCAACACTGCATCCAAGTGAGTTCCTTTACGCCTGGCTCGAACGCCGCGATCCCGCGCGCGCTTGCGTGCTTGGCCCCAACGATACCTACCGAGTCGTGCGCGCGCTGGAGATCGCGCTGGCCGCGCCGGCCGCGACCCTTCGCGATGCGCCGATGCGAACGCTTGCGACGCAAGGCATTCCGTGGCAGCTCGTCTTTCTGGACCTGCCTTGGCAGATGGTGGACGAGCGCATCGCGCGACGCACGCGGCAAATGATCGAAACCGGGTTGATCGACGAGGCAGAGCGAATCGGCAGCAACGCCGTGGCCGCAAACGCGGTAGGCTATCCTCAAGCATGGGCATATCTGCGCGGCTGGAGCACGATGCGGGAACTGAGCGGCGCGCTCGAGCGAGCGACGCGGCGGTACGCGCGCCGGCAGCGCGCGTGGTTTCGCAGCGAGCCGGCGACACGCTGGCTCCCGCCCGAGCGCGTAAGAAGTTTGGCGAGGGAAAAGCTCGGCTGGTCTGCGAAGCGCGAGTGATGCACGTCACCAAGATGCACGGCGCGCGCAACGATTTCGTCGTCGTTGACGCGCGCGTTGCGCCCCTGAATGACGTCGCTTCCTTTGCACGCTGGGCTTGCGATCGCCGCGCAGGCGTCGGTGCCGATGGCTGCATCGTCTTGGAGGCTTCTTCGATCGCCAACGTCCGCATGCGCACGATCAACGCGGATGGCAGCGAAGCCGAGATGTGCGGCAATGGCGTTCGTTGTGCGGCGCGCTTGCTCGCCGAAGCCGGCGAAGGAGAGCGTCGGGCATTCGATACCGATGCCGGCATCATTCACACTGAGATCGTGGCCAAAGATCCCGAGTATCTCGTGCGTGTCGGCATCGGCAGGCCGAGAGTTGCGGGCGTTTTGCTGCAGGAGCCCGACGCCTTCGTCGACTTAGGAAATCCGCATGTCGTACTCTTTCGCAATCGTCTTGAGGACGTCGATCTCGAAGCCGCGGCCCGCGAGCTCAATAAGGATCCGCGCTTTCCGGCTGGGACGAACGTCCACGTTGCGGTTAAGAAGGGCGCGCGTTCCCTGCACGTACGTCACTGGGAGCGAGGTGTCGGCTTGACGATGGCTTGCGGGACGGGTGCCGTTGCTTGCGCCGCCGTCGCTGTCGAGCGCGGGATTGTTGGGTCACCGGTTGAGGTTTTCGTTCCCGGCGGCCGCCTCGTCGTCGAATGGAACGGCGGCGGCGAGGCCTATCTCATCGGTCCCGCGGTTCGGGTCTTCGACACCGACGTAAATCCGCGGCCGTGATCGGCCTGGCGTCGTGTGACGCGCGCGGGCGAATCACCTACGATCCGGAGCTCGTTCCGTTCGCCGATGGCGGACTCGTTCGCGAGGCGCAACTTGACGAACTGATTCCGGCGCCGCGCGGTACGGTCAAGATGCTGTTACCGCAGCGCCGCCCGTTGACGACGATCGGACCGATCGGCGGCCGCAACGCCATCGCCGTGGCGCTGCCGGCCGGTTACACGCGCCTGCTCCTTCCGGCCTATGCGCCCGAACGCAGCGCGCCGGCGCTGCCGCTCTTCGGCTACACCTTTGCGTGTTCAGTCGACGACCGGCTCCACGTCGCCGCGATGCGAACCGACGAAAGCGAAGACTGGCAGCCGCGCGCGTTTGCCGAGGGCGAGCTCGAAGAGCGCATCGCCGCGCGTCAGACGCGCGATCCGAGAAACGGCGTGCTCGACCAAGTTGCGCTTTGCGCTCGCGAATATGGCTGCTTTACCGCGCAGAACGTTTTCCTCGAACGCGGAGAAGCCGCGCTACCGGTTTCGCCGAAATGCAACGCCCGCTGCATCGGCTGCATCTCCGAGCAGGAACCGGAGAGCGGCGTGCCGTCGCCTCAGGTGCGTATCGCCGACGAGATGGCGGCTCGCGAGCTCGCGCGCGTCGGGATCTTCCATCTGGAGCGAGTCGAGGACGGCATCGTTTCGTTCGGTCAAGGCTGTGAGGGGGAGCCGCTCCTTCGTTCGATCGCCATCGCGCGTGCGACCGCCGCCATTCGCGAGCGATGCGCCAACGGAACGATCAACCTCAACACCAACGGCAGCTTGCCGGCGGCGCTACAGCGCTGCGTCGAAGCGGGCTTGGACGCCGTACGGATCAGCCTGAATTCGTTTCGGCCGCGCATCTATGCCGCGTACTATCGTCCGCTTGGCTACGGACTCGAGGATGTCTTTGAATCGATCCGGCTGGCGATCTCCGGTGGCTTGCGGGTCAGCTTGAACCTGCTCACGCACCCCGGCGTTACCGACGACGAAGACGAAGTGGCGGCAGCAGAGGCGTTCTTGCGTGAATCGCCCGTGGCGATGGTCCAGACGCGCACGCTCAATATCGATCCGGCAAGCTATTTCGCCGCCGTCGGCCGGCCGGCCGTGCCGATAGGAATGCGCCACGCGATCGAGCGCATTCGCCGCCTTACACCAGTAGGAAACTTTACCCATACCCACTGAGCGTGGCCCGAAAGATTCCAGCGCGTGAAGCTGTGGCAGATCGTCGTGGTCGTGGCGTTCGGAGTTGCCTATGGCTTTATCGCGCCGGGTCGATTTGCATACGCGCTCGGACATGCAACGCTCTACGTTTTCCTGCCGCCGCTGCTCTTCGAGGCCGCCTGGAATCTCAACTATCGTGCGATTATGCGCCAATGGCTTGCAATTGCGACGCTTGCCGGGCCCGGCGTGCTGCTGACGGCCGCGATCGTCGCGGGTGCACTGGCGATCGTGCGCGTGCCGTTAGCGCCTGCGTTACTCGCAGGTGCGATACTCAGCGCGACCGATCCGATCGCCGTGGTTGCGGTCTTTCGTCGCCTGAAAGTTCCGGTGACGCTGGCAACGATCGTCGAATGTGAGTCGCTGTTCAACGATGCGGTCGCCGTCGCACTCTACCGCAGTATGCTGGTCGTGCTGGCGCTTGGGACGGTGCATGCGGCTTCGATCGCGCTCGTCACCATTTTGACCCTGGTTCGAGCGGCGGGCGGCATCATGCTCGGCGTCGGCTTCGCCTTTGCCGTCGCCGGCCTGCTGCGCGGGCGACGCGGCGTAACGTTGCAAATAGCGGCGACGGTCTTCTGCGCCTACGGCGCCTATTTTGCCGCCGATGCGCTACAGCTCTCGGGTATCTTTGCCACGATTGGGTGCGGGATCGCTTTGCGCTATTACGAGCGATCTTGGATTACGCTCAACGTCGCCGAGGACGTTCGCCGGTTCTGGGACGTAACGGCCTTGCTCGCCAACGTGCTGGTCTTTTTCATGGTCGGCGCCGCGCTGCAGGTCGTCCGGCTGGCGCAGGAACCGGCTTTTACCGTCGCTTGTCTCGTCGGAATCGCCGTCGCACGAATTGTCGTCGCGGGGCTGCTGCTTCTAGGGCCCTATCCGCGCGAATGGGTCGACGTCGTGCGCGTTGCCGGAATGCGCGGTGGGCTCTCGCTTGCGCTAGCGCTGGCGATCCCGGCCTGGGTTCCATACCGCGAAGCCATTATTGAGGCGACCTTCGCCGTGTCCTTCGCGACGCTCGCGGCGAGCAGTCTCACGCTTGTCCCGGTCGTGCGACGCGCGGCGCTGGCGCGCGAGCACCGCTAAAACGTCAGGTGGCGCGCCATGTCGAAGTGCTCCACGATCGGTCCAAGTAGATCGGCCGGCAGAAACGTTAGCGCACCAACGAGCAAGATCACGCCGATGAGCAGTGCGATAAAGAGCGCATTGTCGGTACGAAAGGTGCCCGTATGCACCAGCGCGTTCGTCGGCCGGGCCGCAAGGCACCCGGCCAGCGCGAGCGTCGGAATCAAGACCAAAAAGCGGCCGCCGAGCATGATCAGCCCGATCCCGATTTCGTAGAAAACGTTGGGTCCGAGGCCGGCAAATGCCGACCCGTTGTTCGCGGCACCTGAGGCGAACGCGTAGAGAATTTCCGTGAAGCCGTGAGGTCCGGCGTTTGTAAGCGTCGCCCTTCCTGCGGGGATGACGACGGCAGCCGCGGTCGCAAAGAGAATCATGCAGGGGAAGATCAACACGGCAAGCATTGCGAACTGCACTTCGTGCCGTTCGATTCGCTTGCCGAGATACTCCGGCGTTCGACCAACCATAAGACCCGACAAAAAGACGGCCACGACCGCGAAGACGAGCATGCCATAGAGGCCGCTCCCAACGCCGCCGAAGACGATCTCGGCGAGCTCCAGGTTCAACAAGGCGAAGAATCCACCGAGCGGCGTCAGCGAATCGTAGGCAAAGTTGGAAGAGCCTGTGCCGGAATCGGTTGCGACCGCAAGCGAGAGACCGGCGTTCGCAACGCCGAAGCGCGTCTCCTTACCCTCCATGTTTCCGCCATGGATTCCAAGCGCATGCACGATCGGGTTTCCGGCCTGCTCTGCAAGCTGGGCTCCGGCGAACGAGCCGACGCCAAGGACCAACATCGTTATGAGTAACGCGCGGCCCGCGCCGGGCCTTCCGGTCATTCGACCGAAAAGCAGCGGAAACGCGGCAGGGAGGAGCCAGATCCCGAGCAGTTCGAGCAGATTCGAAATGCCGTTGGGATTTTCGTTCGGCGATGCCGAGTTCGCGGCGACGAAGCCGCCCCCGTTCCCGCCGACGAGTTTCGGCGCTTCTTGCGACGCCATCGGACCGCCAGTGATGCTCTGTGTGAAGCCCCCGGCGTTGGTCGCGGTGAGGTACCGCGAGAAGTTTTGGGGTATGCCTTGCGACGCGTAAAGCAGCGCAAAAAGCACGCAGAGCGGCAGCAGGACGTAGAGTAAGCTTCGCGTGCAGTCGACCCAGAAGTTTCCCAGCGTCGCGGAGCCCTTACGCGCGAAGCCGCGGATCACCGCTACTCCTGCCGCCAGCCCAATGGCACCGGCGATAAAATTCAGCCATGCCAGCCCCGCCATTTGCGAGAGATAACTCATGGTGTTCTCGCCGGCGTAGAACTGCCAGTCGGTGGTCGTCACGAAACTGACGGCCGTGTTCCAGGCGATCCAGGGATCGACGTTGGGAAAGTGCTGCGGATTGAAGAAGTGCCCGTGCCACTGCTGGGTGCGCATGATCGCATATGCGGCCAGGGTCGTTACCAGTGAAAATAGGATCGCTGTCCTAGCGTACTCGGCCCAGCCCATCTCTTGCTGCGGATCGATGCCGCACCAACGGAAGATGGTGGCCTCTCCCCATAGTCGCAAGCGCCCCTCGAAGAGCGCCTGCATATATCGCGCGAGCGCTGCGGCCGCGGGCAGGAGGATCGCTAGGAAAACGGCCGCGTTGAGCCAGGGCATCTGCCGGCTAATTATAGGTGGTGCGCGGGAAGGCCGCCACTTCCTAACGGATTGTCCGTTCGGCCGGTGCTAGACGCCCAGCGGATAGGCCTCCTCGCCGTGAAGGTGGACGTCGAGCCCGTGCTCTGCGGCGACTTCGTCGACCTTTACCGGCGTCACGAGGTTGATCAGCCACAGCATCGCGTAGGTAAATGAGAACGCCCAGGTGCTGCAGACAACGGCGGCGACGAACTGCTTGCCGAGAAACGCGGGATTCCCGCGGAGGAGACCGTCGGCGCCGTTGGGATTCCAAAGCGTCGACGCAAAGACGCCGAGCAGAACGATTCCCAAAAATCCTCCGACGCCGTGGATGCCCCAAACGTCGAGCGCATCGTCCCAGCCGAGCTGGTTCTTCAGCGTGACCGCAAGGTAACAGACGGCGCCTGCCGCAATCCCGACGACCACCGCGGTCGTCGGTGAGACGTAGCCGGCACAGGGCGTGATGGTTGCGAGGCCGGCAACGGCGCCGGTAAGCAGGCCGACGAACTTGGGCTGTCGCCCGCGAGCCCATTCAACCAGCAGCCAGGTGATCGCGGCAAACGACGCCGCGATGTCGGTGTTGAGAAACGCCGAGGCCGTCACGGCGTCGACGCGCAACTCCGAGCCGGCGTTGAAGCCGTACCATCCAAACCAGAGCAACCCGGTTCCAAGTGCGATGAGCGGAACGTTGTGCGGCCTGTTGTCGATGACATGGCGTCTCCCGACGTAGAGGACCGATGCCAAGGCGGCAAAACCCGCGGAAGCGTGAACGACTATACCGCCGGCAAAATCGAGACAGCCCCACTTCGCTAAGATGCCGTTTGGACTCCACAACATGTGAACGAAGGGGAAGTAGACGAAAATGAGCCACGCTGTGAGGAACAGGAAATACGCTTTGAACGTCACGCGATTGACGAACGCGCCGGTGATCAGCGCCGGCGTGATGATCGCAAACATCATCTGGTAGGCGATATGCACGACCAACGGGATTCCGGCATCGTTGCCGGTGAACATCGTGTGGAGCGTGACGCCCCGTAAGAAGGCGTAGGTCGCAGGATTGCCGATGATCCCATGCCAGGTCGGACCAAAGCTCTCGGAGTACCCGAAAGCGAACCATAACACCGTGGTCCACCCGAGCGACATAAAACTCTGCATCATGATGGTCAGCACGTTCGTGCGCTGTACCAGGCCGCCGTAGAAGAAGGCGAGACCGGGAGTCATCAGCATGACCAGGCTCGCACAGAGCAGCATAAAGCCGGTGTTCCCGACGTTAACGGGCATTGATGTGGCCATCCGCAACCTCCTGGAGTGGACCTTTTAACGCGCGCTCGCGCAATTTCCCGCTTGGCGGTTAATTCATAAAGGAGAGGCCGGCACCGAGGTAATGTTGCTTCTGACCGTTGATCGGCGTGGGCGAGAAGCCATACTCCACGTCGAACTGCACGTGACCGCCAAAATCCCGCTGATAGACGAAGTCGATGAGGCTCTTCGAAGGCAGAGCCGGTCCTGAGGCGGAGAAGTAGGCGTATTCCGCCGAGAGCTGCGACGGACCGCCGGGAAGCGCCGCGCTCAGTTCAAGACTTGGGATGAACGCAAAATAGGATTGCGGTAGACCGGCGGCGTTGGCAGCGCTTAATGCATTGAAGCTAAGCGTGCCGGCAAAGCTGAACTCCGAGTTGATCGTGTACGCCCCGTCAAGGTCGCCGGTGAACTGCGCGTTTCCGGCGGTGAAGGCCTTGCTGCCGGTCGGCATGGTTACCGCTCCGTAGATACCCCACATGGCGCTCGAACTATATCCGAGTTCATACTTCGTTGCCATGCTGATGTCGGTCGAACCCGAGACCGATGGCTGACCGATGGAGGACGTCTGCGCACTCGGAAAGCCAAACTCAAAGTCGAGATGCGGGTCAAACGAGCCGGCGCGCAGCACCGACTGCGGATAGAGCGCGCTGCTGCCGCCGCCGCCGGCGCCGGTCGTGGTCGTGTTCGTGTAACCGTTTTCCAGTACGACGTGTCCGGGCCGCACGGTGCATACCCCCGTACTAACCGTCGGCCGATTGACGATCGAAAGAATGGAACCGCATGGGTCGCTGGGCGCATTCGGGGCGGGCGAGGGTGAGGTAACCGGCGGAGAGGGGCTCGGAGCGGCGAGCGCCGCCGGCGCGCGACCGGCGCTGCCAATGGCGGCGGCTGCCCAGGCGAGAGAAGCCAGGGCTACGATTGCCGTACGACTCATCGTTCAGCAATATCGCAAACTGGCCGCCGATGCCCTGCGTTACGACGGTCGCGCAGCATCCCAACGGATGATCCGTTCGACGGCTGGCGCGTGCGAAGCGCCAACCCTAAGCTGAAGGCATTATGTTTGACTTGTCGATCCGGCAGGTTGCCGGCACGGGCGTCCTTCTTGCGTGCGCCTTGGCGCTGAGCGTGGCTCGCGCGCAGGCGACGGCGCCTACGGCAGCAGCCACGGCATCTCCGGTTTTGCCCACCCCGCTGCCGGAGAGCACGGTCTCGCAGAACGCGCCGCTAACCGTCAGCAGTCCGATGCCCTCGAGTACGCCGGTACTGCGGCGAGCACTGCCGCAGCCGTTCGACCCGCTCTTTCCGAGCGGCGGCGAGTTTCTCGGGCCGACGATCGGCGTTCCGACCGCCGCCGGGCTACGCGCGTACGGGTGGCTCAATGCCGGACTCGAGGCGAGTACGTCTGCGCACTCGAACTTTCCACTCTCGTACAACGACGTCCCCAATGCGCCGGAGCTCGATCAATTCGTGTTTCGCTTCGAGCGCCAACCCGATACGGTGCAGACCGATCACTTCGATTGGGGTTTTCGCGTCAGCAATCTCTACGGCGCCGATTATCGCTGGACGACGATGCAGGGCTTCTTGAGCAATCAGCTCCTGCTGCGCAATCAAACCAACGGCTACGACGCTCCCGAAGCGTACGGGATCCTCTATTGGCCGCGGTGGGGTGAGGGAACGACGCTCCAAGTCGGACGTTACATTTCGCCGCCGGACATCGAGGCGCAGCTCGCTCCGAACAACTTCTTCTACACCCACTCGCTGATGTTCGATTTCGATGCGTACACCCAGATGGGATTACTCTTTTCGACCAAGCTGAGCAACTACTGGACGATCCAGTATGGAGTGCATTGCGGCAACGACACGGCGTGTTGGGATGGCTCGTTTCACTTCCCCACCTTCCTCGTAATGGCCCGATGGGTCTCGCATTCGAACCGCGATTCAATCCTCTTTGGTATCGACTCGCACTCGTTCGACGGCGGAAACTTCAAGACATACGAAAAGGGAACGTACTACAGCCAGGTCACGAATACGGAGCAGCCTCTGATTTGGGGACACGATGACTTGCAGCAGCAGAACGTTACCTGGACACACGTCTTTAATCCGACGCTGCAGAACGAGCTCGAAGGTTACTACATCTACCAGCATAACGCGTACGTTGGCGGGACAATCAATAACTACAACGTCGCCACCGGCGGGCCGCCCTATTTAGGCGCGGGTGGAGGCCCAGGGGCATTTATACCGGGACTCTCCGAAGCCATCGGCGCGGTCGATTACTTTTCGTGGAAGTTCTCTCCCGCTGATTTCGCGACATTCCGGCTCGACTACCTCAACGATCCCCAGGGCGAACGTTCCGGCTTCGCGACCTCGTACGGCAGCTTGACCTGGGGAGTGACGCACTATATCAATCCGAAACTCATGGTGCGACCCGAGTTCCGGATCGAAACAGCGTTCAAGCCGGGAGTAACTCCGTACGATAACGGCACCAAGGCGTATCAAACGACTTTCGGCATCGATGCCATCCAGTTCTTCGGCAACGACAACTGAGGAATCGATACGCGCAGCCTCCTCCTCGTGCTTTGTGGTTCGTTCTTCTGGACGCTCGCGCCCACGGGGGCTTTCGCGCAGCGCCCGGCTCCGTCGCCCTCGCCAACGCCGCCAAGCGATCCGTGCGGGCCGATCGCGTCGCTCGTCGATCGGCCGACCGTCACGACCTCGCCGTGTACCGTTCGCCCCGGTCACGCGATGCTCGAAAACGGCTGGACGAACACCGTGACGACGGGGCCCGGCGGCGGCAACACCGCGTCGTACCCACAGTCATTCTTGCGCGTCGGCACGTTCGATCCACATCTCGAATTCACGTTCGCACCGCCATCTTTCAACCGCTCATCGGTTGGCGGAAGCCTGACCCGGGGATGGAACGACATCAGCCTCGGCGCGAAGTACGAGCTAGGATACACGGCCAAGGCGGTTTGGGGCATCGGCGCGAGCGCTTCACTGCCGACGGGAAGCCGGGCATTCACCGCCGGCAACGCGCAATTCAGCGGCGACGTCAATTGGACCTATTCCGTCAGTACGACCTGGAGTTTCGCGGGAACCGTCAGCGCGAACGCTCTGAGTGCCTACAACGCCGCCGGGATCGCGCAATCGTACTTTGCGTGTATCCCGTCAGTCGTTCTTACCGCTTCGCTGCCACAGAGCTCGTCGATTTTCGTTGAATATGCGTATTATAGCCGGGCAGCCCCCAATTCCGGCGCCAAAAGCCTGATCGACGCCGGCTACACCCGCGACCTCGGCACCAACCTGCAACTCGACGCGGAGTATGGCGACTCGCCGACGCTGCTCAACGCCCAAACACAACACTACGTCGGCGCCGGCCTGTCCCTTCTTTATTAACGGCTCCATTCACACGGGGCGGCCGACATCCGTTCGGATCGTCCATTTGAAGGCTGGGCGAATGCACCCAGACGGGCGTATCCTAGTAAGTGGTGCGTCATGTCAACGAATCGAAAACCCCTTGTATCGAATAACGCCGCGCTCTACCGGAAGACCCTTGTTGCCGGGCTCGCGCTGATTGTGTGGTGTGCGCTAGCGCAGGCCGCCTTGGCCGTCAGCTCGCGCACACCGGTAGTGGTGGATGACTGCCGAATTACCAATACCCGCTCCTATGTGTCGGCTTTCAGGCCGCTGATGCTCGCTTTCACGAACCGCCGAGCGATGCCGGCGGAAGAGGTTCGCTTTACCGTGCAATATGGTGGGCATACCGAGCATATCGTCGACCGAGGGACCTTCGCTCAAAACGTTCGGATCGACCACGCTTTCAACGGCTTTTTCAACGTGCGATACGCCGGCCCGGCGCCAACCTGCCGGGTTGACTACGTCGAGTTCCGGGACGCCAGCGTTTGGATGGCCGGGTCGCCGGCCGCAGCGCCGGAGCCCACAAACTCTTGACCCACGCACAGGGACCAGGCTTTTGGGACGCGCGCACACCATTCGTACAGGCAGTCCGAACGGATCATCCATTCAGCAGATGCCAACCACCGCCGTAGGGGGTACACTAAAAGAAGTATGCTGCTCGAAGTAGGGATCGTCATCCTCACGATCGTTTGTTTTGTGGTCTTAGACCTTTACGTGCTAGGCTGCGAGAAAGTATAGCTTTGCAGTTCGACGATGTTTTGGGTCTCGTGCTGACGGTCGCCGGCCTCGCCTATCTCGTCTTTGCGATGCTTCGGCCGGAGAAGTTCTGATCGTGACGGCGATCGGTTGGCTTCAGGCCGTCGTCTTCTTTCTGATCGTGCTAGCGCTTACAAAACCGCTGGGCTCCTATATGGCGCGCGTTTTCGAGGGCGGCCGAACCTGGCTGAGCCCCGTACTCGTGCCCGTCGAGCGGCTGATCTACCGGGTTTGCGGCGTGCGCGAAGACCAAGAGATGACGTGGTTCGCGTATGCCCTTTCGATGCTGGCCTTCTCGTTGATCGGTCTGGCCTATCTCTACGTCCTCCTGCGCACGCAGAAGTGGCTTCCTTTCAACCCGCAGCACATCGACAATATGGCTCCGGATCTCGCGTGGAACACTGCGGTCAGCTTCACGACGAACACCAACTGGCAGTTCTACTCGGGCGAGACGGCGATGAGCTATCTCTCGCAGATGGCCGGTCTCGCCTGGCACAACTTCGTCTCGGCCGCAGCCGGCATCGCGATCGCCGTCGCGGTCGTGCGGGGCCTCGTTCGGACGACGACCAAAACGCTCGGGAACTTCTGGGTCGACTTGACGCGTTGTTCGCTCTACGTGCTGCTCCCCATCTCGATCGTCGTAGGGCTCTTCCTCGTTTCGCAAGGCATGCCGCAGAACTTCCACGCTTACGAGAGCGTAAAATCAATCGAAGGCTTCGCCCAGACGATCACCGGCGGTCCGATGGCGTCGCAGGAAGTCATCAAGGAACTCGGCACCAACGGCGGCGGCTTCGTGAACGCGAACTCGGCATCGCCGAACGAGAATCCAAACGCATTAACCAACCTGATCGAATTGCTTTTGATTTTCTCTCTCGGCGCCGGCTTGACGTACATGTATGGCAAGATGGTAAAAGATACGCGCCAGGGTTGGGCGATCTTCACCGCAATGGCAATCCTGTTCTTCTCGTGCTTCGCCGTCGCGTACTGGGCGGAGGCAGCCGGAAATCCGATCGTGCACGGGCTAGGCGTTGCGGGCGGAAACATGGAGGGCAAGGAGTGTCGTTTTGGCGTCTCGGCGTCGGCGCTCTTTGCAACGGTCACCACCGACACGTCCTGCGGCGCGGTCAACTCGGCGCACGACTCCTTCACGCCGCTCGGCGGATTGATTCCGTTGGTCGACATGCAGTTGGGCGAGATCGTCTTCGGTGGGGTCGGCAGCGGACTGTACGGCATGATCGTCTTCGTCGTCTTAACGGTCTTCATCGCCGGCCTGATGGTCGGCCGCACTCCCGAATATTTGGGGAAGAAAGTCGAGCGTCGCGAGGTGCAGTTCGCGATTCTGGCGGCGCTCGTGACGCCGGTGCTCTGCCTCGTCCCGACCGCGATCGCCGCGGTGATTCCGGTCGGTAAAGCCACGCTGAGCAACGCCGGTCCCCATGGCTTTTCCGAGATTCTCTACGCATTTACGTCGACGAATGCCAATAACGGGTCCGCCTTTGCCGGCCTCGGCCCCAATCTTTTCTACAATCTCTTGACTGGCGTCAACATGATGTTCGGCCGATTTGCGGTCGCCGTTCCGGCGCTCGCGTTAGCCGGCGCTCTCGCTGGAAAGAAATCCGTCCCCGAGGGTCCCGGTACGTTTACCACGCACTCCGGAATCTTCGTCGCGCTATTGATCGGCGTGATCGTGATCGTCGGCGCGCTCACCTTCCTGCCGGCCGACTCGCTCGGTCCGATCGTGGAACACCTCCTCTTGATGCAAGGCAAAACGTTCTGATGATCAGCCAAAGACGGTTGGAACGCCGGCCCAAGGCGCGTTCGCTCTTCGACCGCGCGATTCTCTCGCGGGCCCTCGGCGACTCGTTCAAGAAGCTCGATCCGCGTTGGCAGGCCCGTAACCCGGTGATGTTCGTCGTCGAGGTCGGCGCCGCCGCGACCACGATCTTTTTCCTGCGCGATCTGGCGGCGCACAACGGCATGGTGGGCTTCGATTTCGCCATTGCCGCTTGGCTTTGGTTTACCGTCCTCTTTGCCAACTTCGCGGAAGCGGTTGCGGAGGGGCGCGGAAAGGCGCAAGCCGAGACGTTGCGCCGCACGAAGTCGGACACCTACGCGCGATTGCTGCGCGAAAACGGAACCGAAGAGCGCGTGGCGAGCACGACGCTGCGAAAGGGCGATCGCTTCGTCGTCGAGGCGAACGAGATCGTTCCGGCGGACGGCGACGTGCTCGAGGGCGCAGCGACCATCGACGAATCGGCGATCACCGGCGAGTCCGCGCCGGTGATTCGTGAATCGGGCGGCGACCGAAGCGCCGTCACCGGCGGTACGCGCGTGCTCTCCGACCGCATCGTCGTGCGCGTGACGGCGAACCCCGGCGAGAGTTTCCTCGATCGCATGATCCGCTTGGTCGAAGGCGCGCAGCGGCAGAAGACGCCCAACGAGATCGCGCTCTCGATTTTATTAGCGGGTCTGACGATCATCTTTCTCATCGCCGTGGCGACGCTCGCGCCGTTCTCGATCTACGCCGGCGCGCACCAGAGCGTGACGGTGCTCATCGCGCTGCTCGTCTGTCTGATCCCGACGACCATCGGCGGCTTATTGTCGGCAATCGGCATCGCCGGGATGGACCGGGTGATGCAGCGCAACGTTTTGGCCATGAGCGGGCGCGCCGTCGAGGCGGCCGGTGATGTCGATACCCTCCTTCTCGACAAGACCGGCACGATCACGCTGGGCAACCGGCAGGCAGTCGAAATCGTTACCGCCCCCGGCATCGAACAAAAAGATGCGGCGCGGATCGCGTACCTCTCTTCGCTGGCTGACGAGACGCCGGAAGGACGCTCGATCGTCACGCTCGCACAGCAACTCGGGGCGCCTAACGACCCGGCGCCCGAGGGATCCGTCTTCGTGCCGTTCAGCGCGTACACACGTATGAGCGGCCTCGACCTCGCCGACGGCGTGCGAATTCGAAAAGGCGCGCCCGATTCGGTGCTGGCGTGGGTCCACGAATCCGGCGGCCCCGAGACGACTGACCTGGCTCCCGTCATCGAGCGCATCGCGCGCAGCGGCGGTACGCCCCTGCTCCTGGCGAGAAACACGCTGATCGTCGGCGTCATCTACCTCAAAGACATTTTGAAGCCGCACATGACCGAACGTTTTAACCGCCTGCGGGCGATGGGAATTCGCACGGTCATGATCACGGGCGATAACCCGCTGACCGCCGCAACGATCGCAAAAGAGGCGGGCGTCGACGATTTTCTCGCCGAGGCAACGCCGGAGACGAAGATGGAGCTGATCAAGCGCGAGCAAACCTCGGGACGGCTCGTGGCGATGACCGGCGACGGTACGAACGACGCGCCGGCGCTCGCACAATCCGACGTGGGCGTCGCGATGAACTCGGGTACGCAAGCCGCGAAAGAGGCGGCAAACATGGTCGACCTCGACTCAGACCCGACCAAGCTCATCGAGGTCGTTGAGATCGGCAAGCAGTTGCTCATGACGCGGGGTTCGCTGACGACCTTTTCGATCGCCAACGACGTCGCGAAATACTTCGCGATACTGCCGGCGATGTTCGCGATCGCGTATCCGGCGATGAGCGTGCTCAACATCATGCGCTTGACGACGCCGCAGAGCGCGATTTTATCGGCCGTCATCTTCAACGCGCTGATTATCGTCGCGCTGATTCCACTGGCGCTGCGTGGCGTTCGCTACGAGCCGAAGGGCGCCAATCGCGTGCTTTTTGAGAACGTGATGCTCTACGGCGTCGGCGGCATCATCGTACCCTTCATTGGTATCAAGCTGATCGACGTGATCCTAGCAGCGCTGCATCTGACGTAGGTTATCGAATCATGATTAGACATTTAGGAACGGCACTGCGCGTAACGATTGTCTCGATCGTGTTGCTCGGATTTGTCTATCCGCTGGCGATGACGGCGATCGCTGCGGTGCTCTTCCCGCGTCAGGCCAATGGATCGCTGGTTACCGTCAATGGCAAGGTCGTCGGATCGTCGATCATCGGCCAGCTTTGGACCAAACCCCAGTACTTTGCGGGGCGGCCCTCCGCCGCCGGCAAAGGCTACGACCCTACCTCGACGGGCGGTACCAACCTCGGCCCGACCTCGAAGAAGCTGATCGATTCGACCAAAGCGACGATCGCGGAGTTGGAAAAACAGAACCCCGATGCTGCGGGCCCGCCGCCGATCGACCTGGTGACCTCGAGCGGCAGCGGAATTGATCCGGACATCAGCCCCGAAGCGGCATACTGGCAGGCGCCGCGCGTCGCGAAAGCGCGCGGCGAAAGCCTCGCAACGGTTCGGGCCTTAATCGCCGGCCACGTGCAAGGCAGAACCTTCGGGTTTTTGGGAGAACCGCGCGTCAACGTCCTTGAGATCGACCTCGCGCTCGACGGCCTAAAAGCTCAATAGGCCCCTACCCACTCGGCGTAAGGGTGACTGGGCAGGGATCGAGCCGTCGTCGCGCTTAACCGGCTGACAAAAGATGACTCACCAGCACCCGCACATACACTTGGCTCACCTGCGCCACGGCATGAACCCGGGTAGCGGCACCGCAGCGCCGCACCTGCTCACGCAGCTTATTGTCGTGGTCGTTCTCCTCGCCGCCGCTGTGGGAGTCATCTGGGTCGTTTTGCAAGTGAGAAAGTCGCCTCCCACGCCGAAGCCGCAGTAGCCTACTCTTCGGGAGCTGCTTTGACCGCGGGTCCGCTTGGAGGCAGCAACACGAGCAGCTCGCGGGCGCCCGAGTCAAGAAGGCGACGCGCGAACGAAGGCCGCCGAAACCAGCGATGAGGACGCATCGTTCCCGCAAGTGCGATCGTCGTCTCGGGACGCGAGCGCGCGATTTCGATCAAACGTTTCGGCGCGTCGTCTGCGATCTCGTCGATCCATTCGGCATTGGTCTTGCGTGCTTCGGCCCGCAGCGTTTCGACGACGGCGGCATCGAAGCGCTGGCGAGGCGTGACCACGTGCGCGATCGCGAACTCGATCGCGAGGCGCGCGGCGACGCGATTGGCGCGCGCAATCATCGGCAGATCGATCGAACGCGAACCGATCGCGAGTAAGATGCGCTCGAAGGGGGAAGCGATGCGCTCGCGGCGGCGGGCGCGCAGCGCTTCGCGCAGCGCAAGCTCGCGCAGTGCGTAGAGGTTCTCGCTGCGGAAGAAGTTGGCGAGTGCGACGTCGCAACGCTCCGGAGGATAGATCTTACCTTCACGCAACCGCTGGCGCAACGTCTCCGGCGTCACGTCGATCAAGATGACGTCATCGGCGAGCGATAAGATTCCGTCGGGCAGCGTCTCACGCACGATGGTGCCCGTAAGCCGAAAGACGGTATCGCCCAAGGTTTCGAGATGCTGCACGTTGAGGGTTGTGATGACGTCGATTCCGGCGCGAAGGACGGCGAGGACGTCGTAGAAGCGCTTGGGAGCGATGGAGCCCGGCGCATTGGTGTGTGCCAGCTCGTCGATGAGTGCGACTTGTGGTTTACGCGCGATCAGCGCGTCGCGATCGAACTCCTTGTAGGTAATGCCGTTGACGCTGACGACTTTCGGGGGAATTATTTCTAGACCGTCGAGGAGTGCCGCCGTCTCCCGGCGTCCGTGGGTTTCGACGAAGCCGACCACGACGTTAACACCGTCCGCCTGGAGTTGATGGGCCCGATCCAGCATTGCATACGTCTTTCCGGCGCCGGCGGCCGCGCCGAGATAGACGGTAAGCTTACCGTATCCGACACGCAGCCGATCGCCCGCGGTCTGCGAGTACGGTGAGCGCGCCGGATTCTCTCCGAGGTACGTTTGACCCGCGCCGACAATGAAGAGATCGAAGGGCAGCGGCGCGTTTGCAAGGTTCGCCGCGATCTTTCCGTCGGGCAGCGCAACCAGCGATGCGCGCAGCCCATCGTCGGGCGCCTTCGCCGGATCGACCATCTCGTGCAACATCTCCCCGCCGAGCTCGCGCGTGATCCGCTCGAGAGTGCTTGTGTTCACGCCCGGCGTCGGCACGGACTCAAGGCCCAAGTCAAGAGCCTCCGCGATTGCCGCGGTGCGCTTGAGATAGGGTGTCACATCGATATTCGGATAGACGACGGCAGCCGCCGTCGAGGCACGGCCGGCCTGGACGACCGGAAGCGTTAGGTTGTCGACGGTGCGTAAGAGTAGCTCGCGCAACATGTAGAGCGTCTGCTCTTTGAAGACGCCGTTGAGCGCGCGATCGACGTCTTGTTCGTTGACGATCTTGCCCGCTTTCACCCGGCTCTGGAGCAGACGCGGAGAGACGTCGAGCGCGACCACTTCGTCGGCGGCTTGCAGAAACGAGAGCGGAACGATTTCGCGAACCGGATAGCCGATGAGCGCTTCAGCTGTGGGAGCGACCGTCTCGAGGTGTTGGATGTTGAAGGCGCCGATGACGCTGATTCCGCGTTCCTTCAAGGCGAGCGCATCTTGCCAGCGCTTGGCGTGAGCCGCATCGCCAAGATTATCGTGGGCGAGCTCGTCGAGGATGACGACGTCCGGCTTCTCGCGCAACGTGGCTTCGTAATCGAAATCCTCGAAAACGCGATCGCCGATCGTTACCCGCCGCGGTGAGATACGCGGCAGCCCATCGGCGAGGCGCTCGAGATCGGGACGCTTCTTGGTCTCGATCCAGCCGATGACGACGCGCTTGCCGTCGGCGGTGAGTCGACGCGCATCTTCCAGCAAACGTCGCGTTTTGCCGGAGCCGGGAGCGCTTGCAATATAGACCACGAGCCGCGCGCGTCGGCCCAGCTCGCGCAAGAGTTCCTCCGCTTTCGCCGTGCGATCCATTCGCCGCAGCCTTTCTCCGCTTGAGGCAAGGCGCCCCCGGCGCATAGCCCGAAACGCAGAACGTGGCCTGGCTCTGCTACGGATTGCTCGTCGCCGCTTTCATCGTAGACCTCGTAACGCCGCAGCTTTTTATTGCCGCGATTTTGCTTAACGGCCCGATTGCGCTCAGCAGCCTTACTTTGCGGAGCAGGCTGACGACGAATCTGGTCATTGCAGCCCAAATCGCAAACATTATCGCCGGCTACGTGAACGGCGTCTCGGCCGGATATCACTGGGACGGCATCGCGATCGGCGATCGCCTGCTGTTGGCTGCGTCGTTCGTGCTGGTCGGCTATTTGAGCATTAAGACCCAGGAATATGCGCGCGAAGCCGGCGTCTCAGCCGGCCGGATGCGGCAGGTCGAGATCGAACAGGCGCTTCGCGAAGCGACCGGTCGCGTGCGCGGCACGTTAAACGTCGAGCTCGTGCAGCGCGCGGTTACGCGCGAATCGGTCGGTCTGCTCGGCGCTTCGAAAGCAACCCTGGTCGTGCGTGAAACGCCGTTCGGACCGCAGTTGCTCCTTTCGTATGCCGCCGGAGACGGAGATATCACCGTCGAACGGCGCGTGCTTACGACGGAGTTCGCGTCGCTGGTGGCACGCGCCGTTGAGGCAGAAGACGTCTTTGCGGTTACGCAGAGCGATCTGCTGGGACGAGCGACGCTCGAAGCGCTTGGCGCTAGCGAAGCACTCGTCACGCCGGTTGCGACTAACGGTGCGCTTGAGTACGTCTTGATCGAGGAGGTAAGCGGGGGCAAAATTTTCGTCGGCGATGCGATCACGACGCTGCGCGCTTTTGCCGAGCAGGCAGCGATGGCGTTGGAGCAGGCGCGTCTCTTTACGCAGCTTGGCGAGCGAAACGAGGAGATAGCCCGCCAGAAGGACGAGCTGGCCGATCGCAGCGACGTGATTCGCGACATCGTTTATGCCTTAGCGCACGACCTGCGTACGCCATTGGCTGCGGCCCACGTCACGATGAATCAGGCGCTCTCGGGCGCGTACGGCGAGTTGCCCGAAGCTTATCGCGAGATCTTGCGAACGACGCTTGCGGCCAACGACGACCAACGGCGCATGGTCGAGACGCTTTTACTCGTGGCGCGTTATGAATCGGGTGAGGCGTCGACCGCGCGCGAACCGGTCGACTGCAGCGAGCTCTTGACCGGCATCACCGCCGAGCTTCGACCGGTTACGGACATGAAGGGAATCGAGTTGCGTGTCGATGTGCCGGAGACTCCGCTCTGGGCGATTGGCGATCCCCACGAGATCCGCCGCGCGGTCGTAAACCTGCTCGCCAACGCCATCGACGCGACCCCGCGCGCTGGACACGTCACCGCTCGCGCCGCCCGCGAGGGCAACTTTATCGGAATGACCGTCGAGGACGACGGTTATGGGGTGGCGCCGGAACAACGCAAGAGCCTCTTTCAGCGCTTCGGGGGCGGCTACCACGGCGCGGGAACAGGGCTCGGTTTATACATCGTGCGGCGGATTGCCGAGAAGCACGGTGGAACGGTGGAGTATGAACCACGCGAGCCGCGCGGAAGCACCTTTACGATGACGCTGCCGGCCTTGCAGAGTTGAGCGCCGAGAGCGGAACGCGCCCCCGGGTCGTCATCGTCGAAGATCACGCCCTGACGCGCGCCGGGCTGCGCACTGCCCTTGATGCGTCGTTTGACGTCGTCGCCGAAGCCGCCGACGGGGTCACCGGCTGGGAAGCGATCGCGCGCGAACGCCCCGACGTCGCGGTGATCGACATCGGCCTCCCGGGCATCGACGGAGTGACCCTTACGAAACGAGTGCGCGCGGAGTTGCCGTCGACGCGGGTGGTGATCGTGACCATGGTGGATCTCGAGGAAGAGGTACTCGCGGCGCTGGCTGCGGGCGCCGACGCGTACTGCTTAAAGAGCTCCGAACCCGAGCGGATCGTGGAGGCAGTTCGGATCGCGGGTGAGGGTGGGGCATACTTCGATCCGAGAATCGCTCACGTGGTGCTGGCGCGGTTCTCGGCGTCGAAGAGCAGCGACGCGCGCTTCTCTCCGCTGACCGGCCGTGAAACCGAAATTCTGCGCCTGATTTCCGACGGCAACGCAAACGCTGAAATCGCAGAGAGCCTGCACATCGGTTTGGGTACCGTGAAGGGGCACATTCGCGACATTCTCGAGAAGCTTTCGGCAGCCGATCGAACGCAAGCCGCGGTGGTCGCCCTGAAGAAAGGCTATATTTAGCCGCCGATAACCGTCCGGATCCGTTCGGCCGCGCCGTTCTTGACGATAACGATCATGGCGTCGCCGGCGCGAAGCGTCGTATCGCCGGTCGGAATCTCCAGATCCTGGTTGGGCCGGTCTACCGCTACGACCACCGAGTTATGCGGGAAGTCGATCTCCGCCAAACGCTTCCCGTCGACGGGCGATCGCTCGGGAATGGCGACCTTGACCAGCTGCATGTCGCCTTTCCCGAAGAGATGCATGGTTTCGAGCATCGAGCGGTACTTCGAGGCGTTGACGTGCTCGTTGAGCACGTCCAGAATGAGCTCGGTCGACGAAATCACGATTACCGGATCGTCGGTATCGAGCGAGTTGAAGATCAGCTTGTTGGCGGGGTTGTTCACGCGCGCGATGCAGCGGGCTTTCGACTTTCGTTTCGAGAGGAGGACGACGACGAGATTGTCTTCGTCGTCGCCGGTGTCGGCAACCACGACGTCGGCGCGGCTCACCCCCGCCGCTTCGAGAACGACCGGATCGCATCCATCGCCGACGACGGCTGCTTGACGATCGATAAGCCGTTCGAGCATCTTGGCCTTGCGCTCGTCCTTCTCGATGACGACGACCTCATGGCCTTGATTGAGTAACGCGCGCGTTAGGTACGTCCCGACTTTTCCGCCTCCGACGATCAGAATGAACATGTCTTAGGCCGGTACTTTGGTACGCGGAGCAGCCTGCGGAAAGCGCTGGGCGAAGTTGCTGATCGCTTCGGGCGCGACGACCGCGCTGAGCTCATCGCCCTCTTCCAACTGGAGCTCGCTCGATGCAACCATCACTTCGAGCGTGCTGCGACGGACTGCTGCGATACGCACGCGGCCGCTTTCCTCGATCTCTCCCACCCGCTTGCCGGCATCCCCGGGCCCGACGAATGCCGACAGCGACGTCAGCTTGCCGAGGTCGAACGTTTGCGAATCCCAGGGCGCCTTGATCAAAACGTCGCGAATCATCTTTGCCCCAACCGTCGTTGGGCAGACGGTTTGAACGCCGAGTTCGCGGTACATCTGTCCTCGGGGTGGATCGTAGATGCGGGCAACGATCCGCTTTATCTTAAACATGCGCTGCGCAATGAGGGCCGCCATAATATTGCGATTGTCGCCGTTGGTGACGGCAACAAAGCCATCGGCCGTCGCCGCACCCGCGCGCTTAAGGACGTCGTAGTCGATGCCGGTTCCCACGACTTCGTGTCCTCTGAATTTGGGTCCGAGACGTTTAAATGCCGCGGCATTTTCGTCGACGACGATTACCTCGTGACCGTCGGAATCGAGCAGTTTTGCGAGTGCTGACCCGACGCGTCCACACCCTACGATCACATATCTCATAGCAACGGAGCCTAACTCTTAGAAACTTCCCAGCTTTAACCTGGTTTCGGGCTGGGGTCCCGCGCAGCAGTACAAGGAGGGCGGCGGGCCTCCGTGAAAAGTACGGGGTCGCTTCGGGGCGTGGCTCAGCTTGGTAGAGCGCTTCGTTCGGGACGAAGAGGTCGCACGTTCAAATCGTGTCGCCCCGATATCTCTCCACCCGCCCTCAGGAGTCGAAGGGGCGTTTGTTCTCCAAATTTGATCCAGCGGCGCGGCGCGTGCTTCGCGTAGCCGAGCAAGAATGCCGAAATCACAGCCATTATTACGTCGGCGCCGAACACTTGCTGGTTGCCCTGCTCGAGGAGCGCGACCCGGCAACGTTGTGCGCGCTCGACGCCGCCGGCATTGACGTCCCCGAAGTACATGCCGAAGTTCGCCGAGCGCTTGGCACCGGCGACGAGCGGTTATGGGAGGGCATCCTGATTACGCCGCGGCTTCGCAGGATCATCGCGCTCGCCGAGGAGCGCGCGGGCGACCGCGAAATTGGCCCGATCGACCTTTTTGAGGCACTGCGCTCGGAAGGCGGGAGTTCGGCCGCCGAAATCCTGCGCCGCGCCGCCGGCCGAAACACCGTTTCGCCGCTAGAGTAGCACCAGCTTGGTGGAACATCTGCAACAGGCGATCGTCGCGCTGATCGATCACTACGGGTATCTCGGCCTTTTCGTCGGCTTGGCGTTGGGAAACATCGGTCTGCCTGTCGGCACCGAGCTCCTCCTCCCGCTGGCCGGCGCCCTGACCGCCACCGGCCATCTGAGCAACCTCTGGCTAACCATCCTCGTGGCGCTCGTGGGAGAGCTCGCTGGCGGCTCGGTTGGTTATGCGATCGGACGATTTGGCGGCGTTCCCCTGATCGAGCGTTACGGAAAGTACGTTCACTTCACCCACGCGCGGCTGATGCAGGTCCATGCATTCTTTGACCGCTGGGGAACGTTTGCGATTTTCGTCTGCCGCTTTCTACCGGTTTTGCGTGGAATCGTCGCGATTCCGGCCGGCATTGCGGAGATGAACCTCGCGCTGTTCTATCTTTGGACGTTCCTGGGCTCGCTGATCTTCTGCACGTTCTTGATCCTGCTGGGCGGCGCGCTCGGAGCGCACATCGATACGGTGCTCCCGCTGCTGCGCCGGGGTGGTTATATCGTCCTCGGCGTCGCCGTCCTCGCGGTCGTGGCAACGATCTTCGTGATGCGTAAACGCGCTTCCGCAGCCTCAGGGTGACGCTGGCTTCGGCGCTGGCGCAGATCCCGAATGCGCCGGGCGTCTACATGATGGTCGGCAGCGACGGCGAGATTCTCTACATCGGAAAGGCGATCTCGCTGCGCGCCCGCGTTCGGTCGTACTTTCAGGAAGGCGCCGTGCACCATCCCCGCACGGCGGCAATGGTCGAGAAGGTCGCCGACGTCCGCACGATCGTCGTCACCAACGAAGTCGAGGCGCTGATCCTTGAAGCGAACCTCATCAAGCGTCACCAGCCGCCGTTTAACGTTCGGCTGCGCGACGACAAACGCTATCCGTACCTGAAGGTCACCAACGAGCCGTTTCCCCGGGTAGTCTTCACGCGATTCGTGCGTAACGATGGGGCGCGTTACTTCGGGCCCTACACCAACGCTCACGGTCTGCGCGAGTTAATCGACCTTGTGCGGCTGGTCTTTCCCCTACGCACCTGCCGCGAACCGATCGACGGACGGCGCAAGCGTCCCTGCCTTCAATACCATATCAAGCGGTGTCTCGCGCCCTGCGTCGGATATCAAACCGAACCGGAGTACGACCGGACGATCGATGAGGTCGTGCTCTTCCTAGAAGGTAAACAAGAGTCGCTGCTCGCTCGTCTGCAGCACGAGATGACTCAGGCCGCCGAGCACTTCAACTTCGAATCCGCAGCGCGGCTTCGGGATCGCATCGTCCAGGTGCGACGCGTTACCGAAGGGCAAAAAGTCGTTTGGAAGTCTCGTCTCGACATGGACCTCATCGCGATCGCGCGGGCGCAGGGGCAGGCTTGCATGCAAGTCTTCCTCGTTCGAGGCGGCAAGCTCATCGGTCAAGAGCACTTCATCCTCGAGGGCGTCTACGAGCAATCCGACGCAGTGCTCACGGGGGAGTTTCTCAAGCAGTTCTACACGGCGCGTACCGCCGGCGCACCCGAAGACAAGGCTCTCTCCACGGCACGCGTCGCGCGCGATAATCAGGCCCCCGTTCCGGAGAAGCGGCGGTCCCGCACGACCAGCGCGGCGGTAGTTCCGAAGGAGCTGCTCGTTTCCGCGCTGCCCGAAGAACGAGCGACGATCGAATCGTGGCTCTCGGAGATCAAAGGACAGCGGGTCCGCATCCTCCAGCCGCAGCGCGGCGCGCGCGTCGAGTATCTGCGGCTTGTCGCGAAGAACGCGGAGCAGAACCTCAAGGCGTTCCTTGCCCATCAAGAGGTGCAAGAGACGGCCCAGGCGCGCTCGCTCACCGATCTCGCCGACGCGCTCGAACTGCCCGAGCCGCCGCATCGCATCGAATGCTATGACGTCTCGAACATTCAAGGGACCAATCCAACCGCTTCGATGGTCGTCTTCGTCGAGGGACGGCCGAAGAAGAGCGAGTACCGGAAGTTCAAAATCCAGTACGATCGCGGTCCGAACGACTTCGCGATGATGCAAGAGACGCTTCGGCGCCGCCTGCGCTACTTACGCCGCGAGACTGACCGCACCGAGACGCCGATCGAGCGAGAACTGGCCAAAAAAGAGAAGTTCAACAAGAAGCCGGACTTGTTGCTGATCGACGGCGGCAAAGGTCAGCTCAGTGCGGTGGTCGAGGTGCTGGAAGAACTCGATATGACCGGGTTAGTCGCGGCAGGGTTGGCCAAAGAACACGAATGGCTCTACCTTCCGCAACAATCCGAGCCGATCGTCTTGCCGCCCAACTCTCCGGCCCTCCACCTGATTCAACGAATCCGCGATGAGGCGCACCGGTTCGCCGTGACCTACCATCGGCAGCGGCGAGATAAGGCGATGACGCGATCGGCGCTCGACGCGCTCGAAGGGATAGGGCCGGTTCGCAAGAAGCGGATACTAGCGGCCTTCGGGTCGGTTGCAGCGGTCAAGAGGGCAAGCCTTGACGAGATCGTTGCGATTAAGGGAATGACGCCGGAACTGGCGTCGCGCGTCAAGGCTGCGCTAGGAGAATGAAATGCATCTTTTACTCCGCTTCATCGTAAACGCCATCGTCCTATGGCTAATAATTTGCCTCGTTCCGGGTTTCCATAACACCGCCGGGGCCACGGGGTTTGGCGCTTACAGCCTTTGGACGGTCGTACTACTGGCAATCATCTTCGGGCTCGTGAACATGCTCATCGGGCCGATTCTTCGGCTGGTCTCATTGCCGCTCACATGGATCACGCATGGGCTCTTTACGGTGATCATCGACTGGGCTTTGCTTGCCCTAGCCGTGTGGATCACTCCGGACGTCCACGGCAACTGGCTGGCAACCCTCATCGGCGCCGTCGTGCTCGCAATCGTTTCGACGTTGATCGCCATGGCCTGGGAGCCCAAGGCCTCAACCGTCTAGCGACAGACGCAGGTAACCAAGCGCCGGCCCCGCGAATCCGGCGGACCGGCGCTTGTGTTATAGTTGGCACGGGGCTGAAATAGGTTCGACGGGAACGTCGTGGCCGGCGTCAGCAGGCGGAGTTGCGAGCACTCCTAAAACGATCGCAACGGCAATATCTGCCAACAACGAATACGCACTGGCTGCCTAATCTAGGCTAGTCACCGGACGCGGAGAGTCGGCCCGAACCACTCTGCCTTCCGGTCAAAAACTCGGGCTGGTACGCGCGCCTGATTCGACGCGCGTACGAGATCAAGAATCTGCAGCGAACGGTAAGCCGCGCTTCGGGGCGTCCGTTCGATCAAGAAAAATTCGAAGCTGAGCCTGGAGAACGCGTCGGTTAGACTTCTTGGACTCGGGGGGCAGTACCCCGACAGCTCCACCATTTTCCGCACGCCTTTGTGATCACAGCGCGTCGCGCAGCACTGTCATCTTGAGCGGAGCGCCGAAGGCGCGCAGTCGAAGGGCGAAGGACGACCCTCGTGGACTTCGAACGCCCGGCTCATGCATTTTCGCGCTGGGTCCCTCTATGCAAATGCGCTTATCGCCGTCGCAATCGTCGCAACGCCGCTCTTGAGTTCAACGGCCGGCGCAGCGGCCGAAGCGAGCTGGTCGGTAGATCCGGTTCACTCCACTGCGCAGTTTACGGCGCGCCACTTCGGCATCGTACCGGTCATTGGGACGATTCCGATCGTTAAAGCCTCCGTCCAGCTCAACGGCGGGTCGCAGATTCCGACGGCAGTCTCGGCCGAGCTCGATGCTTCAAAACTCGACACCCATGACGACCGGCGCGATGCGGATCTGCGGTCGGAGCATTTCTTCAACACGGGCTCGACGCCGGCCATCACTTTCGCCAGCACGAAGATCGATGGCAGCGATCCGAACAACTTCACGATTACCGGAAATCTTACGATGCACGGTCAAACACATCCCGTGGTCTTGAATGCCAAGGTCGTTGGCTCAGGCAAATCACCGCGCGGCCGGCCGATTATTGCCTATGCCGCAACCGCGACGCTCGACCGCACGCAGTGGGGAATGACGTTTGGGCCGATGATCGTCGGAAATAACGTCGATCTCTCGCTCAACGTCGAAGCCGACGGCCCGAGCGACTGATCCTACTCGTAATCCGGTGCGAAGTAATCGCTGCTGAAGCGATGGTGCAGGAAGAACTTTGCCGGATACGGCGCCTTGATTTCCACGAACCGCCGCGGTTTCTGTGAAAAGTCGAAGCAATCCGCGGCGGGTGACGTCGCTCGTTTGTCCGCCTTGGAGAGCTGGTTGAGGCCATAGAGATCCTCGGCGAAGCGTAAGACGCTCGCCGTCTCGTACTGCACGTGCGAGACATATTGCTTCCTGGCGTAGGGCGAAATCACCAAGAGCGGGACGCGGAACCCGTTACCGTCGTAATCTTGGAACGGTGGCGCCACGTGGTCGTAGAAACCGCCCCAGTCGTCCCACTGCACGAAGATCGCCGTCGAATCCCAAAACTTGCTTTCGCCCACCGTATTGACCAGTGCGGAGACCCATGAGGGTCCGTAACCGCCGCCGCACTCGAGATGGTCGGATTCCGCGCATTCGGGCGTGATCCACGTGAAGTTGGCTAGGTGGCCCTTGTGCACGTCGGTGATGAACTTCCAATTCGGGGAGATGACGTCTTTCTTCCAGTCGGGGCCATCGAAGATGTGCTTTACCGCCTGATACGCCGACCACGTTCCCCCGTTGCCGCCACGGTCGTCGCCATAGTGAACGGCATAGAAGCGCCACGATAGGTTCGCCTGGTCGAGCTCGTCGCCAAGCGTCTGGTAATCGAAACACGCCTGCTGCGCCGGACCATCGGGGTCGCGGTCTTGCGTGATCGTCGAAACCGTGTCGTACGATCCTCCCGCGCAGCCCCAGTATCCCAGAGGGAGATCGACGCTCGACTGCGCCTGCGCGGCGATGACGTACTGATGGGCCACGAAACTTTCGTCGACCTGCGATTGGAACATTCGATCCCCGACGACCCATTCGCGCGCCATGTCAAAGTACGGCTTCGACTCGCTATGCGGGACGTACACGTACTGCGGGTTGGTCGGTCCACCATAGGTCGGTTCGTTGTTAAAGCCGTTCATCTGACAGTTGGTTCCCTGAAGACTTCCCGTACCGTTGCAGGCCGCGAACATTGCGTACGCCGAGTGATCGATGACGTAGACCGTTTTCAGCGAGGATGGCGTTAGCGCGATCGTTTGACCGTACGAATTCATCCCTTGCGAAACGGTGTCGGCTCCAGGGTAGCCCTGAAAAAGATTGTCGAAGCTGCGATTCTCTTGCACGATAAAGATCACGTGCTTGATTTTGCCGGCTCCGGTTGCGTTGACGGCGCGGACCGCCGCATCGCTGCGCATGTAGGGCAAGGCCGTCTGCGCGCCCGACGCGCAGCCCGCAAGCATGAGAAATGAGAAGACTGCACCGTAACGTAAAGTCATAGAGAGCGCTTCCCCGGTGCGCCCGATCCCGCCTGCAGTGCGATGCGGCCGCAGGGCGAGGAAAGCCTTCGCGCGCATACTCTCGGCCTATGTCAACCGTTCTCATCACCGGCGCCGCCGGCTTCGTTGGATCGCATCTCGTCGATCGCTACCTCAACGACGGAAACTTTGTCGTCGGCGTCGACAACCTGATCACGGGCGCAGGCCGCAACCTGGATTCGGCGCGACGCTCGGAACGCTTTACGTTCGTGGATGCCGACGTCGCTGCGCCATGGCAGCCGATATTCGCGGCCGTCGAAGGGCGTGCCACTCCCCCCGACCTCATCCTGCACTTCGCCTCGCCGGCGAGTCCGATCGACTACTTTAAGTTTCCGGTGGAGACGATGGCGGTCAACAGCTTCGGCACGAATTACTGTCTCCAAGCGGCTCGGCGTTGGAACGCGCGGTTTCTTTATGCCTCGACCTCGGAAAGTTACGGCGATCCGCTCGTTCACCCGCAGCCGGAGAGCTACTGGGGGAACGTCAATCCGGTGGGGCCGAGGTCGTGCTACGACGAGTCGAAACGCTTTGGCGAAGCTCTAACGATGGCCTACGCTCGCTCCACCGACGCGAACGTCCGGATCATCCGAATCTTCAACACGTACGGACCCCGCATGCGCGCCGATGACGGGCGCGTCGTTTCCAACTTCATCGTTGCGGCGTTACGCGGCGAGCCGTTGACCGTGCACGGCGACGGGCTGCAAACGCGATCCTTCTGCTATGTCGACGACCTGGTTGAGGGCATCGTTCGTTGCGCCTCGAGTGTGCAAACGCAAGGCCGCGTCGTCAATCTCGGCAATCCCGGCGAATATACCGTTTTAGATCTGGCCAAAATGATCGGCGAGATTGCCGGCACGTCGCTAGCGATTGACATTCAGCCCGCCCGCGAAGACGACCCGGCACGCCGCCGCCCGGATATCTCGCTCGCCCGTCAGCTCCTGGGGTGGGAGCCGCGAACCGGCGTTGTCGACGGCTTGCGCCGCACGGTCGAGTACTTTCGCGCCGTTCAGTCGCCGGTGTGAGATAGCGGCGATGACCGCGCTGATCGTCGTTTTCATCGCCATCATCGTCCTGGTGACGATCGCCAACCGGATCAACGTCGCCTATCCGATCGTGCTCGTTCTCGGCGGTATGGCGATCGGTTTTATTCCTGGGGTGCCGACCTTTCCGCTACCGCCTGCTTTGGTTTTGGTCGTCTTCCTGCCGCCATTGCTCTACTGGGAGAGCTTAACGGCGCCGACCAGCGAGTTTCGGGCCGGGGCTCTTTGGATATTCCAAATGGCTTTCGGCTTGGTTATCGTGACGACGGTCGCGGTGGCCGCGATCGCGCACGCTATCATTCCCGGGATGAGCTGGGGCGTGGCCTTCGTGCTCGGCGCGATCGTCTCGTCCACCGACGAAGTCGCCTTTGCTGCGATCGCCGACGAACTCAACGTGCCGCGGCACGTCATCGGAACGATCGAAGGCGAAAGCTTGGTCAACGATGCGACGTCGTTGATTCTCTACGCGGTTGGCATCGCTGCAGTTGTCGGCGGCTCGTTTTCGCTGTTGCACGCTGCCGGCGCATTGGTGCTCACGATCGTTGCATCGGTCCTCATCGGCTTCGCTGCGGCGGCCATCGCCGTGTTGGCGTGGCGCAGCCTCAAAGACCAAAATTTGCAGGCCACGATCTCGGTGGTCGTTCCATTTCTCGCGTACCTGCCCGCCTACTACATCGGGGTTTCCGGCGTGCTGGCGACCGTCACGACGGGCGTGGTCGTCAGCCGCTTCGCCCCGATCGTCTTGCAGCCGCGCGCGCGAGAGATGCTCACGGGATTCTGGATCATCGTCGTTTTTTTGATCAATGCCTTCATTTTCACGGAGGTGGGCATTCGCTTCCACGACATCGTTAACGGGTTACGTGAATATTCGATCGCGCAGCTCGTATGGTGGGGTGCGGCCGTGGCCTTGGCCTGCGTCGTCGTGCGACTGATCTGGACGTTCGCGCAAGGCTTGTTACCCGCAACCAACGAGCCCGAACATGAAAGTGGCGAAGCGGACTGGTCGCATGTGGCGCTGTTGGCATGGACCGGTATGCGCGGCGGTGTCTCGCTGGCGGCGGCACTGGCGATTCCGTACGAAACCACGGCGGGACCCTTTCCCTTTCGGAATCTGGTAATTTTCCTGACCTTCGTCGTGCTGCTCGTGACCTTGGTCGGTCAAGGCGGCACGCTGCCGTGGCTGATTCGATGGCTCGGAATTAAGGACGACGGCGCGGGCGTCAGGGAAGAGCGTCTCGCGCTGATGGCGACGGCGCATGCCGCAATCGAGCGGATCGGCGAGCTCGCGCGCCAGGGCTACCCCGCGGCAGTCTTGGACTTACATCGCCAGCGTTTGGAGGCACGATTTGCCGAGTTCACATCTGAAGGTCGTTCGACTCGGGCGGCGCAGACGACCGCGTCCTTCCGGCGAATACAGCGGGAGTTGATTGCGGCCGAACGTGCGAAGCTGATTCAGCTGCGCGCGAGCGGAAAGATCGATAACACCGTGCTGCGCCGGTTACAGCGGGTTTTCGACCTCGAGTTTCTCGAGATCGAAGTCCTCGACTCGACCGGGCACTCGGACTTGGAAGAGTAAGGCGCTTACATCGTCAAGACGGCGCGGAACTCCACTTTCCCGCTCAGCATGCGCGCGTATGCCTCCGCCGCTTGCGCTAACGGAAATTTTTCGATCATCGGTCGCACGCCGGTCAGTTCGGCAAAGTGCAGCGTGTCTTCCGAGTCGGTCGCGATACCGGATGCCCAGCCTTGGATGCGCTTCGAGCCGGCGATCAGCTGGCTCGGCGAAACCTCGATCGGATCAGGCCCGGCTCCGGCGACCACCATCGACCCATTCGGGCCCAAGCCGTCGATCAGCGACGACATCGCCTTGCCGCTTGGGGCAGTCGAGAGGATGACGCGCGCTCCGCCCAGTTTCTGCAACTCGGCCGCCGCGTCGCTCGCCGCGCTATCGATGTAGATGTTTGCGCCGAGTTGACGCGCTAAGGCGGCGTTTGCCGAGCCGCGGCCGATCGCGGCGACACGATAACCAAACTTGGCGGCGAACTGAATCGCCAAGTGTCCGAGGCCGCCAACACCTTGAATCGCGACGAGATCGCTTGGAAGCGCTCCGCTGTGCCGGAGCGCATTGAACGTGGTGATGCCCGCGCACATCAGGGGTGCAGCCTCGGCGGGGTCGAGCGACTCGGGCATGCGGGCCAACGCTTCAACCGGCGCGACCATATACTCTTGGTAGCCGCCGTCATAGCTGATGCCGCAGACAAGCGCGTTCGTGCAGTTCATGAAGTCGCCGCGCCGGCAGGAAAGACACGTGCCATCGTGACCGCCGTGCCAGCCGACGCCGACGCGTTCGCCTTTCGTCCACTGAGTCACGCGCGCGCCGAGCTCATCGATCACGCCCGCGACTTCGTGGCCCGGAACGCGAGGATAGGCGATGCCGGGGTAGAGACCATCCTTCGTGACCACGTCGCTGTGGCAGACGCCGCAAGCCAAAACACGAACCCGTACCTGGTTCGCACCGGGCTGTGGAATATCGCGCTCGACGATTTCAAAATCCGCCCCTGGGCGGGGAACTTGTACGGCTTTCATGTTCCGTTCGGACAGCCACACGTTGCGCTGGGTTGCGCCAAACAACCCAGGAGCCGCCACGCGCGGGCGAGTATTGCAGACCACGCTGCAGAACTTCGAAAACACCGATCCCGCAAAACGCGCGGTAGGCCATGCCGCGGTCGATCGTTACGTGCGCGACGGCACGTGCGTCGGCCTTGGCACCGGGACCACCGCATACTGGGCGATCGAACGCGTCGGCCGGCGCGTCGCCAACGGCGAGCGCATCGTCGCCGTCGCTACGTCGAGTGAAACGGAGCAGCTGTGCCGCCGGCTAAGCATACCGCTGGTCGAGCTCTTATCTCGTCCGATGCCGGTGGCAATCGACGGAGCGGACGAAGTTGCACCGGATTGGTCGCTGACGAAGGGCGGCGGGGGCGCGCTTTTTCGTGAAAAGACCGTCGCGCTCGCCTGCGAACGGTACGTCGTCATCGTGACCGAGCAGAAACTCGTGCCGGCGCTCGGAAAGTTTCCGCTTCCTGTCGAGATCGTGCCGTACGCCGCGCCCTACGTGCGGCGCGAAATCGAGCTGCACTTCGCCGGCGTCGAAATCACTCGACGCGGAGCCGGGCCGCAGCCGTTCGTCACGGATAACGGTAACTGGATCTTCGATTGCCATTTCGGTCGAATTTTGGATCCGCGCGCGCTCGACGAGCGACTGCGGGAGATTCACGGGGTGATCGGCACCGGAATTTTCTGCGGTATCGCCGACGACGTGCTCGTCGGCGAGGCCGGTGGCTCCGTGCGCTCCCTCAGGCCGGAACGAGATTCTTACTAAGTGGCTTGCTCGCGCGGCGCGTGGAGTGCTTCGAGTTCCTCGAGCGTGCGCGGCCAGTCGTTCTTCAACAGTCGTGATAGGGCGCGGTCCGCCAGAACCCGACCGCCGGTCTGGCACTGCGGGCAGTAGTTCGTCTCGTTATCCGCATACCGGATACGTTGAACGGTCGCGCCGCAGCGCGGACATGGCTTGCCGTAGCGCCCGTGAACGACCATGCCTTCGCGAAAAGCGGTCACCTTCGTTGGGAAGGCTTCGCGCGCTTCGGTAGCGAGGCGATCGCTCCACAGCGTAAGCGTCTCGCGGGTCGCCGCAAAGAGTCGCTGCCACTGCTCGGCGTCGAGCTTTCGCGTCAGCAGCACCGGCGAGAGCTTGGCGGCGTGCAGAATCTCGTCGGAGTAGGCGTTCCCGATTCCGCTCAATATGCGCGGGTCCGTTAGTGCGCGCTTGAGCGTGCGGTTCTCCGCGACAAGCGCGGTGCGAAACTCGTGGATGGTTAGATCGAAGACGTCAACTCCGCCCGGGTCGAGCGCGGCCAGCGCCTCGTCGCCGCGAACGACATGAATCGAAGCGCGCCGTTTCGCACCGGCTTCGGTGAGTTCGAGCGAGCCGTTGGGAAAGTCGAAGACCGCAAGCGTCGCGCGCGATGCTGCGGCGGAGCCCGCAAGCCTCCAGCGTAGCCGACCGGCGATCATCAAGTGCAGCACGATCCAATACCCTCCGTCGAGGCCGATAGCGACCCGTTTTCCGAGGCGCCGCAGCGCGCGAACCTTCCTTCCTTCCACCTCCGAGATCGGCGGTTGCGCGGTTCGAAGCACGAAGGGTTTCGCGATTGACGCACGCTCGAGCGGCTGATCGAGGATCCGCGCTTCGAGCGCGGTGATATACGCCGCGATGTCGGGCAGTTCAGGCAAAAGCGATCTCGGGCGCTACCTCAACGGGAAAATTGATCGATCGCGCGATGAAACAGAGCCGGTGCGCTTCGTGATGCAGCTCGAGCGCTTGAGCCGGATCGCCGCTGGTGATAGTAACGGCCGGGCGCAACGTAACTCGAGTAAAGCGTGCCGATCCGTCTTCGGTTTCTTCCATGGTACCGGATGCGTCGTCGCGGTATTCCACCACCGTGATGGTGTTGACCGAGCAGAGATGCAGGTACCAAAGCATGTGGCAAGAGGAGAGGCTGGCCACGAGCAACTCCTCGGGATTGTAGCGGGAACCGTCGCCGCGAAACGCGGGATCGCTCGATGCTAAGATCTCCGGCTTGCCGTCGCCGCCGATCGAGTGAGCGCGCGAATAACTGCGGTAGCTCTTCGTGCCTTCGCCGTTTGCCGCCGTCCAGCGTACGGTCATCGGGTAAGCGTGAGGCTTCAATGCAACCTGCTTCTCATGAGCCCACATCATAACACGAAGAAAATGGTCGTCCGTGCGATTCGAACAGCCGAGGCCGGCGAGTGGGCGTGCCTGCGCGCCAGGCTCTGGCCGCGTGCTGACCTGCAAGAGCTTACCGCGGAGACGCGAGCCTTTCTCGAGGGCGCCGATATGCCGACGATCGCCGCGGCGTTCGTGGCGCGAGAAGAAGAGGGCGACGCCGCGATGGGGTTTCTCGAGCTTGCGGTTCGCCCGTTTGCCGATGGCTGCGAGTCTCGCCCGGTCGCGCACGTCGAGGGCTGGTATGTCGAACCGGCGGCGCGTGGCCGCGGCGTCGGCCGCGCGCTGATGATGGCCGCCGAAAACTGGGCGCGCGAACGCGGCTTCAGGGAGCTCGCGTCGGATACCGAGGTGGAAAACGACGTCTCGCTTGCAGCCCACCTTCGCTGCGGCTTCTTGGAGAGCGAGCGGCTCATCAAGTTTCGCAAGCCGCTTGGCTAGCCGAGAGGAGCGAGCGCAGGACTGCCGCCGCGCGGCAATCAACTAACGATGAATGAACCTGCCACTCTCAAGACGCGTAAGCGCTGAATTCATCGGCACGTTTTGGCTCGTTTTTGGAGGCGTTGGAACCGCCGTAATCTCGGCGGGCTTTCCCACCCTCGGTGTCGGCTTTTTGGGCGTTGCGTTCGCCTTCGGCTTAACCTTGCTAACCATGGCCTATACGATCGGCCCCATCTCGGGATGCCACATCAATCCGGCCGTGACGTTGGGTCTTTGTCTGGCGAAGCGATTCCCGCCCCGAGACGTGGTGCCGTACTGGATCGCCCAAGTTCTCGGCGGGATCGCGGCGGCCGGGGTTCTCTATTGGATTGCCAGCGGTAAGCCGGGATGGGTTGCCGGGCAGTTTGGCAGCAACGGTTACGGTCCACTCTCACCCGGTGGCTACGGCATGGGATCCGCGATCGCCACCGAGCTTGTCTGCACCTTCGTCTTCATCATGGTTATCTTGGGTGCGACGGATCGGCGCGCGCCGGTCGGCTTCGCCGGCATCGCGATTGGGCTCGTGTTAACGCTCATCCACCTGATCAGCATTCCGATCGACAACACCTCGGTCAATCCGGCGCGCAGCACCGGTCCGGCGATCTTTGCGGGGGCGGCCGCACTCTCGCAACTCTGGCTCTTCTGGGTCATGCCGTTGATCGGAGGCGGCCTCGCGGGCCTCCTCTATCCCGCGCTCTTTGGAGAAGAGGTCAGTACGCAGCCGATCATCGGTAAAGCGGAGAGGTAGCACTAAGCCGAAACTTCGGCGGCATGCGCGTGATCACGCTCAATGCCAACGGCATCCGTTCGGCCGCGCGGCGCGGATTTTTCGAATGGGCGCAGACCGAAGACGCCGACGTCGTCTGTCTGCAAGAGACGCGCGCACAAGAGCACCAGCTGCTGCTGCCGGAGGCGCTGGCGACGACGGGGCTCACTGCGTGCTTCGTCGACGCGAAGCGCCGAGGTTACAGCGGCGTCGCACTCTACTCCCGACAAGAGCCGCTGTCGGTTCGACGCACGCTCGGTTGGGACGATATGGATGCCGAGGGACGCTTCGTGCAGGCCGATTTCGGAACGTTCGCCGTTTCGTCGCTTTACGTTCCTTCCGGAATTACTGGACCGGCGCGGCAAGCCTTCAAGATGGCGTTTCTCGAGCGTTTGCTGGTCGTGCTCGCGCAACTGCGCCATTCCGGAAAGCCGCAGATCGTTTGCGGCGACTTCAACATCGCGCACAAAACGATTGATACTTACAGCCCAGGTCGCAACAGCCACGTCAGCGGCTTTCTTCCCGACGAGCGCGCCTGGATGGACGTCCTCGTCAATCAGGTCGGTTGGGTCGATGCTTTCCGCGTCGTCAATCATGAGCCGAAGCAATACACGTGGTGGTCGAACTGGCCCGCGGCATGGGAGCGAAATCTGGGATGGCGGATCGACTACCAAATGATCACACCGGAACTCGCCACGTCGGTGCGACGGGCGTTCATCTATAAGGAAACCCGGTTTAGCGACCACGCGCCGCTGATAATTGACTACGATCTATAAAAGGCACCTGGCGGCATCTCCGCCGGGTTGAGCGGCGGCTCGCGGCGAAGAAAGCGTGACGACCCTGCTCTCGATTCCTACTTTGGAGCTTTGGAAGGTTGGGACGCCCATGCAACTTCGATTGAGTTATCAGTACGCCTTAAGCACCGCGGCGATTGCGCTTTTCTTATCCGGCTGCGGAGGCGCAGCGCCGCCCGCCGGGCCGGCCGTGGTCGAGCAACAGACGGCGACCCACGCGAGCACGAGCCAGGCGATCCAAAACGTGATCGTCATCATTCAGGAATATCGCAGCTTCGACAATCTTTTTTCGGGCTATCCCGGAGCCGACGCGCCCACGAAAGGCTTGACGAGCACTGGAAAATACGTTCGGCTCCGCCCGATACGCCTCGAAGATGATAAGCTCTGCATCCGCGATGATCAGGGCGGTTACTTCAAAAGCATCTACGACGGCGGAAAGATGGACGGTTGGAACCTCATCGACCGCAAGCACCCGCTCTGTCCTTACACGCACGTGGCGCGTAGCGAGACGCAGCCCTACTGGGATTTGACAAAGCGCTTCGCGCTGGCCGACAAGATGTTTTCGTCGACGCACTACGGTGATTTCGTCAACAGCCTCTATCTCATCACCGGCACGACAAAAATTGCTCGCAATACCTACGACATCGGCCAGGTCACTTACGTACCGTGGGGCTGCGATGCACCCGCTCCGACGGTGACGTCGTTGTTGAAAAACGGCCGCATCCTACTCCATCGCGGGC
>DATHOO010000032.1:0-36751 GCA_035484815.1 Candidatus Acidiferrales bacterium
GCGCGTCGCCGCGGTCCGCGTGGTGCTCGATACGCCGCAGCACGAGATCTCCGCCGATTGGCAGTGGCCGCTGTTGGCGATACTCAAACCATGGAACTGGCCGCAGGCGATATGGCTCGCCCGTGAAGCGCCGCGCGCGGCCACGCTCTGCGCTCGCGTCGTCGCGGGTGCGCAGGGCATCGGGAAGCAGGCGCGTATAACGCAGCAGTGGTGATCGAGCGGATCAACTCCCCCGAGGACGTCAAGCGCCTGCGCCGCGGCCAAATCGACGTCCTCGCCAGTGAGATTCGCGAACTTCTCGTTCGCACGTGTGCCGTCAACGGCGGCCATCTGGCCCCGAACCTCGGCGTCGTCGAACTGACCCTCGCGCTGCATCGCGTACTCGATCTTCCTGCCGATAAGTTGGTTTGGGACGTCAGCCATCAGACCTACGTTCACAAGATCCTTACCGGCCGGCGCGAGCGTTTCGCGACGATTCGGAAGGGTGGCGGCCTCTCCGGCTTCGCGATGCGTAGCGAGTCGCTCTACGACCCCTTCGGCGCCGGGCATGCCAGCACGGCTGTGGCCGCCGCGCTGGGTATGGCGCTGGCGCGCGATCTCGCCGGCGGCGACGAGCGGGTCGCCGCAGTCCTCGGCGACGGCGCACTCACCGGCGGTCTGGCGTACGAAGCGCTCAACAACGCGGGCGGTCTGAAGAGCCAGTTCTTGGTCATTCTCAACGATAACGAGATGTCGATCGCTCCGAACGTCGGCTCGATCGCGTCCTATCTGTCGGTGCTGCGCAGTAAGCCGTTCGCAAACTTTGTGCGCCGCACGGGAAAGGAAGTACTCAAGCGCATCCCGCTTGGAGGCGCCGCGAAAAGGGCGATCGAGGGCGCCGAGATCGGCGCAATGCACTTTATGGTCCCCTCCGAGAAAACCGCCGTCATTTTCGAGGAGCTGGGCTTTCGCTACATCGGGCCGATCGACGGTCACAACTACGACGTGCTCGTCGACGCGCTACGAACCGCCAAAGACATCGAACGCCCCGTACTCCTTCACATTCGAACGGTGAAGGGGAAGGGCTACGAGCCGGCCGAGCGCGATTCGCGCACCTTTCACGGTATTGGCGCCAATGCGTTCGAGCCGAGCAACGGTGCCAAGAAGAGCACTCCCGGGGGCCGGCCGAAGTTCCAGGATGTCTTCGGCGACGCGATGATCGTGCTCGCCGAAAAGGATCCGCGCGTCGTCGGGATCACGGCGGCCATGCCCGACGGCACCGGCCTCGCAAAGTTCGGTAAGCGTTTTCCCGAGCGCTACTTCGACGTCGGCATTGCCGAGGCGCACGCGGTCTGCTTTGCCGCCGGTTTGGCAACCAGCGGCTTACGCCCCGTCTGCGCGATTTACTCCACGTTCCTCCAGCGGGCGTACGACCAAATCGTCCACGATGTCGCAGTGCAGAATCTCCCGGTCGTCTTCTGCATGGATCGCGCCGGATTCGTGGGCGACGACGGTCCGACGCACATGGGACTCTACGACATCGCCTACCTGCGAACTCTGCCAAACTTCACGCTAATGGCACCGCGCAGCGAGGCCGAGCTGCTGCCGATGATGGAGCACGCGCTGTCGCTCAGCTCGCCCGCCGGAATTCGCTACCCGCGTGGCTCGACCAGCGGACGGCACGACGAGCCGGTGGCCCCGATCGTTCAGGGCAAAGCCGAGGTGTTGCGGCGCGGTCGGGAGGTGGCGATCGTCGCCTACGGTACCACCGTCGACATCGCTCTCGACGCCTACGATAGGGTCGGGGGCATCACGGTCGTCAACGCGCGCTTCGCTAAGCCGCTTGACGAAGCGCTGCTGCTCGACCTCCAAGGCGAGCATTCGACCGTGATAACGCTTGAAGAACATTCCCTGGCGGGCGGCTTCGGCTCGGCCGTTGCCGAGTTCGTCGCCGACCGCGGCTTGCAGTTCCGAGTCGAACGCATCGGCGTCCCGAGCGTCCTGGTGCAGCATGACTCGCAGGATAAGCAGCGGGGCCTCTTCGGTCTTAACGCCGACGCCCTCGCGGCCCGCATCGAAGCCCTAGCGAGCGACGCTGTACCCTTGTCATCCTGACCCTTCGGCCTTCGGCCTTCGCCCTTCGCCCTTCGACTACGCGCCCTGCGGGCGCTCCGCTCAGGATGACAATGCTACGCCCGCTCAGGATAAACTACGCAGCATAGCGCCGTATTTGAAGGGCGAAAAACGAAGGGGCTTGCTTGCTTTATACCGGCGACTTTTGTCGTCGAGATCGCAAACGCCAAGCAGGTTTCCTTGACGCTTGTGCCGACGGGTGCTAAACTCGGAGCCTATGCCCCGGGGCGCATGAAAGCCGCCGCAAAGAGAAGGGCGAGACACCTCCCATTCCGGAGCCCGTGTTTCGTCTTTTTGGTGTGCCCAAAAAGGGCTAAATCCAGGTGCAATTATTAATCAAAGTTTAATCCGCAGAGAAAGAGAGTAATGGCGAAGACGACAGCTCCGAAGTCCACCCCGAAGAGTTCCACGGAGTCTGTCCCGAGCTTGCCGAGGGCAACCAAAGCTAGGTCGAAACGAGCGACATCGTCACCGCTGAAAGCCGACGGAAACGGCGCCTCGACCATAATGCCCTCGACCTTTCCGATGCCGACGGGAGCCTTCACCGTCGAGCAGCGTCCCGAGCCCGGGCCTAAGCGCGAGCGCTACACGTTCGCGAAGATTCCACACGTCCTCGAGGTACCCAACCTCATCGAGCTCCAAAAGGCTAGCTTCGATTGGTTCAAGACCGAGGGTCTTGCGGAAGCCTTTGCTTCGATTTCGCCGATCAAAGATTTTACCGGCAACCTGATCCTAGAGTTCGGCGAGCACTCGCTGGGCGAGCCGAAGTACTCGATCGAAGAGTGCCGGGAGCGCGACATGACGTATAGCGCGCCGCTGCGCGTGCGCGTCCGGCTCATCACGGCGGAATCGGGCGAAATCAAGGGTATCCCCGACCAGGAAATTTTTATGGGCGATTTCCCGCTCATGACCGACAAGGGCACCTTCATGATCAACGGTGCCGAGCGTGTGATCGTTAGCCAGCTCGTTCGCTCGCCTGGCGTGTATTACAGCCAGGACGTCGATACCAATGCCCGTCCGACGTTCAACGCCACAATCATCCCGAACCGGGGGGCCTGGATCGAGTTCGAAACCGACAACGGCACGAAGAACGACGAGACCGAAGGTACGATCGGCGTTCGGATCGACAAGAACCGAAAGATCTACGTTTCTACTTTCGTTCGCGCGCTCTCGCGCCCGGATCTGGGGCTCAACTGGGAGAGCGATGAGGCGATCCTGAAGCTCTTCGACGATAGCCCGCTGATTCGCAACTCGATCGAGAAAGACAAAGACATCAAGACGCGCGAGGACGCGCTCAAGGAGATTTACAAGAAGCTGCGTCCCGGCGAGCCCGAGAACGCCGAGAACGCCGAGAAGCTCCTCGAGTCGCTCTTCTTCGACGAAAAGCGTTACGATCTCGCCGGCGTCGGCCGCTACAAGCTCAACGGCAAGTTCCACTATCGCATCGAGAATCGCGACGCCGACGACCGCGTCGAGCGGCCCTACGTCGTCATCGACGAGTACGCCGACGCCGGGCTCGAAATGCCGGAGATGTCGGCCAAATGTTTGACGCGTGCCGACATGATCGCGGTCATTCGACGTTTGATCAAAGTCGCGACCGGCATCGTGCCAAAGGACGACATCGATCATCTGGGCAATCGCCGCGTTCGCTCGGTCGGAGAACTCTTGCAGAATCAGTTCCGCGTGGGACTCTTGCGGCTCGAGCGGGTCGTGCGCGAGCGCATGACGGTGCAAGACATCGAAACGGTGACGCCGCAAGCGCTCATCAACATTCGACCGGTCGTCGCAGCGATCAAGGAGTTCTTTGGCTCCTCGCAACTCTCGCAGTTCATGGACCAAACCAATTCGCTCGCCGAGCTGACGCACAAGCGCCGGCTCTCGGCGCTCGGGCCAGGCGGTCTTTCGCGCGAGCGGGCAGGCTTCGAAGTCCGCGACGTTCACCATTCACACTATGGCCGCATCTGCCCGATCGAAACGCCGGAAGGCCCGAACATCGGCTTGATCGGTTCGCTCGCGACTTACGCGCGCGTCAACAAGTTCGGCTTCATCGAAACGCCGTATCGCGTCGTGCGAGACGGCACGGTTAGCGACGAGATCGTCTATCTCACGGCCGATCGTGAGGACGAGTACATCATCGCTCAAGCAAACACGCCGGTCGACCCGGATTCGGGGCGCATCACCTCCGAATCGGTGGTCTCGCGCTACGCCGAGGAGTACATCGAAGAACCCGCGGCCCGCGTGCAGTTGATGGACGTCTCACCCAAGCAGATCGTCTCGGTCGCCACCGCGCTTATCCCGTTCCTAGAGCACGACGATGCCAACCGGGCGCTGATGGGCGCGAATATGCAACGTCAAGCGGTTCCGCTGCTTCAGCCGTCTGCGCCGATCGTCGGCACCGGCATGGAGTATCGCGCCGCCAAGGATTCGGGAAGTCTCGTCGTCGCCAGCCACGCCGGCACGGTGACGGCGGTCGACGCGAAAGGCGTCACGGTCCGCGACGGTGAGGGGGTCGAGAAGACCTACGAACTGCTCAAGTTCGTCCGGAGCAACGCCGGGACGTGCATCAACCAGCGCCCGATCGTCGCCGTCGGCGACGAGGTGGTTGCCGGTCAAGTGCTTGTCGACGGACCGTCCTCCGATCAGGGCGAGCTGGCTTTAGGCCAAAATGTGCTGGTCGCGTTCATGCCGTGGGAAGGCTACAACTACGAGGACGCCATTCTCATCAGCGAACGCATGGTGAAAGAAGATCGCTTCACCTCGATTCACATCGAAGAGTATGAGTGCGAGGCACGCGATACCAAGCTCGGCCCCGAAGAGATTACCCGCGACATCCCCAACGTCGGCGAAGACGCGCTCAAGGACCTCGACGAGCGCGGCATCATTCGCATCGGTGCGGAAGTTCGCCCTGAAGACATCCTCGTGGGCAAGGTCACGCCCAAGGGTGAGACCGAGCTGACGGCTGAGGAGCGGTTGCTCCGCGCCATCTTCGGCGAGAAGTCGCGCGAAGTACGCGACACGAGTCTGAAAGTTCCTCATGGCGAGAAGGGCAAGATCATTGACGTCAAGGTCTTCTCGCGCGAGAACGGTGACGAACTCTCGCCGGGTGTCAACCATTTGGTCCGCGTCTACGTCGCGCAGAAGCGCAAGATTCTACAGGGCGACAAGATGGCGGGACGCCACGGCAACAAGGGCGTGATCGCCAAGGTACTGCCCGAAGAGGACATGCCGTACTTAGAGGATGGGTCGCCGGTCGACATCGTGCTCAACCCGCTCGGCGTGCCGTCGCGCATGAATCTCGGGCAGATCATGGAGACACACCTCGGCTGGGCGGCGCGCATGCTTGGCCTGAACGTCGCCACGCCGGTCTTTGACGGCGCGCATGCCGAGGACATCGCCGAGTGGCTGCAAGATGCCGGTCTGCCGGCCGACGGCAAGACATGGCTTCGCGACGGCCGAAGCGGCGAACGCTTCTCACGCCCGATCACCGTCGGCATGATCTACATGCTCAAGCTGGCGCACCTTGTGGACGACAAGATTCACGCCCGCTCGACGGGTCCGTACTCGATGATCACGCAGCAGCCGCTGGGTGGCAAGGCGCAGTTTGGCGGACAGCGTTTCGGCGAAATGGAGGTCTGGGCGCTGGAAGCCTACGGCGCTGCCTATACCCTTCAAGAGCTGCTCACGGTGAAGTCCGACGACGTCGTGGGACGCGTCAAGACCTACGAAGCGATCGTCAAAGGCGAGAACGTGATGGAACCCGGTGTTCCGGAATCGTTCAAGGTTTTGATCAAGGAGCTGCAATCGCTGGCGCTCGACGTCAAGGTGCTCACCGAGAACCGCGAAGAAGTCGACATCAAAACGCCCGAGGACGAGATGGCCGAATCCGAGCGGCGCGAGTACGGCTTGCTCATGGGCGACGAACAGAGCGCGCTCTCGCAGACCGTCGTAGCAACGCGCGAAGCGGTTGCCGAAACCCCCGAGCCGGAAGAGGAAGAAGAGGAAATCGACGACAGCAAACCGCTCGACGCAACTGCCCCGATTCCCGTGACCGCTCCGACGCCGCGCGCGCCCGAGACCGAAACCGAAGAGATCTTCGAGGAAGAAGAAGAGCCCGCCGATGAGGAGATCGAGGGTCCACAGGGCTACGAACTCGAGGAGGAGGAAGAGGAGCCGTCATACGACGACGACAAGCCGGGCTTCGACGGCGAGGAAGAAGAAACGACCTTCCCCGACACCAACAACCAAGAAGAAGAGTTCTAACTCTCGATCAAAGTAACGCTGACAAAAAGTTGAGGCCCGCTACGGCGGGCCTCTTCGTTTTTCAGTTGTCATCGGATGACAAGCTGCACTCGGCGGCGTAGTCGAAGGGCGAAGGGCGAAGGGCGAAGGGCGAAATGCGAGACAACCACTCGCAGTTCGCGCAGTTGCGCCCAGCTAAGGGAGGCGCGAAGGTTGCATCGCCGTCCCCACAAAACCGAAGGCGCGGTCGGTCACTCCTCCATTGGGATCATAGAGATGCACGCGAAACGAAACCACCGAACCGGAGCAGCTTGGTTCGACGCGGCTTAGGATTGCATGGTAAACGCCTTCCACGACCAGTGCGGCGCAGTTAACCCCAAAATAGTACGGCTCGAACGTAAGCACGTATTCACCGCGCTGCGAATGCGACACCGTGAAGCCTACCCCAGCCACGACGCGGCCATCGCGGTCAACTACGCCCGATGCTGACGTAGTGGAATAGCCCGTAGTGTGGTGGACAGTGGTCGCTGATGCGTAGCCGCCAAGTCCAATGACGAGACCAAGGATTAGGAAAGTGAACTTTTGCATACGATCCTACCCGCGCTTCGTGCAGACGGTCGCGACGTCAACCCTGCGGCCGCTCTTTGCTTCCGTGAACGACGACGCCGTCTGATATCTGATGGGGCTCACTTTGATGGTCGTCTGGTTTGTCTGCGCCGAAATCTGGGCGCCGGGCACGAAGGAAACGTCATGCCAGACCATCTTGTCGCCGTTCCAGCCGCTTGAGACGGAGAGACCGTAGCCGCCGGCGTTATCGTAGCTGACATCCACCCATCGTTTGGTGTCGGCGTCGTATGTGATCTTATCCCACGTCGTCAGCCCGCGGGTCATCCAGGATAGAGGTCTGACGGTCGAGGTTTGGTCGAGCCAGTAACCGGTGGAATCCATCGCATAGGTGACGGCCGTCATGAAGGCCGCGGGTCGTCGCGAACTCCTCGTGCTGCAGCTCCACGTTCCGACCAGAAAGCTCATCGAGGAAAAGTCCGGTTTTGCAGACGCAGGGATCGGCGTGCTCTCAACTTGCGCTAGGGCGTGGGACGGGATTGCTGTCGTCAAGAGCACGGCAACGATAAGCAGAGCGCGAGACATGTTCACAGAACCTCCTTGCCGGCGTCAACACAGCCGGACGGCAGTTTGAAGGTTCCTTCCGCTCGCGTGCTACGGTAACCCCTGCGACGATCGCGCTTGGCGAACTCGAGGCCCGCATTCGCGGGCCCCTTCGTTCTGCGTTAGTGTTTCGTGCAGACGCCGGTGACGCCGACCTTGCGGCCGGTTTTTGTCTCGGTAAAGTTGGACGAGGAAGTGATCTTCGTACCGCTTACTTTCGTGTTCGTGGTATCGCTCTGTGCCGAGATGTCCGGACCCGGAGCGAACGACACATCGTGCCAGCTCATCTTATTGCCGTTCCAGCCACTCGAAAACGAGAGCCCGTAGGCGCCGCCGTCGCCATAGCTAACATCGACCCATCGCTTGGAGTCGGAGTCGTAGGTGATCTTATCCCACGTCGTTAGCTTCCGCGAGATCCACGCGGTGGCATTGGTGGTCGACGTTTGGTTGAGCCAGTAGCCGGTGGAATCGAGCGCATAGGTGACGGTCGTGACGTAGGGCGCAGGACGGCGGGCGCTCCTCGTGCTGCACGTCCAGGTGCCGACTAAAAACTCCATCGACGAAAAGTTTGGTTTGTTGGGTGCCGGGATCGGTGTGCTCTCGACTTGCGCCGGAGCGTACGAGGGAAGTGCCGCAACGATAAACGCGGCAACCGCGATGAGAGCGCGAGAAATGCGCATAGAACCTCCTTAAAAAAAAGGTGAATGACCGTGAGGGTTAGGCGCCAGGCTCAGGCACGCCTGCCCTCCGCCAAGACGGCCGTACGGCAGTTTGCAGGTATCCTTCCGCTCGTGCGGTACCGTAACCCTTGCAACGGTCGCGCTTAGCCGCGATCGGCGTCTGGTTTTCAGGCGCTGCCGTGCTGGAGGGTCGTTATGTTGAAAAACGTCATGATATCTGTGATGACGTGCGTCGTTTTGAGCGCATGCGCACTGCCCAGCGGGCCGATGGTCTCCGCATCCGCCGGCTTGCCGCCATCGCCCGCTGCCGTACCACGGTCGGTCGGCGCCCTAAACATCGAACCTTTCGAAATCGTCTTCAGCCACCGCAAGGCGGCTCAGCCTCAGCTAGTGCGCGTCTGGCAGCGAGGCTACCGAGGGCACTACGTAGTAAACGATGGATGCATGGACGTCGTGGTCGTTCTGCAAAAATACACGCAGCACAACGCTTCGCTATGGTACGTTCGGCCGATCCGGATGCGCCCCGAACTATGCACAGTGAAGTTTTCCGGAACCCGTGGCCCCAGGGGGACGAATTACCTGCAAATAAAAATTATCCGATGAGCACGCTCCCGAAGGTGGGAATCGTCGGAACGGGCCGCATGGGCGCGAACATCGCAAAGCGCCTTCACGACCTGGGCTATCCGATCGTCGCCCTCTACGATGTCTCTCCACAATCCGCGGCCGCGACGGCGGAAGTAACCGGCGGTGAAGTCGTTTTGTCCCCTGCGCGGGTGACTGCGCTCGCCGACGTTATTCTGACGGTCGTGACCGACGATGCGGCAATGTATCGGATTTTCGCCGATAGCGGCGACTCGCTGCTCGCGAACGCCGGCGGAAAGATCTTCGTCAACTGCGCAACGGTTTCACCAAAGGTCCACGTCGACGTCGAGCGGCTCGCCGAAAAACATGGCGCGAACTCGTTGGAAGCGTGCATGGCGAGCTCGATTCCGCAAGCCCGGAATGGGACGCTCTATCTGATGGTCGGCGGCCGGCGCGAGGTCTTCGAGCGCGTTAAGCCCATGCTCGAAGGGATGAGTGCTTCGCTGAAATATATCGGTCCAGCGGGACACGCGGCGCAGGTAAAAGCGCTGGTGAATATGGTGATGAACATTGATACCGCCGGTCTTGCTGAGGGGCTGGGGCTTGGCGAAGCGCTCGGGCTTGACCTCGACATGCTGCGTGAAGTGTTTTCGCAAACCGGCGCCAACTCTCGCGTCCTGGAGACCGACGGCGCCGACATGCAGCATCGCGAGCACGACGTCTACTTCTCGGCGGCACACGCCGCGAAAGACTCCGGCATCGCACTCGATCTCGCCAAGGAAGCGGGGTTGTCCCTGCCGCTTGCGGAGGCGACGTTCGGGCAATACGAGAAAATGAAGACGCTGGGACTCGGCGAGCTCGACAAGTCCGGTGTTTCGGAGCTCACCTTCATATCGCGCCACGGACGAAATTAAGGAGAACCTATGGCTGAACAACAGACGGTCGTGCCGCTAGTCAGTTCGGGCACGGCGGGGCCGCTCGGAGCAATCCATCTTCCGCGTTTGTGGCTAAAGCTTTCGCTCGCCGCGCGCGGCGCGCTGCCCGCTGGATACGACGAGTGCGGCGCCGGTTTCGACGCGATGACGCTCAACGCGCTCGGGCTCGATCGCGAAAAGACGATCGATTTCGTACGCCAGCGCAAGCCGACGTACATGGAGTTTGAGGAATGGGTCGTCGCCAACGGCAGGACCGATCGAGCGACGATCGAGCAGCACAACGCCTCGATCCGCGGATACCATCATAGCGACGATCTTGCGCGGCAAATGCGCGGGGCGTCGAGGATCAAGGACGAGTCGGTCAAAGACGCGGTCTCGCTGAATACGGTCGAAGATCTCGACGAAATCTACGATCGCGTCATCAAGTAACGTCGCGGCCCGCCGGCAGGCCGTTAGGGGATGTTCGGCTCGGGCGTAGGCGATTGGAGATCTGCGTTCATACGCGAGCGTGAGTTCGCCGGAAAAACGCGTGGCTCGCAGAGCGCATCGCCGACTTGTACGAGGCAAGCTCGCTCGGTAATGCGGTCGATGCGCCAGACGCGATTTCCGGCATTCACGTACCGGAAGCGAAAGAACAGCTCGAAAATGATCACGATGATCGCCAACGCCGCGAAGACGTACCACGCGGTGCGATAGTACCGCATCGTCACGTCCGCGGCCCGCCACGGCCGTGGCCTCCGCCACCGTGGCCTCCGCCACCGCCGTGCATGCCTCCGCTCATCGGAGGCCGGCCGCCATGCGTGCCGCCATGCATACCGCCGCCACCGAAGCCACCGCCGCGCGTGCTGCCGCCATGGACGCCGCCGCCGTGCATGCCGCTGCTGAAACGTCCCGACGAAGCCGTAGCGTGCAGCGAGCCGTGCGAGGAGACGCCACCCGATCGCGGCTCGCCTGCGACCATGCCGTGCGTGGCACCGGAGCCGCTGACCAGCCGCAAGTGACCGAACGCGCGTTGTTGCGCGACTACCTGGTCGTGTGTGGATAACGCTTTAAAATCGGGCTGTCCATGAACCGTACCGAAAGGACGCCGAGCGTTGGTTACCGGCGGTTTGCCGTGATCAAACGCGACCAGATTGTTGCGGTTATGACCCGCAACCTCCGCGTGACGTACCTGAGCGGCTGTCCGGCCGAAATGTCGCTCGCGCGCAGCAACGCGGTCTGCTCGCGTCGGCCGCGCCGATATTCCACCGTGGCCGCCGTTGAAGCTGACGCGGCTGCCGTGGATCCGTCCGCGAAAGACGGTCCGGTTGTTGTAAACGTTTCGGATGACGGTCTTGTTCACGTTCGTAAACGCAGTGTTATAGGCGAAGGCGTTGCCTCGCCAGACTCCGCCGACGAATCCCGACCCGAAGAAGCCGAACCCGTAGTTGATTCCGCCGTAAAAGCCGACCGTCGGACCCCAGAATCCAGGCGACCACGTGAAAACGCCCAGCGAAGACGCCCAGTAGCCCGGAGTCCAGTAAAGCCCAACCGCGGGTGGTGCCACCCAGGTTCCGGGGACCCAAGAGTATCCGTACTGGCCCCACGCCCAATACCCCGGCGTCCACATCGAGTTGGCGGCGGGTGCCGGAGGCTGTTCTTGATTGGCCGGCAGCGGCGGCGGCGGCGCTCCGACCGCGGTGCTCACGCAGGGATTGTAATCCTGCGCGAGAGCGAGCGCCGGCACCGCCGCGAGGGACAATGTGACGAGGAGCGCCTGAATCGTACGGAGGCTTGGCATCTGCTCTCCTTTGCTCGATCTATTCAATCGAAAAATGCTCTCGGGTTTCAGGGACTTTGCGATACTTGCCCGAGCAGGCGACCTGCCTAACGGCTTTTCATTCATTTTTAGTCGGGGGTCGTGCACGGCGGGCATTCGTACGAACCCTTGCTTTCAGCCTGTGATATCATACGACCGCATGACTGCGAAAAGCACCTTCGTCGATAAGGCGATCCAAGAGTACATCATTGCCAATGTCGTTCGCGAAGACCCCGTGCTACGCGCGCTGCGGGAAGAGACTTCGCGTCACTCGCACGCACGCATGGCAATCGGCCCCGAGCAAGGTCAGCTGATGGCGCTGTTGGCGCGAACGATCGGGGCGAAGCGCTATTTGGAGATCGGCGTTTTCACCGGTTATAGCTCGCTTGCAATGGCGCTTGCGCTGCCGCCCGACGGCCAGATCGTTGCCTGCGACGTCAGCGAAGAGTTCACTGCGGTAGCTCGCCGTTATTGGGAGACTGCCGGCGTGGCGGGCAAGATCGATCTGCGCATCGCTCCGGCGCTCCAGACGCTCGCGATGCTGCGCAGCGAGCGCGTGAAGCCGTTCGACATGGCATTCATCGATGCCGATAAAGCAAACGTCGGAACCTATTACGAACGTGCGCTTGAGCTGATTCGGCCGGGCGGTCTAATTCTGGTTGATAACGTCCTCTGGGACGGCGCGGTGCTCGATGCGTCGACGGAAGATCCCGATACCCGCGCGTTACACGCACTCAACGTAAATGTGGGCCGCGACGTCCGCGTCGACCCCGTACTGCTGCCGGTCTGTGACGGAATACTCGTCGCTCGGAAGAAGGACTAACGTCGCTTCGGCGGCCGGAAGTAGTTGAAACGCGCCCATGCGTCGCGCGGCAGCGCGCGCTGGACGTGCCCCGAAGGGGGCGCCGCGTAGCCCGCGACGTCGAAGCAGACATGGTGGTGCGGATAATCAACCGCCATGGCGCGCACCGTGTCGAGATTTGTTTCGATGATGCCGTTGTAACCATCAGGACGTTGGGGTTCGGTGCAGATCGGCATCGCACTCGACGGCGATCCGGGTGCGTAGCGCACCGACGCGACCGCGCCGCATGCGAGTCCTTCTCGAATCGCAGCCGGCATCGTCACGTAGTTGGCATCCGCGACGAGCGGCTGCCGAAGCTTGGAACGCACCCCGTCCCAGAGAGCGCCGCCGCCGGCCATGCCGGAGTCGAGCACGACGTGATCCAGCCACGTTCCGTTGATTTCGACGGTTGCGAGCGGCACATGTGGCGTAAGGTTGACCGTAATACAGTGCATGTGCGCCAGGTGCGACGCTGTTGGGAAGAGCGTAACCTGCCGGTGCTGGCGATCGATTAACGTTGGAAAGTGCGTAAAGAAGTCGTAGCCGCAGAGCGCACTCTGGCCGCCCAGGTTCGACGAAATCAGGGCGGGAACGTTGTGGAGCGTCGAACCGGCGACTCCGAATCGTTCGATCTGCGTTTGCCGATCGACGTAGGTGTGACCATCGGGCGCAACTTCGAACGTTCCGGCTCGTGCGTTGAGCCCCGCCGCCGCCGCGACCGCGGAAGAAACTAAAATTACGGACGTCCCAGTGTCGAGCGTACAGGATGCCCGTTGACCGTTGATCGTTACCGGAATGGTCGAGCGCGAGCCGTCAGATCCGCTCGCCAGCGTCACCGAAGCCGTAGCCGACGCGGGATGGGCCGCGTACATAAGCGCGGCGACACCTGCAGCGAGACAGAGCGAAAAAGAAATTGCGCGGACGAGTCGTGCGTTCATCGGTTGCTCGTCCGTAGGGTACCACAGGCAGCGGGATTCGTGTGGGGCTCTAATAAAAATGTAAGCAAGTGGCCACTCGAAATATGCGCGTCACCTGCATCGGCGGCGGCCCGGCCGGTCTCTATTTCGGCATTCTGATCAAGCGGCGCTTTCCTGCGTGGAAGGTAAGCGTTCTGGAACGCAATCGCCCGCTCGATACCTTTGGCTGGGGCGTCGTCTTCTCCGATGCAACCCTTGAGAACTTGCGAGTGGCCGACGAGCCGACGCACGCCGAGATCACGCAAGCCTTCGCGCACTGGGACGACATCGAGATTCACTTCGACGGGCATACGATCGTTTCGGGAGGCCACGGATTCTGCGGAATTTCCCGAAAACACCTGCTTGCAATCCTCCAGGCGCGGGCGGCCGAGCTCGGCGTCGAGTTGAACTTCCAATACGAGGTCGACGACGTGGCGGCGGAGCGCTCGCGGTGCGATCTGCTCGTCGGCGCCGACGGCATCAACAGCCGTGTGCGCAATACTTACGCCGCAATGTTTCAGCCGGAACTCGATCGCCGCAAATGCCGCTTTGTGTGGCTGGGAACGACGCTTCCGCTGCACGCATTTACCTTTCTCTTCGAGCGGACCGAACATGGCTGGTTCACCGTGCACGCCTACCGCTTCGATGAGGAGCTCAGCACCTTCATCGTCGAGTGCCGCGAAGAGACTTGGCTCGCGCATGGGCTCGATAACGCGGAAACCGATCAGACGATTGCGTTTTGTGAAAAGCTGTTCGCACCGTATCTCAACGGGCACCGTTTAATGGCGAACTCCGCGCATTTGCGCGGTCGCGACTGGCTGAACTTCACCCGCGTGGGCAACGAGCGCTGGGTCTACGAAAACGTCGTGCTGCTTGGCGATGCGGCGCACTCGGCACATTTCTCGGTCGGCTCGGGCACGAAGCTCGCCATGGAAGATGCCATCGGCCTCGCCGACGCACTTTCATCTTCTGTCACCCTGAGCGAAGCGCTGACGGAGTATGAGGGTTTGCGCAAGATCGAGGTGGTCAAGCTGCAAAACGCGGCGCGCAACTCCACCGAATGGTTCGAAAACGTCGGTCGCTACGCAAGCCTGCCGCCCGAACAGTTCGCCTACAGCCTGCTGACGCGAAGCCAGCGGATCGGCCACGAGAACCTGCGTCTGCGCGATACGACCTACGTGGAGGGCGTCGAAGCGTGGTTCGCCGGGCGACCGGTGCCGCCGATGTTCACGCCCTTCCGGCTGCGCGATCTTGAGCTCGAGAACCGAATCGTCGTCTCGCCGATGGATATGTACAGCGCCCTTGACGGCACGCCAAACGATTTTCACCTCGTTCACCTCGGGACGCGCGCGCTCGGCGGCGCCGGCTTGATTTTTACCGAGATGACGTGCGTGACGCGCGAGGGCAGAATCTCTCCCGGCTGCACCGGGATGTACTTGCCCGAACATGTCGAGGCGTGGCAACGCATCGTCGAGTTCGTGCACGGGTCCTCTCGGACGAAGATCTGCCTGCAGCTGGGTCATTCCGGACCGAAAGGTTCGACGAAGCTCATGTGGGAGGGGATGGACGAGCCGCTCGACGCGGAGAACTGGCCGGTTGTAGGGCCCTCGGCGATTCCGTACGCGCCGATAAACCAAGTGCCCTCGGAGTTAAGCAAGCCCGAAATGGAGGCGATCCTTGCCGCGTTCGTGCGAGCAGCCGAAATGGGTCTTGCCGCCGGATTCGACATGCTGGAGCTGCATTGCGCTCACGGTTATCTGCTCTCTTCATTTATAACCCCGCTACGCAACCATCGGCGGGATGCTTATGGCGGCTCGCTTGGAAACCGCTTGCGCTATCCGCTCGAAGTCTTCCGTGCGATGCGCACGGTCTGGCCGGCAGAGCGCCCGATGTCGGTCCGGATCTCGGCGACCGACTGGGTAGACGGCGGCATCTCCGGTGACGATGCCGTCGAGATCGCGCGAGCCTTCAAAGCCGAAGGCGCGGACCTCATCGACGTCTCCACCGGCCAAACCTCGCCGGACGCAAAGCCGATCTTCGGCCGCATGTTTCAGACACCGTATGCCGACAAGATTCGTAATGAAGTGGGAATCGCGACCATGGCAGTGGGCAATATCACCGAGAGCGATCAGGTCAACGCGATCCTCGCCGGTGGACGTGCCGATCTCGTTGCGCTTGGACGGCCGCACCTGGCCGATCCTTTTTGGACGCTGCACGCCGCGGCGCAGCTCGGTTATCACGAAGCCGCATGGCCGGTGCAGTACCTCGCGGGAAAAGATCAGCTCGAACGATTGGCGGCGCGCGCGCGCGAGGCGACGCCGTGAGCGTCGCCGGCAAACACGCCCTAGTGACCGGCGGTGCGCGCGGAATCGGGCTGGGAATCGCGACGCTGCTCGCCGATCGCGGTGCTCGCGTCAGCATCGTGAGCCGCACCGCAGCGAGCGTAGTTGAAGGCCCCTTTTTCAGCGCAAACGCGGACGTCACCGACGAATCGCAGGTCCACCGCGCGTTCGACGCTTGTCGAAAAGCAAACGGCCCGATCGCCATCCTCGTCAACAACTCCGGGATCGCCGAATCGGCACCCGTAACGCGAACCGATCTCGCCATGTGGGAGCGAATCCTCGCAACGAACTTGACGGGAACGTTCCTTTGCACGCGCGCGGTGTTGAAGGAAATGGTCGACGCCGGCTGGGGGCGCGTTGTCAACATCGCGAGTACCGCCGGGATTGGCGGGGCGCCGTACATTGCGGCCTACTGTGCCAGCAAACACGGCGTCGTCGGCTTCACGCGCGCCGTAGCCGCGGAGGTCGCCGGAACGGGCGTTACCGCCAATGCCGTCTGCCCTGGTTACACGGAAACCGACATGATGCGCACGGCGATCGCCAACATCACCACGCGTACAGGGCGTAGCGAAGAAGCGACGCGTGAGCTGATGGCGCAGGGCAATCCCGAGGGGCGCATCGCGACGGTTGAAGAGGTCGCGCAAGCCGTTCTGGCTCTGGTCGAAGGCTCGGAATCCGGGGAAAGCATCGTGATTCCAGCTCCATCGAGCTGATCGAACGCGGCGAAAGAGCCTATGCGACCTCGCGGTCACCCGGTTGTGGTTTAAGCGACTCGAGTTTTCCCCAATGAAGCGCGGTCATCGCGATAACGGCAGCGCCGACGAGGCAAATCGTGCAGATTGCAAACGCGAGCCGGTATCCCGACAGCAGCGCAGCAGCCATTGAGTAGCCGGCCGCGGAGACATAGTTTGTCCGCGATGCTGCGAATGCTGCGACGACGGCAAGGCCAAGTGCGCCGCCTACCTCCGCCGTGGTATTGACCAGGCCTGAGATCACGCCTGAGTCACTTGGTGTCGCACTCGACATTGCGAACTCCATGATGCACGGAAACGCGACACCGAGCCCGACTCCCATCAGCATCATTCCTGGAAAGATTACGCTTCGATACGGTGCATCCAGCGGCGCCAGTGCGAAGATCGCCAGACCAGCCGCCGAAACGACCAACCCTGCGACCAGCGGGAGCTTCGGCCCGAATCGTTGCATGAACCACGCCGAGGGTCCCACGGAAAGTGCCCCGATCGCCAGTGTTATCGGAAGAAAGGCTAGCCCGGTTTCGATTGCGTCGTAGTGCATTTCATTACGTAAATACAGCGCATACAAGAAAAAGAATGCATATAAGCCGGTTACGATGACGATTTGAAGAACGTTGCTCCACAGAACGTTGGGCTTGCGAAAGATGCCCAAAGGCAGCAGCGGTTTTTCGAGGCGCCTTTGTCGTGCGATAAACCCCGCAAGAAGCGCAACGCTTACGCTGGCCGTGACGGCCATTTTCAGCGATATGCCCGTTTGCGGGACTTCCACGACAGCGTAAACCGCCAGCATCAGGGCCGTCGTTAGAAGCGCCGCGCCGCTGATGTCGGCACCCTCCCGGAAGCCGATGCCAGGTGAATCTGAAATGAATCGCCGCGCGAATGTGTAGGTAAAGATACCAATCGGTATGTTCACCGCAAAGATCCAGTGCCAATTCGTCGCCTGGGTGATGATGCCGCCCACGAGCAGACCTACCGATCCACCGGCGGACGCGGTGAAACTGAACACCGAGAGCGCTTTCGCCCGCTCGTGCGCATCGATAAACGTTGTATAGATCATCGCGAGTATCACGGCAGCGGCCATCGCTCCGCCCAAACCTTGGGCAAACCGCGCCGCGATCAACGTCCACTGAGAGCCCGCCAGGCTGCACAGCAACGACGCCGCCGTAAAAACGAAGAGGCCGATCATGAAGATGCGTTTCGTACCGACCAGGTCACCAAGTCGGCCGGCAAGTAACAGCGTCCCGCCGAAAGCGATAAGATATGCGTTGACCGGCCAGGCGAGGTTGGCAGTGCTGAACCCGAGATCGCGTTGAATCGAGGGGAGCGCGACAGTGACGACCGTGCTGTCGAGCACGATCATCAGCATTCCCGTACAGAGTATGATGAGGGCTTTCCAGCGCTTATCCAATCGCAGGGCAGGTGGCACGTTTACATTCTCCGCTATAAAAAGCAAAATACCGGGGCGAGGCCCGGTATCCGACGACTGACGTCCGGTTCCGGGTGTCTATCTCAACGTAAGAGAAAGGGGCGCGACCCCGACGGGCGTTTTCATAGCAGCAATATCGTAGCATGGTGTGTCAAGGTGAGGTCCCGTTTATCTACCTCTCGCGGGTTTCTCAAGATAGCGAAGCACGAGCCGAGCGATTTCATCGATCAGAATCTGGGATCGGTCTCCACTGAAGATATCGTCGGGACGGCGAGCAATGGTCACATGCGTTAGCGCCTCGACGATCGTTACGCAAATAAACGCCGCTATATCAAGGTCGGGAACATCGATCTGGTCACGATGGGCCGCCAGATACGTGCGAACGAGTTCACAGGCCTGGCGGTCGACCGCCTCGATGTTAGCCAACCTTCCGACGCGAGGCATCTGCTCGACTAGGACGCGGTGCAGGCTCGGATTCAGTCGGTGCACCTCGACCATAGTGGCGACGAGCTCATGCGCGGCCACTTTTAGAGGCTGGTCGATGACCTTCTCCATGCTCTGACGGAAGAACAGCATGACTTCCTCGTTTTGCCGATCGATGACTGAGGCCACCAAAGCCTCCTTGCTGGGGAAGTACTGGTACAGGGAGCCGATGCTCACGCCCGCGACCGCAGCGATGCGGTTGGTGTTTGCGGCTTCATAGCCTTCATGAGCCAAAATGCGAGCAGTTGATTCAACCAGGGCATCCACGGTCATCTGTGACCGTTCTTGCGAGGGCAATTTACGTTCGCTAGTGCGCGGTTTTCGCGGCATGGTTTTATCTCCAAAATGCGAGTAGACAAGATGAGCGTTTGCTCACATTATAAGTCTATGGCAACGGAAAGTGGAAGGACGGTTGGAGACCAGAAAGAACCGGATGCGGGCCGCAAGCGATTGGTGTTGCAAATCGTTCAGCCGGGGCTCGCCGGGCTTATGGATGGATCGGTCTCAACCTTAGCGCCGATCTTTGCTGCAGCGCTCGCCACGCGCCAGTCGCACGACGCGTTTCTCGTCGGCCTCGCGGCCTCGCTGGGCGCCGGCATTTCGATGTCGTTTGCTGAAGCGGCCAGCGATGATGGAAGGATAACGGGGCGCGGAAACCCCCTGATTCGCGGCAAGGTGACTGGCGCGATGACCGCGTTGGGCGGATTGGGTCATACGCTACCATTTCTCATCAGTGATTTCCGGGCCGCCTTCTACAGCGCGATGCTCGTCGTGGTCTGCGAGCTTGCAGCAATCGCGTGGATCCGAAACCGTTACATGGACACGCCCCTACTACGCGCAGCGCTCCAGGTCGTTGCCGGGGGTATGCTTGTCTTTCTGACCGGCATCCTCATCGGGAATGCAGGCTAGTTTTACGTACCATACCATCGTAGCGCCGGCCAGATAAGCGGCAGCGGTGCGATTGGACCGCGGAGAATGTAGATCGGGTCCGGTCCTTCGACGACCCACTTGTATGGCGCGGTGGATGTGGTCGCAAGGGTTACGCTGCGATAAAACGCCCGTAAGCGGTCGATCCGCGTCGCGCCGATCGCGATCAACGTCCTTCCGTCGTAGCCGCGCGTTCCCCAAAGGTAGTAGTTGTTCTGACTGGAGATCGCCGGTGGCAATCCGTGGCGCGGGCCGAAGAAATCGAGCGCGCCGGCGTCGCCGTAGGTGTCTGCATAAATCGCGGTGCGATTGCGCTCCGCGGGCGGCAGCGCGAAGTAAACGCTGGCGACGTCGCTTGCGAGCCGATCCCAGCCAAACTCCTCGGCGAAAACGGGCTGGACGAGGTGCGCCGGTGAGCCGCCGCGCCCGGTCAATCCGAGGAACCTCGAATATGCGACGAGCCGATCGACGGTCAGGACCGGGATCGAAAACGGCAGTGCGACGATGCCGACGCCTATCACCGCAACGAGCAGAGCGATACGCACCGACGCCGCAGCGCGCTCGAATGCCACGGCACCGATGGCGAACAACGCGGCGTAGAAGCCGACAATATAGTAACCTTTGGCGAAAAGCGCGACGGCGACGATGAACCCGAACGCGTATGCGATCGTCACGAACCGCAGATCGCGTAGCGCTCTGATGCGAAACGGCGCAATCAGGCCCGCAAGCCAAACTGGAACGGCGATCGGATTGGTGTAAAGCAGTTGCTCGATTGCAAAATCCCGCGCGTTGAGGAACAAGCTATACGATTCCAAGGCGATGCCGTTGGCAAAGGCGGGGCGATGCGCCGAATTCCCGCGCAGAACCTCGAAGAAAGGCCAGCCGTGCGAAGCCTGCCACGCGATGTTCGGGGCGAGCAGCGCAAGGGCAAGCGCTAGGGAGTACAGCGGCCAGGGCGAGCGCAGCACACGCCGCTCCGGTAGCACCGCGAACCCGATTAGCACTCCCGCGGCCGGAAGCACGATCGAGTACTTCGCATACGCTCCCGCGGCGACCGCGACGGCGAGCAGCATCCACCAACGCCTCGCCTGCGCGTCGGGTGCGCGAACGATGCGGATCGCGATGTACATTGCGAGCGTCCAAAAAAACGGCTCGACCGACGTCGTCGTCAGCGTGTTCCCGAGCAACAGATACGCGGGCGTCAGGAGCGTCGCGACGCCGGCGAGCGCTTGCGCGAATCGTCCGCCGCCGAGCTCGCCGGCAAGCCGGATTGCCAAGTAGACCGTCGCCGCGGCTGCGAGAATCGGCAATGCGCGTAACGCGACCGGCGCGTAACCGGCGGGCGCGGCGAGCCACGCCAACACCGCTACCAGTGGCGGCTGGTCCACGTATCCCCATGCCAAATGTTTCGAGCATGCGATGAAGTAGAGTTCGTCGCGGAAGTAGCCGTAGCGCGCCGACGTCAGGGCATGCAGCAGCAGCGCGGCAAAGAAAAAAGCGGCCGGAATCACGCGGTGCGCCGCGCGGTTGCCAAAAGGCTTAGCGCGAAGCCACAGACTCCCGACCAAATCCAGGCGCCGAGGACGACATTCCAATCCCACCAAAGGCGATCGCCCAGCCACGTGCCGAGAAGATAAACACCGGCATACGTCATCGGCACGATGACGGCGAACCATCGAAAAACGCGCGGGCGAGCGGCCGGATCGGGATCGTAGCGGCGGATCAACCCGTCGGCGATGAGACCGGCGACCAACGATTGGGCGAGCGTCACTGCGAGCAGTGGAGTCTGGTTCGTGAAGGCTGCCGCCGCGGGCGCGTTGCCGAGTAATAGGAAGATGGTGACGATACCCGGACAGGCGTGCATGCGTGCCACGAGCCAGATCGCGAAGCCCGCAATCAGAGCGCTTTGGAAGATCAGAATCAAGACGCCGACGGAGATCTTGAAGTATCCGATCGCCAGGGCGGTGAGGTAGTGCGAGGTAAACGGCACGATCGGTGGCGGAGCGTTCGTCCGCCCGGCTCCCGGATCGAACGCGTAGGCGGTGCCGAAGTGCGTTAGGATCAGCCACGTTGCAAGCCCGAGCGCCAGCGGAAGCTGACGCGCCAACGTGGTGGAATGGAGCCGGTCGGCAAGCACCGAACGGATCGGGCCGCTCGATACGAAAAAGATGCCAAGGCCCAATACCTGGTGACTCGGGCTCAGCAGCGCGTCAACGCCCTCTTCGATTCCAAAAATGCGATGCCAAAGCATGTCGCCGATTCCACCGGCGACGAATATCGGGATTCCCAGCAACGCCAAGCGATAGGGGCGAGGGACGGTATCGGCCCAATCGTAGCCGAGGCGGCGCGCGTGAAGCGCGAACCCGGCGATCACGAGCAGCAGCGCGACCATGCCGGAATAGAAAACGCCGTGATACGGCGTGAAGAAACTCTCGACTGGAACGTGCCCGTGGGCCCACGCGTCGACGAAGAATCCGGCCGAAACCCAGACGCCGCAGATGCCGACCGCGTAATCGAACGCGACGCTTCGTGGAACGGCGTGCGTCTGCACCATGGACGGCCCTTACGCGGTCGTCCTACCGGCGCCTTCCGGCGAGCAGGTGGCGTTCGAAAGAGTTCCGTACGCTTCCGGACGTGTTTCTCCGCATCGGAACGCTCGCGCTAACCGCGGTGTTGGCGGCCTGCGCGTCGCACCTACCCGACGCACCCGCCAACGTTACCGTCGGCCCGGCGACGCTGCCGTCGCCACGTACCGAGGCAAACGATGCGCCGCCGCGCATTTTCGCGATGCGGTTTTCATCCCTCGACGTGCGGCGCGGCCAGCGGTGGTCGGGTTCCTTCGTGACCGGCACGAATGTCGCTAGCGTCGAGGTGCGAACGAACCTTTTCTCGCTCGACGTCCCCCGCGGCGCTCCCGGGCGCTTTGCTTTCGTGCTCGACGTTTTCGATACGCCCTCAATTTTCGTACGCGCGTATCGCCTGCGCGTCATCGCTCGCAACAGTGCGGGGCGGCAGTACGAAGAGAACTTGCCGTTTCGCATCCGATGACCAAGGCACGCTGGGAGTCGGAGGGCGGGGTGCTTACGCTCACGCTCGACCGGCCGGAGCGCAAAAATCCGCTGACCTTTGAGCTCTATGCGGAGTTGCGCGATCGATTCTGTTCCCTCGCGAGCGAAGCAACGGTCAAAGCGGTCGTGCTGACTGGCGCCGGCGGCAATTTTTGCTCCGGAGGCGACGTGCACGAGATTATCGGTCCGCTGACGACTCGCACTCCGGACGAACTCCTCGCCTTCACGCAAATGACCGGCGATCTCGTCAAGGCGATGCGCGCCTGTCCCCAACCGATCGTCGCTGCGGTCGACGGCGTCTGTGCCGGCGCTGGAGCGATCCTGGCAATGGCCAGCGATCTACGCTTCGGCACCGAGCGTTCGCGCGTCGCCTTTCTCTTCGTCCGCGTGGGTTTAGCCGGCTGCGACATGGGCGCGTGTGCGATCTTGCCGCGAATCATCGGACAGGGACGCGCCGCCGAGTTGCTCTACAGCGGACGCGCGATGGCGGGCAGTCAAGCGTACGAATGGGGGTTCTACAATGAGCTAGCTTCGCCGGAAAGCTTGCTCGAGCGCGCGCAAGCGTTTGCTCGCGAGCTCGCGCAGGGCCCGACCTTCGCGCATGCAATGACGAAGAAGATGCTGCATGCGCAGTGGGCGATGCCGCTCGATGCGGCGATCGACGCCGAAGCTCGGGCGCAGGCGATCTGCATGGAACGAAACGACTTTCGCCGCGCATACGACGCTTTTGTGGCGAAGCGTCGGCCGGTCTTCGAAGGCGACTGATGCCCAATAATCTCGCGTGGCCCTTCTTCGATGAGGAGCACCGCGCGTTCGCGGTCGGCTTGGTGGAATGGCTTGCCCGCGTCAACGTGCTGGATGACGAGCGGAACGCCGACGCGAGTTGCCGCGCGTGGGTGCGCGCACTTGCCGACGCCGGTTGGCTGCGGGCCTGCATCCCCGGGGCCTACGGTGGGATTCGCGCCGGACTCGACGTTCGAACGCTCTGTCTGGCCCGCGAGATGCTCGCCAACCATTCGGCACTCGCCGATTTCGCCTTTGCGATGCAAGGTCTCGGAAGCGCGCCGATCGCTCTCTTCGGAAGCACCGAACTCCAACGCCGCTACTTGCCGAATGTTGCGAACGGCCGCTGCGTTGCCGCATTTGCACTCTCCGAGCGGGAAGCCGGCTCCGACGTGGCGGCATTGGCGACGCAGGCTCGCCGCGACGGCGACGCCTACGTGATCGACGGCGAAAAGACGTGGATCTCGAACGCCGGCGTCGCCGATCTTTACATTATATTCGCGCGAACCAGCGGTGACGGAGCGCGAGGTCTGAGCGCCTTTGCCGTGGACGCCGGGACGGCGGGCTGCTCGGTGGGCAAACGAGTCGAAACGATTTCGCCGCACCCGCTTGGTTCGCTGCGTCTCGAACGCTGTCGGGTGCCTGTCTCGCAGCGCATCGGCGAGGATGGCGAGGGGTTCAAAATTGCGATGGCGACGCTGGACGTCTTTCGGGCCACGGTGGGCGCGGCCGCCCTTGGGTTCGCGCGGCGGGCCTTAGCGGAAACGGTGACCCACGCCAAGACACGTCTCCTCTTCGGCAAGCCGCTCGGCGACCTCCAGATGGCACAGGCCGCGATTGCGGCAATGGCCACCGACGTCGATGCCAGCGCGCTGCTCGTCTATCGCGCTGGGTGGGTCAAGGATACCGGTGCCGCGCGCGTAACGCGTGAATCGGCGATGGCAAAATGGTTCGCGACCGAGGCGGCCGGACGCGTCTGCGATCGAGCGGTGCAGCTCTTCGGCGCCCGCGGCGTGGTGCGCGGCGAGATCGTCGAGCGCCTCTATCGCGACGTTCGTGCGCTGCGGATTTACGAAGGGGCCAGTGAGATCCAGCAGATCGTGATTGCCAAACAAACCCTCGAGGGATGAGCGCGCGGCTTACGGGTCACGTCGACAGCTTCGCCGAGGATCGTCTGCCGGCGCGCGAAGAGATGCCCGAGTTCAATCATCATTTTGCGACCGCCGGCTATCCGGTCTGGCTGAACGCCGCGACGCATCTGCTCGACCGTCAAGTTGATGCATCCTCGGATCGCCGCTGCGTCGTTGGCGGCGACGGGCGCGTCTGGAACTACGCCGAGATGCGCGGCGCTGCGAATCGGATCGCGCGAGTCCTGGTCGAAGACTTGCGCGTCGTGCCAGGGAATCGAGTCTTGCTGCGCGCGCCCAACTCGCCTATGCTGGCGGCCTGCTGGTTTGCAGTGCTAAAGGCCGGCGCCATCGCGGTAACGACCATGCCGCTGTATCGTGCCGGTGAGCTGCGCTTCATGATGGAGAAGGCACAGGTCAAGCACGCACTCTGCGACGCGCGCCTTCGTGGCGAGCTCGATCGTGCCTGCCTCGATTACGGCGGCGTCGAGGTCGCGGAGTTCAGCGCGGCCATGCCGGCAAGCGAATCGCTCGAGCAGCGCATGGCCTTGAAATCCGACCGTTTCGAGAATGTCGAGACGGCCGCGCAAGACGTGGCGCTGATTGCCTTTACATCGGGAACGACTGGAACGCCGAAAGCGACGATGCACTATCATCGCGATCTGCTTGCCATCTGCGACACTTATGGCACGCGTGTGCTGGCGCCCGCACGCGACGATCTCTTCTGCGGGAGCCCACCCCTCGGATTCACCTTTGGTCTCGGCGGTTTACTACTCTTTCCGCTCTATGTTGGCGCTGCGACGCTGCTGCTCGAAAAGGCCGGTCCGACCGAGCTGCTGGATGCAATCCAACGTCATCGCGTCACGACCGTCTTCACCGCGCCAATCGCGTATCGCGCGATGTGCGCCGCAGTCGATCGCTACGACGTTTCCTCGCTGCGCAAGTGCGTGTCGGCCGGCGAAACGCTGCCCAAGGCCGTCTGGGAGGAGTGGAACGCGCGGACCGGCTTAAAAATTCTCGACGGCATCGGCAGCACGGAGATGCTGCACATCTTCGTGGGATCGGGAGAAGCAGAGGCCCGCGCCGGATCGACGGGTCGCGTGGTACCGAGCTACACCGCGGAAATTCACGACGACGACGGGCAGCCGTTGCCCGACGGAACCGTTGGGCGGCTCGCCGTGAAAGGTCCCACGGGCTGCAAGTATCTACAAGACGAACGCCAAAACATTTACGTGCAGCACGGTTGGAACTATCCCGGCGACGCCTACCGGCGCGACGCCGACGGCTACTTTTGGTACGTCGCGCGAACCGACGACATGATCGTTTCGGCCGGCTATAACATCTCCGGCCCTGAGGTGGAGCAAGCGCTGATCGCACACGCCGACGTCAAGGAAGTCGCCGTCGTCGGCAAGCGCGACCCCGCGAAAGAAACCAACTTCGTCAAGGCCTTCGTCGTGCTCGCCGACGGCTGCGCTGCCGGCGACGGGAAAGCCGAAGAGCTTTGCGAGTTCTGCAAAACCCAGATCGCGCCGTTCAAAGCACCGCGCGAAATCGAGTTCGTTACCGAGCTTCCCCACACCGAAACCGGCAAACTCCAACGCTACAAGCTCCGCGCCCTATCGTAATTACCCCTGTCATCTGAGCGGAGCGAGCAAAGCGAGCCTAGTCGAAGGATGCAAATGAGCAACAACGATTGTCCTTCGACTGCGCTACGTTGTCGCGTCGCCTAGCGTGTTCTCTTTTGCCGCTCCGCTCAGGATGACAAGGTCACGCGCACCATTTTGAACAAACAAAAGATATTCTTTGTCACCAGAACGACAAGTTTCGCGCGCATCATCTGAACGAAGCAAAACATGCTCTTTGTCATCTGAGCGGAGCGCCGGGGGCGCGTCGTCGAAGGGCGAGCACGAAGAGCGGATCATTTTGCTCCTGGAAGGACCGCGGTTGCCTCGATCTCGACTTTCGCTCCTTCCTCGAGCAATCCCGCGACCTGCACGAGGGCCATCGCGGGGTAATTCGCGCCGATAATCTCGCGGTAGGAGGCGCCGAGTGCGGTGAGCGTTGCGCGGTACTCGTTCTTGTCGACGACGTACCACGTCAGGCGCACGAGATGCGAGGCGTCGCCGCCGGCGGCGCGCAGCACGGCGACGATGTTGCGGAGCGCCTGTTGCGCTTGTGCGAGGAAATCCGCGCCGACGAGCTCGTTCTCTTCGTTCCATCCGATCTGGCCCGAGATCGCCAAGAAACGACCTTCGGCGACGACGCCGTTGGAGTAACCGCTCGGGCGCGGCCAGCCTGGCGGATTGATTTTGTCACTCATGAGCGGCCTTTCGCGCAGTGCGCAGCAACAGGGTGAGGGCAGTGCTAACGAGCATGTTCAGCAACAGCGCGTAGAACGCGATGAACCCGGTAAGCGATCCGCCCAAGAGACGAAGGGTGAAGTTCGACGTGAACCCGCTCTCGTACGCCATCGCGCAACTCGCGAGCAGACCGAAAGCCCAGCCGGCGAGGAGCGCTTGGGGATGAAACCATCGCGTCCATAGACCAAGCACGAAGGCGGGAAAGATTTGCAGCATCAGTGCTCCGCCCAGCAGCTGAAAGTCGATCGCAAACGGAACCGGGACAAAGAAGATGAAGAGTAAAGCGAACGCCGCGATCGCAACGGTCATCACTTTGGCGTTGCGCGTCTCGACGGGCGAACGTTCCGGAGAGAACTCACGAAACACGTTGCTGGCTAAGAGGTTGGCGGCGCCGATACACATGATCGCGGCGGGCACGAGCGCACCGATGACGATGGCCGCATAGGCGACGCCGGCGAACCAGTCAGGGAAGTTTTGCCGGAAGAGCAGCGGCACGATATTGGTCGCGTCGTTGGTGACGATGCCGCCGGCGATGGCGCAATAGCCGAGCAGTGCGAGGAACCCGAGCAGTAACGAATATACCGGAAGAAGCGCGGCGTTGCGCCGGATCACGGCACGGCTTCGTGCCGCGAGCACGCTGGTAATCGAGTGCGGATAAATGAAGAGCGAGAGGGCCGAGCCGAACGCCATCGTGGCATAGGCGAAGTACTGCGTCGGCGCCAGGTAGATCGATGAGGGATGCGGCCGGCGGGCCAGCACGGCGTCGGAGACGGCGAAGATGTGCGCCCAGCCGCCCAGCTTCGCTGGAATGACGACGATCGCGGCGATAACCGTAGCGTAAATCAACGTGTCCTTGACGAAGGCGATCATTGCGGGTGCGCGCAGCCCGCTGGTGTACGTGTAGGCGGCGAGCAAGACGAACGCGATGGTCAACGCCGGCAGGGCGTTGCCCGCGCCAAGGCCACCGACCTGTGCGAAGACGGCGCGCATGCCGATGAGCTGTAATGCGATGTACGGAAGCGCGGCGAAGACGCCGGTAAGCGCGACCGCGATCTCGAGGGTCCGATTGCCGTAGAGATCGCGCACGAAGTCCGCCGCCGTCATGTAGCCGTGCCGATTGGCAATGCCCCAGAATCGCTGGAGGACGACCAGGGCCACCGGGTACGCAATCGTCGCGTACGGGACGGCGAAGAAGCCGAGCGCGCCGACACCATAAACCAATGCCGGCACGGCCACGAAGGTATAGGCCGTATAGAGGTCGCCGCCGAGCAAGAACCACGAAACGATCGTTCCGAAACTGCGGCCGCCAAGCGCCCACTGCTCCAGGCTGCGAAGGTTGGCACCGCCCCATCGAGCCGCGAGAAAACCAATCGGGGTAACTGCAAGAACCGCGATGGCGAGAATGAGGGCGGAGCTAGACATCGTGTTCTCGCGTGAGCGCGACGACGGCACCGAGGAGCGCAGCGGTCACGAGCACCCACGCGAGCTGGTACCAATAGAAGAACGGCATGCCAAAGAGCGCCGGGCGAGCATGATTGTAGAGCGGCGGCAGCAACGTGCCGACGAACGGTAGAATCAGCAGCAGGTACCAGCAGCGGCGCATTTTTCCGTCGTTGCACGAGCCGCGCCCATGCGCCTGTCGCCGGTAACGCTCGGAGGTAGGCTCGTCCGGTAAAGCAAAGCAATGGTTGAAAAGCTCGTGGAATCTGCGCAAGCGAAAGGGGCATGTGCATGTCCGTAACTGAACCCCCGAAAGACACTCCGTTCGGTCTCGACCAAAACGTCGCAGCAGGACTCGCCTATCTGTTCTGCTTACTCGGCGGGCTCGTTATGCTCGTCGGCGGTGGAACGAACCGCTTCGTAAAGTGGGCCGCCGCTCAATCGATCACGATCTGGGGCCTTTATGTGGTGTTATGGGTCGTATTGGGATTCATCCACCTCTGGGTGCTATATCCCATTTTGTGGGTTCTCTCGATTGTGGTTTGGATTTGGACGTTCGTCAGTGGCTTCCAAGGCAAGGAAGTGCGGGTTCCCGGCGTGGCGGGGCTAACGGAGAGCCTCTTCAAATCGGTCCTCGGCTAGCGACGTAAGCGCGGCGGTCCCAGCCGCAAGAGCGGTCGCTCGAAACAGTAGGTTACTAGAGTTGCTTGCGCGATCGTGGTCGCAGTGGTGACCAGGGTGTATCGGACTTGCCACGCGGGGTCGTCGTGCGGATCGCCGGTGTATCGCGGTATGTGGTGCGTCAACAGCTCGCGCGCGATCAGCTGATGGTAGAGATAGAGATTGTATGAAATCGTCGCCATGAATCGCAGCGGCGGATTGTTGAGGACGATCTGCCACCACCGCGGGCTCGCAAGCGATCCCAGCGCGATGACGGCAAAGGCAAACCCGAGCCACGGCCGATTCGCGATTTGCCAGACGCCCGACCACTGGTCGTAAAGACGATAAGCGTAGAGATTCTGCAAGAGCGCGATGAGCAACGTGAATCCGGCCAGCGCGACCAGTGGGGCGGCATATCGAAGGCGCGACGCGCGCCAGCGATCCCCGAAACGCACGAAGACATACGCTGCGATCATCCCAAAGGCGAAAATGTCGAGATAACCGGGGAGATTCTCTTCCCACTGTGCGAAGATCGTCGAATAGCAGCAGTGGTGCAAATTCACACGCCACAGCCACGCAATGGCGATCATCAGCGCGGCCGTGAGCCACGGCTGACGCTTGAAGCACCACCATATCAAAGGGAAGACGAAATAGAATTCCACCTCAACGGCGAGCGTCCAAAGGACGCCGTCGATGGTGCCGTACCGGTCGGGAAACCAGGTGTGGATAAAGAGCAAATGGGTGACAATATCCGGGACGGTCGAGGCGCCCGGTTGGATTTGTGCGTAGCCGATCGCGTAGGCGACGACAATCGAGAGCACGTACGAAGGCACGATCTTGATAAACCGGCGCCAGGCAAAATGCCCCCACGTTGGGGCTGCCTTGCCCAAAGCCGTCGCTCGGATAAAGGGATACGTGATGACGAAGCCGCTGAGAAAGAAGAAGAGATGCACGCCGATGAAGCCGGTCGCCGGAATAAAGTCGAGCGCGGGGCCCGGCGATAGCCAAGAGATCTCCCAGATGTGATACCAAAGGACGAGCAGCACGGCGATCCCGCGCAAGCCGTCGAGTACGCCAAGCCGCGGGCTCTCGTGAATCCCCCCGCTAGCAGCCATCCGGCGAGATACGACCTTCCGGCCCTGTCACCCTGAGCGGAGCGTCCTCAGCCTGTCGAAGGGCGCGTAGTCGAAGGGCAAAGAGCGAAGGATTTTGCACCAAGGGGTTGACACAAAACCGGCTTTTGTATTAGCCTGGTAATACAATGTTAGACGCACATGCAACTCATGCCGAGCTGGTAACTCGTTGGTCGATGGCCGTTGCGATGGTTCTCGCGGGCCTCGCCGCGTTCGTTTGGCCGCGCTGCTTTGCCGGCGTGGCCGGATACTTCACACGTTGGGCCACAAAGATACCGGCGGACGAACGAGAGCGTCTCAGCCGCGTCGTCGATGCGCGCGAAGAGGCCGAGGGAATTTCGGCAGGCTACGGGCGGCTTTTGGGCATCGCGGCGATCGTGTTAGCCGCGTTTGAGGGCGTTCGCGCGATTCCGTTCATCGTGCCCTACGCGCTCTTCTGTCTCGCCGCCGCGACGGTCACGCTGCTCGCCTATCTACAGTTTCGCCGTGCGGTCGAGCGGCGCGTCGCACCGCTGGTGCGCCGCTCGCCATTCACTGCGCTGCCTCCGCTATTGATCGTTGCCGTGGCCTGCAGCTTCCTCGTGTCCATCCTCCTTGCCGCGTATCCGCCGGAACGGATCGGGGCGCTCGTCGTTGCGGCATCCACGCTGTTGCTTGGCATCGTTGCGTGGCGCGTAGCGACGGCGCCGGCGCTTCTGATCGGCCTCGATCCTCAGCTAGAATATGCGGTCGACGAACGCGTCCGTGTCGGACGTGCGCGCAGCATCGCCAACTTGGCCTGCGCGCCGGCTTTCGTGGCCGTCGTGCTCGTCACACCGACGTTGCCCGCGCAGTACGGAACGCTTGGATCGGTCGCGATGGCGATCGTAGCAGCGGCGTTTGTCATCTCGCTCGCGGCCAGCCTGCTGCCGTTGCGCCGCCCAATCGCGACGGCGTGAGCTCGCCATATCTCGTCGTTGACCCTGAGCTCGAGATCCCGCCTTACCAGCAAGTAATGGCGCAAATTCGCGCCGGGATCGAGCGCGGCGAGCTGCTCCCAGACTCGCCGCTCCCAACGGTGCGGCAACTCGCCGGCGATCTCGCGATCGCGCCGAACACCGTGGCGCGGGCGTACAGTGAGCTGCAGTCGGAGGGTTGGCTCGTTGGTGATGGGCGGCGCGGAACTCGGGTCGCTCAGCACGTTCCGGTCAACCGGCGCGGCAGAATGCGCAGTTTGCGCGACACGATCGAGAAGTTTGTTGCGTCGCTCCGTCATCGCGGCTTTACGTTTGATGAGATTGCCGCGGAACTCGGACGTTTTGGCGACACGAGGAGTCCACAAAGCGATGCGTAATCCCCGGCGCCATGGAAACGACCCAATCAACTTCATTTGAACGATCGGTCCGCTCGACGATCGAGGATCGCCATCTGCTAACGCACCCATTTTACATTGCGTGGACAAAAGGCGAGTTGACGCTCGAACAAATGCGACAGTACGCCGGACAGTACATGCACTACGTGTTGGCGGAGCCGACATTTCTCAGCGCGGTGCACTCAAACACGCCCCACTTCGCAAGTGACGGCACGAGCGATCTCGGTCCGCGCCAGGCGATCTTAGAGAACCTCGTCGACGAGGAGCTTGGCCCCAAGAATCATCCCGCGTTGTGGAAGCAGTTCGCGGACGCACTGGGACTCTCAGAGGCCGATCTGGCGAAGACGGTCGCGCTTCCGGCCACCCGGCGCCTCATTGAGACGTTCAGCGACCTCTGCCGGAACCGCCCGTACTATGCTGGGCTTGCCGCGCTGCACGCGTTTGAATCCCAAGTCCCGGCGATCGCTGCCGTGAAGATCGAGGGACTTCGCCGCTTCTACGGGATCGAAGATCCGAGTGCGGTCGAGTTTTTCGCGACCCACGAAAAAGCGGACGTGTGGCACTCCGCGCAGGAGTGGCGCCTCATCGAACGGGCTGCCGGCACGCCGGAAAAAGAAGCCGAAGTCCTCGCCGCAACCCAAGCGGCCTGCGACGCGCTCTGGAGCTTCCTGGACGGAGTCTACGCGAGGTAGCGGGCGTGAGAACGCTTCGGCCTCGAGCCGGCCATTTGACGGCAAAATAGGGCCTTGGTATAGTTGATGCTCGGTCCCGCCCGCGGGTGAGGCCGTGTTTTTGTGTGTGAGAGGAGCAACACCCCATTCCAACCATCAACCAGCTGGTGCGCCGCGGGCGCGAAAAGACCGAACAGAAGGTTAAGACCCGAGCCTTCCGGGTAGTCCTCACCGGGCCGAAGCCGGGGCATCCCGACCTGCCGACCCGCACCTTCGAGGTAAGCGGGAACCCGCAGCGGCGGGGAGTCTGCACCCAAGTGAAGACGGTGACGCCCAAGAAGCCCAACTCGGCGCTGCGCAAAGTCGCGCGGGTGCGGCTGACCAATGGCGAGGAAGTCACCGCCTATATCCCGGGCATCGGTCACAATCTCCAAGAGCACTCGGTCGTGCTGGTGCGTGGTGGCCGTGTTAAGGATCTCCCCGGAGTCCGCTATCATATTATTCGCGGCACGCTCGATACGGCCGGGACGGCCAATCGCAAGCAAGGTCGCTCAAAGTACGGCGCTAAGCGCGAAAAGAAGAAGTAATGCCTCGTAAAGGACCCGCTCCGAAGCGGCAGATTCTACCCGACGGAAAGTTCAACTCGAAAGTGCTCGCGCGCTTCATCAATAAGGTTATGTTGCGCGGCAAAAAGTCGACCGCGGAGCATATCACCTATGGTGCACTCGAGATCGTCGCCGACAAAACCGGCCGCGACCCGATGGAAGTCTTCTCGCAGGCGCTCTCCAACGCGATGCCGCTGGTCGAGGTACGTCCGCGCCGGGTAGGTGGCGCAACCTACCAGGTGCCGATGGAAGTCCGTCCGGATCGCCGCCAGGCGATGGCGATGCGTTGGCTGATCGGTTTCGCTCGCGCGCGTGGCGGCCGCTCGATGGAGGAGAAGCTCGCCGGCGAGCTGTTGGACGCCTCGAACAACACCGGCGCTACGATAAAGAAGCGTGAAGACACGCATAAGATGGCGGAGGCAAATAAAGCTTTCGCGCATTATCGTTGGTAATCTGAACTAACAAAACCATGGCTGCAAGGGAATATCCGCTCGAACGCACGCGGAACATCGGCATTGCCGCGCATATCGATGCCGGCAAGACGACGTGCACCGAACGCATCCTCTTTTTCACGGGGCGCGTGCACAAAATGGGCGAGGTGCACGACGGCGCCGCGACGATGGACTGGATGGTCCAAGAGCAAGAACGCGGCATCACGATCACGTCGGCGGCAACCGCAACGACCTGGCGCGATACGCGCATCAACATTATCGACACCCCGGGCCACGTCGACTTCACCGTCGAGGTGGAGCGTTCGCTGCGCGTGCTCGACGGGCTGGTCGCACTCTTCGATTCGGTCGCGGCCGTCCAGCCGCAATCCGAGACCGTTTGGCGTCAGGCCAATAAGTATAAGGTTCCGCGGATCATCTTCGTCAACAAGATGGACCGTGTGGGTGCCGACTTTTTCAACGTCGTGGAAAAGATCCGCGAGCGGCTCGGCGCGCGCGCAGTGCCGATTCAAGTGCCGATCGGCGCCGAAGACAAGTTCAAGGGCGTCGTCGACCTCTTTACGATGAAAAAGATCGTCTACACCGACGATCTCGGCTCGGCGCTCATCCACGAAGACGTTGACGGCGAGCTCAAGGATCTGGCGATGGAGTGGCGCCAGCATCTCGTCGAGGCGATTGCCGAACAGGACGACGAGCTGCTTGAGATGTTCTTCGAGGCTAAAGAGCTGCCCATCGATCGCATGAAGACGGCATTGCGCAAAGCCACGATCGCGGGCACGGTGCTGCCGATGCTCTGCGGTTCGGCCTTCAAGAATAAGGGAATCCAACCGCTGCTCGACGCGATCGTCGAATACATGCCCTCGCCGCTGGAAGCCAAGGCGATCGTCGGTCGCGATCCAAAAAGCGGTAACGAACTCACGCGCAAGCCGGACGACAACGAGCCCTTCTGCGCGCTCGCGTTCAAGATCGCGACCGATCCGTACGGCAATCTCACGTATTTTCGCGTCTACTCGGGCGTGTTGAATAAGGGCAGCTACGTGCTGAACTCGCGAAGCGGGCGCAAGGAGCGCATCGGCCGAATTCTCCGGATGCACGCCAACCATCGCGAAGACATCGACGCCATCGGCGCGGGCGATATCGCCGCGGCGGTCGGCCTCTCCGACACGCGCACCGGCGACACGCTCTGCGACGAGAAGGCGCCGATTGCGCTCGAATCGATTACGTTTCCGGAGCCGGTCATTCACCAGGCGATCGAACCGAAGAGCAAGGCCGATCAAGATAAGCTCGGTCTCGCGCTGACGCGGTTGGCACAAGAGGATCCGACCTTCCGCATGCGCACCGACGAGGAGACGCAGCAGACGATCATCGCGGGCATGGGAGAGCTTCATCTCGAGATCATTCTCGATCGTTTGCGTCGCGAGTTCAAAGTGGATGCGAACGTCGGCAAGCCGCAAGTCGCCTACAAAGAAGCGATCACCAAGACCGTTGAAAAGGAAGGGCGCTTCGTCCGCCAGACCGGTGGTAAGGGCCAGTACGGCGATGTGTGGCTGCGGGTTGAGCCCCAACCGCCGGGAACGGGGTTCGTCTTCGAATGGAAGATCGTCGGCGGCGCCGTTCCTAAGGAGTACAGCAAGGCCGTCCAGGAAGGCATTCGCGAGTCGGCGCAAAGCGGCGTGCTCGCCGGTTTCCCCGTGATGGATTTTAAAGCGGTCGCCTTCGACGGTTCCTACCACGAGGTCGACTCCTCTGAAATGGCCTTTAAAATCGCCGCCTCGATGGCTTGGAAAGAGGCCAACCGCGCGGCCGGGCCGATCTTGCTCGAACCGATTATGAAGGTCGAGGTAACGACGCCGAAAGAGTACATGGGTGCCATCAACGGCGACCTGAACCGCCGGCGCGGCGCGATCCATGCCACCGAAGAGGCGCCGGGCGGTGCCCAGGTGATTACCGCTCACGTGCCGCTCTCCGAGATGTTTGGTTACGCGACCGACATGCGTTCGGCGACGCAGGGGCGGGCGACGTACACGATGGAGTTCTCGCACTACGAGAAGGCGCCGAAGTCCGTCGAAGAAGAGATCGTGGCAAAGGCGGTCGGGAAGAAGTTGGCCCCAGCCTAAATGCCTTCGCCGGAGCGTTGACTTGAGAGGTTTTGGTTGATACCATTCGGGTCGTGGCGCCCTCTGGAACGGGGGCGTTTACCGCGTAAAGCGGAAAAAAGCGGCATCCAATACGCCTGGATCCGTGTTCTAGAGAAACGGCGCACTGCGTAACCAGCGGTGCACTAATTTGGGGACCCATGCCGCGTAGTCGGCATGGGGGCACGCAGCGGCGGTTTCCGGCGCGAAGTGCCGGAAGCGCCGCGTAGTGCCAAAGGGTTGCGCGAAGTGCAACCCGCTGTGAAAGGAAAGAGATGGCTAAACAAAAGTTCGAGCGGAATAAGCCGCATGTGAATATCGGCACGACGGGTCACGTCGACCATGGTAAGACGACGTTGACGGCTGCGATTATGCATTGCCTTTCGACCGAAGGGCTGGCGCAGAAAGTCGGCGTCGATCAAATCGACAACGCTCCCGAAGAGAAAGAGCGTGGGATTACGATTGCCATCTCGCATCAAGAGTACGAAACGGCCAAGCGTCACTACGCGCACGTCGACTGTCCGGGCCATGCCGACTACATCAAGAACATGATTACCGGCGCCGCGCAGATGGACGGCGCGGTGCTCGTTGTTGCTGCAACCGACGGCCCGATGCCGCAGACGCGCGAACACATTTTGCTCATGCGCCAAGTCGGCGTTCCACGGATCGTCGTCTTCCTGAATAAGGTTGACATGGTCGACGACGAAGAGCTGCTCGAGCTGGTCGAGCTGGAGATCCGCGAGCTGCTGTCGCAGTACGATTTCCCAGGCGACGACACCCCGATCATTCGCGGCTCGGCGCTCAAGGCGCTGAACTCAAGCGGACGGAAAGGCGACGCTGACGCCGACCAGATCTTCAAGCTCATGGACACCATCGACGACTACATTCCGCAACCGGAGCGTCAGGTCGATAAGCCGTTCTTGATGCCGGTAGAAGACGTCTTCACGATTACCGGACGCGGTACGGTCGGGACGGGTCGCGTCGAGCGCGGTCAGGTAAAGGTTGGAGAGGAAGTCGAAATCGTCGGTCTCAAAGAGGAGACGAAGAAGACGGTCGTCACCGGCATCGAGATGTTCCGCAAGCTCCTCGACTCCGGAATCGCCGGCGACAACATCGGCGTGCTGCTTCGCGGCGTCGATCGCAACGAAATCGAGCGCGGCCAAGTGCTGGCCAAGCCCGGCTCGGTCAAACCGCACCGGAAGTTCAAAGCCGAGGTGTACGTGCTCTCCAAAGAGGAGGGCGGACGCCACACGCCGTTTTTCGGAAACTACCGGCCGCAGTTTTATTTTCGGACGACCGATGTAACCGGAACGATCAAGCTGCCCGACGGCGTCGAGATGGTGATGCCGGGGGACAACGTGCAGATGGACGTGGAACTCCATACGCCGATCGCCTGTGAGGAAGGCCTGCGAATCGCGATTCGCGAGGGCGGCCGCACGGTCGGGGCGGGCGTCGTAACGTCCGTCAGCGAATAGAGCGTATACCGTAATGGCGAAGCAAATGATCCGCATACGTCTCAAGGCGTACGACCACAAGGTGCTCGATCAATCGGCCGAGCGGATCGTTGAGACCGCCAAACGCACCGGCGCTTTTGTCAGTGGCCCGGTTCCCTTGCCGACCGAGATCAACCGGTTCTGCGTCCAGCGCTCGACCAACAACGACAAGAAGTCGCGCGAGCACTTCGAAATGCGGACGCATAAGCGACTGATCGACATCTTGCAAGCCTCGC
>DATHOO010000033.1:0-20083 GCA_035484815.1 Candidatus Acidiferrales bacterium
TAGTTCCGTGAGGTTCTCCCAAAAGACGGTATACGAATAGACGAACGCAACGTAGGAGGAGACCGTGTCGAGCGCGTTTTTGATATGGAAGCTCTCATAGTAGTAGTACTTGTACATGAAACCGGCAAAATAAAGGTATACTGCTGCGAGAACGACGACGTCGCGAGCCATCGATAGCGCGCTTGCTACAACTTGCATTCCATCGCGGTTATCCTTTTCACCGTTATGGCTCACAAACGTGCCTCTCGCCCATCAACAACGCGGCGTGTCAGTCTGGTTCGGATACGCTTGCGCATTCGGTAACGCATTCTGTGTGCCGGGCACGACCGCTTGATTCGCCGCTCCAATTCGAGGCGCGATTGCGAGCCCGATGTCGTCGGCTTTCACGAAGCCGCGATAGCCATAGGCAATCCCGCTGCACCGAATAAAGCCGCCGTGGTCTATGAGCATGAATGTGGCAACGGCTCCGCCGCTGTAGTATTGGCGCGTGCCCAAAAACGTCTGTGTTTTCGTCAATTGGGAACCGCCCGCTTCCAAGGCGTGAACGGAAATCAGATAGACGTCCGGCAGAATCTCGGATGTCGCTTTATCGGCGAGATAGTGCATCAGGAGATCGACGTAAAGAAGTTGTTGGAGCGGCGTCGGCCCTGAAGGCCCAGCAGCAGGACTGCCAGCCGGATTTACGTTAACCGTTTGAGTAATTTGATTTGGCGCTCCCGGAGTAGATTTAGCCGGCCCAGGCTTCGCGCTACCGGGTTTCGCGCCCGTCGAGGCCGCCGGCTCGCCCAGAATCGAGCTCGACGGCGCCGCAGGGCCGCCGATCAGTGCGCTTACGAATTTGTCCGAGGCGGCTGAAGCAGCGTCGATTAGCTTCAGCGTTTTCGCCAGATTGGCATCCTTCTTACACTGCGGTTTCTTCGGGTTATTCTGCGCGGAAAATGCTTCCTCTTGAAGGTGCGAACGGTTGAGCTCCAGAGTCCGAACACCTTGGTAGAGAAAGGACTGATTTCGATCTGAGTCAATTACAGACGTCTTCGAATCTTTAGGCGGTGGAACGCTGCTCCAGTTCGGCGGAGCTACGCCAGGTACGAAAACCCGAAGAGGTTTCCCTGAGTGATTGAGGTTTTGAGCGACCATACTGACGAGTGTCGGGTCGGTAAAGTTTCCCATCTGCCCGGTGACGGACTCCGTCGATGAAGTAAGGCTAGCGATCGTGGAGACCATCGTTTGAATATTGCCCGGTGTCGAAAAGAGGCTCAGCACTGGGCTGATGAAGCTGCCGCTATTGACCTGCGCGGGAGTAATCTGCGATGTGGTGGGTTTGCATCCGAGTCCGTACAGAACAGCCCGCAGCTCGTTCATGCGATCGTTGAGCACGCCTATCTGGGAAAGCACGATGCGAAGCTGAAGGAGCGCGACGACGTCTGGCGGCGTTGCAACAATGACCCGAGATCCGCTCGGCAGATTGTTGGCGACCGCAGCGGCTATCCCGCCGGCATCGGATTGCAAGCCTTGATAGGCGAGGATCGTTGTCTCGATCGTACCGCCGGCGCCGGCTGCGCCTCCGCCTGTGCTTGCGCCCGACGGGGCGGAGCTGTTCGATGGCGCTGGCGACGACGGAGACTGTTGCGCGAGCGCCGGTAGGACGAGGCTGAAGGCTGCGAACGTAGCGAGCATGGCGCTTGCGATAGCGAGGCGAACGATTCGGGTCATAACTCCTCCACTCGAACGATGTTATTTACGGTCCGGTCAGTAGGGTAGCGTCGGACCCGACGCCGCCCGAATCGGAAAGCTGAGGGTTGTCGCCGGCGGTATCTGCGGCTTTGGCAGCGGCGAAAATGTCGGTGAATTTTCGCTTGCCGTTCTTCATGCTTTCAGCGACACGCAATAAGAACTCGTCGTATTGATCGCCATTAGATGGATGCGTAACGCCGGCCGGATCCGTCCCGGTCAGGATCACGCGAGGCCGGCCAGCCAGGCCGGCGATGAAACCGCCCGAATTGCACTGGCCAAAAATGTAGGCCTGACGTTGACATGCGATGCGGCTGCAGATCTGCGCGAAGCTCGCGGCACTGAACTTCGTTTCTCCCCAACACCACAGATACGAACCGGTGCTATCGGCCCCGCCGTGATTGGACGCCACGAAAACAAATCGGTCGGTCGCAGTGGCGGCGTTGGCGATCGACTGCAGCGTCGTCGTCAACGACGGGGAAGTACCGCCCGTCACGTTAGGAAAGGCTATGTTGGTGAATTGAAAAGACGCTGAGCCGTCAGAATGTAAGACTTTAAGCGAGTCGACGTCAACACCATCCATCGTAGAAAGAACGTCGCCGAATAGCTGCAAGTCGTTGGCATAGCGTGGATGGTTGTTGTCCGAATTCATGCATCCGGCGAAAAGTACGACAAAGAGTCTCGACATCGTTAATTCGCCGAATCTGCGGGGCGATTGTACTGCAAGCGTGAGTAGGCCTGGCCCTTTAGTGACGGTGGGACCGTCGCATCGACGGCGGAGACGCTGCCGTCATCAGCCACGAATACATAGGAACACCAGTGCTCCCAGTTCGCTCGCGGTTGATGGTCGACGAAAAACGCGTACCGCGCAGGCGCGGGCGCATGGACCGGGCCTTCAACCGACATCACCGGGGACTCGACAGTCGGAGTATTGTTCAACCGGTACAGAATCGGATCGTCCGCAGGCGGCCCGCCTTCAGCAATCGCGCGCGTTTGCAAATGTTGATCGAGCCATTTGCGCGCGATACTTTCCGACTGGTCGGCCGGCAGCGGCGCACCTGCGGGCGTGACCGGGGTTGACGCGGTAGTAACCTCAACCGGCGCAGCTGCATACGTGAATGGCAGCGTGTTCCCCGTTGAGTTCGTGCCGTCGGCGCCCGTCAGCAGAACGCCGACCAAAACGGTGTCGCCTGGCTCAAAAGGTTCGTTGTCTTGTGAGTCAATCGCTGGCACGATCACCTTAATTGCCGTGTCGGTCCATGCCGGCGAAACGCTGCTCAAGACGGCAGCAACGCGCCCGAAATAGACGGAGCCGGCGTCCGTCCCGAATCCCGAACCGTTGATCGTGATTGTGTCTCCGGTGAATGTCTGCGGCTTCGAAAGACTGCGCAAGACCACGGTGGCGCTCTGAACAATCTTCGTTCCAAGGTAGGCACCTTGGCCGATTCCCATGAGGGCCATCAGCGCGGGGTCGATGTCGGGCAACCCGCAGGGAGGAGCGCCGCCGACGCCAGGGTTGTACGCGGCCACGCGCGCGATCGCTATGTAGAGATAAGATCCCGCTGCGATGAACGTCCAGGTGAGCATTTGGATCTTGCTGAGGTCGGGTTGATTCCCGCCGTCGCCGCACACCAAATCGCTCCAACTCCACGGATTATCAGAGCTCTTCGCGATTCGTCCCGAGTAGACGTAAGAAGTGGTTACGCCTTTAGCCGTCGCGAGCGTGATGACGCTAAAACCCATCGCGAGAAGCACGTTCGCCGGAATCGCGGGATTGGTCGTTCCGGTACACATCACGCTTGTATGAGTCGCACCAGCAACAAAGATCGCGACCCAGACGAATATGACGACACCGGTCCAGACGAAGAACTGAAACTTCGAACTGCTAAGGCGCCCATCTTCACCGCGGATGGCGCCCACCACGCCGCCCGATTTCGGGCCGGCCATCTGGCAAACGACGGCGTAGAGAATTACGCCGACGAGGCCAATTAGGTAAGGAAGGTAGTTCACCGGCCTAATCCCCTGCTCAGAATAGCTAGCCTCACTTGCTTCATTAGCTATTAAGCGCTCAATGTAGGGCAGCGCATGGACGAAATCTCCTCTAACCTCCCAAGCCCATGCTTGGTTAGCTCGCCTCTTCGGCTCTTTGGCTAGCTACCCCTCCCTTGCAGTTTCATAAAATCTGCGAACCCGGTCCGGCAGCTCTAAATCGAAAGCGGACTCGAGAATGACGACGAGCACGGTTCTAACGAGCAAAGTCTTAAGAACTCCAGTGCTGCACAGCTTCGCTCGATGGCAATCCCAGCTCAGCGCAAAGCCAAGCAGCGGCTTGCGCTCGCGTCATCGCCTTCGCCGGCCATGGGAGCTGGCGACCCGCATGGCTGTTGACAGCATCGCGTTCGCTCTGCGTAAGCGTATCCGTCGGCCGAAAGTGCAGGCTGCCCGGATCGCTAAGATAGCCGCGCACGCCAAGTAAGTTGGCCGCCGCAAACGTCTTAGGGTCGCGCGTATAATCTAGATCGTCCCACCAGTAGATCGGCACCCCCTGTTCGAGAAGACGAAGTTGGAGTGCCGCAACGCGCGATGCGTTCGCATGGGCTTGTCCCGGTAACACGCCTTGACCGACGCAATAAGCGGCGAGTACACCGGCGGCCTCCCCGATCGCCCACTCGCCCGGATGCACGCGGTACGCGCCGCTCGTTAAGTGCGTGCCGCCGATGTTCTTGCAAGCGGTAATCAAATTTGTCGCGTCCGTCGGTATCAAGCTTCCCAGGGGAATCTGGAACGGTCGCACGCCCGGCACGTTCACCCATGGGGTTCCCGCTGGTCCGTAGCATTGATGAATATCGATCCCGTACATGCAGATCCCACACGAGTCCGAAAAATTTACCGGAGCTCGTTTAGCCGCCGAGCCAGGATCAGCGAGCGCGATATGCTGTTCCAGGAGGCGCACGATCGGTTTAGCGATTCGGCGAGATTCGCGAATGTATGCCTGCGACGCCGTGCCGTCTGCTCTTCCGAAGATGTCTTCGCGGACCATTAGATTTGCGTATCCCTGGCCGTTCCCGTCATCGCGCGGCGCAGCGGTTTGAAGCCAGTACAGGTAAGCGATTGACACGGCTCGAGCCTCTTCGACGATTTGCTCGTCCCTGGCCGCATCGCCGGTCGGAATGACCGCTGCTTGATAATCGTTGCAGCCGACGTTAATTACGGTCCTATCGCAAGTGTAATTCGGGTCAGCAAAATTTTGATGGTCGAGGTACTGACGATAATCGAAGATCGTTTCCCAACCCGGGTGCTGTGAACTTGCCGACGAGAAGACGCCCCCGATCATGCCGTTGCGCGCACAGCAGACGCCGAAAGCTTGAGAGGCGATGAGTTCGGGATTGTAGTTTGCCGGCTTTGGAATCACGTGCTGCTCGCCATCGGGGCGATGTTCGACGGCTATCGAAACCGTAATGGGCTGGATGTGCCCAGAGTTAGCTTCGCTTTCGGCATGGGGCTCTTCGGTGTCGCCTTTCGATTCGGCTCCGATGAACCAGCTCACGCCGCACAACGGTAGCAGATCTCCTAAATCGGTTGCATCGACGAAGATCTTGCCGGAAATGGTGCTGCCGTCGGAAAGCTCGAGCGATTGGATAGCACCATCGCTGCGGTTTGCCTTCTGCACAGCTTTGCCAAGCAGGAGCGTGACGTTTGACTGGACATCCTTGAGGAGCTGTTGCAGCACCGTCTCCGTGACGTTACAGTCGGCGGAGAAGGGATGGCCTGGACTGGCGAATCCGGGATTGAAATCCGCGGCCGCACCGCGCGGCCCAACCCGCGCGTATGTGCGATACCAACCTCGGATGTCGTCTTTGAGCACTTGGTACGACTTCGTGCTGCCGTGAGTGCTGGGCGAGATGACCTCTCCGTGTTCGTCCCAGCGTGTTAAACCTTGCGCGGTGGCTTGGCCGCCCACGTTGACGGAGCGATCTATCAGCGCAACGCGTTTTCCGTAACGCGCCGCTGACAACGCGGCAGATACGCCTCCAAAGCTAGCCCCGACAATAACGATGTCGTAGTCTGACGCCACTTCTATCTCCCGCAGGAACGGCGGCGTATGAGGCAAGGCCTCATAGCGATCGGTGCCAGCCGCTTGTGTCCGCGGAGTTATTTTCATCTGCAAGGGCAGCGGTCACAGGTAGAACTCCAAGACAACTTGCAAGGAATAATGTGAATACTGCGTTCTTAAGCATCGGCACGGCAGCTCTCCCTCGGAATCGAAGTTTTATATTTTCAGGCCAGTTGCGGTTTTAGAGTTTATTTAGCGAAACTGGCATCGCGTTACGGCCTCAGTTGACTTCGGCAGATCCAATCAAACAAAATGTAACAAAAGAAGCGAGGGCTTAGATACGATTGAAACCTATAGCCTACGGCCACGTAAGCTTACCGACAGTGACGGCGTCCGCGGTACTATCGACCGTGCGGGAGTACCCGACCTTAACATCAACCTCAGTTCCTGAGCTCACGTCGGCCGGCCGATCGGGTAGTGTGACGTTAAGATAACCGTTGGCGTCGGGAGCTGGAGCCGGGACGGAAGCGGCTCCGAAAATCACTGCGACGGCATTGGTCAGCCCAGAGCCTTGGATCACGACCTGCCCCGTCGCGATGTTGCTCACATCGATCGCGTAAGGCTTCGGCCACGTAAACTTGCCGATGGTGGCGACGTTCGTAGGACTGTTGACAGCGTATTCGACCGTGACATCAACCTCAGTGCCCGGGCTCACGTTAGCGGGCCGATCGGGAAGTGTGACGTTAAGGTAGCCGCTAGGGTCAGGCGCCGAAGCAGGAGTGGAAGCGGTTCCGAACATCACTGCGGCAGCGTTGGTCAGGCCACAACCTCTGATTAGGACCTGGCCCTTCCAGATATTACTCGCATCGATCGTGTAGTAGTAGAACGTGGCGACAATCCGGTTAGGCGGAGTTACTCCGGGAAAGACCACCGCCACATCGGCCTTGTCCGTCCCCTCTGGTGCGGGAGGCGTCGTGACATGTAGCAGACCATCGTTGACGAGCTCGAAGTTGGTTCCGGCTACCGCACCAAAGTTCACAGCGCTGGCGCCTGTAAATCCATTGCCCGCAATCGTGACCCTCGTATTGCCGGCGTGAGGACCAAACGAGGGGTCAAGTTTGGTTTCAGTGGCGGCAGGTTGAGTTTGCGATTGGAACTTTTCTAATGTGCTCAGCGCTTGGGACCTGCCAGCCCCAGCGGCCTGGACTCCGAAGAAGGCCGCAATCAGCGTCCCGATCACCCCCGTCACCGCGGTAATAATCGCTATGACATCAGATGTTTGCACCACCGGCGGCCGGAAAATGTTCACGGTCACAATGACCACACCCAGCGTAAGAAGTAGGCTCGCGATAATCAGCCAGAATCCGTAGACGATGCGAGTCGCCTCTAGGTCTTTGTCGGTTGTAGCAACCTGCCTCGTGCCGCGGCGCGCGACGAAGAACACGACGCCGAGAACGAGGAGCGCAACGGCCCCGGTTATCCAAATTGTTTCTGACAATCCCTCCGCTTCGCTCGCAGTAAGCATCGCGGCTGAGGGCGTCGGTGAAGCGCTTGGCGCCGGCGAAGAGGTAGGCGGCGCGGTTGCCGTTTTTGGCGCGACGGTACGCGTCACTGATCCAGTCGATGCGGCGGAAGATCGTATGCTCGAAGACGAGGCGGCGCTTGCGACTAGCGTCACCGTGAAGAACAGCGTTACGCAGGTTAAAGCCGTCGTCGCTAAACGGCATGCTGCATAGCTGGCCTTTGCCATAAGGCACCTCCAAAGCTTCACTGCCCTCTCATAGAAGAGTAGTGAGTTACGACGACCGCGGCCGAGCCTTGAAAACCACGGGTCCCTTCACCCAGCTCCAAAGCAGGCACCCGGATGCCAAATAAAGATTAGCAGGTGGCCTGCGTTACGACAAGCCCCTGCCAGCTAAAGGCCTCGAAAACATCCCGGATAAATTCATGGCACTGTCTTCGTTAATCCGTGAACGGAAATCAACAAAAACGAAGGCAACGGCGCCGTAGACTCGAGTCATGCCGGGCGGAGGAATTCTCATCGTCGACACCACCCGGGTCAGCTCGACTCGTGCCAACCTCGCTGCTGACCGCCAGTTATCTGCTGCTGAATAAAGCCCGCGTCGCAAGGAGCTCGTCGCGATCTCACAACCAGGGCAACGTCCCTGCAGATCGTAACGATTCTACGATGCCGTGGCACCCGCGGAGAAATCCTTCACCACCGAGTTGACCCGCTGTTGCATTTGACGCGACTCAGTTGCGAATCGACCCGCAAAGATCGCCTTCTTTGATGACAGATTGAGCTTCAGCCGTCACAGGTTATTTACTAATAAGTGACGGCGACAATCGCGCGGTCGCGTTTACGGCAGCCCGGTTTTGAAAGGTTACGCAGGCCTCCTGATGTCAGCCCGGACCCACGCCGTCGTGCCGTTCGCAGAGGTTCCGGGGTCTAGGCTAGCGAACGCTTGGAAGCCTGAGGAGATCGAGATGAACGCCTCTGAAGAAGCTCCGCCAACAGCCGAGAGCACAAGCGTCCAAACGCCTTCGCTCCTCGCGTCGGCGCGGGACATCACGTTCGTTCTCGCGATCATAGCATTCTTTGTCGGATTCGAATATCGCTATTACTATTATGACCACGATCTCCACGTACCGTCATCAGTCTTTCCATTTGTCGATAACAAGATCTTGGCCGGTTCGTATTCGGTCTTCATCGACCACGCCGGCTCAATCCTAAAGGCTATATGCGTTATTCTTCTCGTGACGATAGCGCTCGATGTCGCGAAAATTCCACGACGCGCTTGGGCCTACAAGTATCAGCGCATCGCCCTTTTCTCAATCGTGCTCGCATCGTTTCCCATCTTGAACATCTGGGCGCAGCAAACGGCTAGTAAGGTGGCGTTTGCATTTACACATCCCCCGGCTCCTCAAGCGCCATTGATCCTCACGTTTCAAAAGGGCAAGTGGAATCACGCGTTGATGACTGCAATCAGCGAACGCTGCGTGGCGTTTATCACGGAGTCTAGCGACACAATCTACGCACTCGTGAGGCAGAAGGTTGACCCCATTAGATACGTCGTCGCGATTCCTGTCAGCGCTGTGGACCATTGGATAGTTCCCTTAGACTACTCGAAAGGGTATCATGCGAAACGCTGCATTCCTTAGCTGTGCTCTCTTTGCCGTCGCCTTAAGCGCGCTGTTAACGACTTCCACGCAGTCGAAACCCGGCCCTCACGCGCTCGTGGCGCAGAACATCCTCGTGATAGATACGCCAGTTCCGATTGATACCGGACCGCCCCCACCACCGCCACCCCCACCTCCTCCTCCCGTGCCAACACCGGTGCCAACACCGGAGCCCACGCCTACGGCACAGCCGACTTCTACGCCAACAGAAGCGCCGGCTCCGCAGCAAACAGCGGCAGAACCCGGTAACTTGCTTTTATAGCTGTCGCATCGCGTGCGCAAGCTCGCCCAGTGAGTCGGTCGGATCGTGCAAGCTCACGATGCGTCGATCTTTGTCGATAAAAAATATCGTGCTGCTGTGCGCTTCGTCGTAGCCATAGCCACCGTGCCGAGAGGGAAGCTTTTGAGCATATACGTGGTACGAGTGCTCGACCGACTCAATCTGCGATGCCGTTCCGGTGAGGCCGACGAACTGGGGTCCAAACTTCGCTAGCCACGCGTGAAGCTCGCCAGGCGTATCGCGTTGGGGATCTACCGTGATAAAAGCGATTTGCGTGCTGCCCCCGGAAGACTCGATGTCTTTCAGTGCCTTCGAGAGCTTGACGAGCGTCAGCGGGCAGGTATCCTCGCAGTGGGTATAGCCGAAGAGGATCACCGTCCCACCGGGTTGATCCCGTAACGCCCAAGTCTGGCCGCGATCGTCCAACAACTCGAGCGAGGGTGCACGATTTCCGTGAGCGCACGCGGATAGGAGCACGACAACTCCAGCAAAGGCCACCGCGCCAATCAGCAGCGGCAATCGGTCGAGGAAACGCACCGTGCTAGCCGCCGATGAAGCTCATCTCCACCTTCGCTCCATTAGCAGTCTCGTTCGTGCGAATCTCGGAGTAGCGGTCGTCGCGACGCTGCCAGACGGCGGCGACGGCATCGCGGATATCTTCGTCGCTCTTACTCGCTCGTAGCAGTGCTTTGAGGTCGAACCCTCTGCTCGCGAACAGGCACGTGTACATCACGCCGTCACTGGAGAGCCGCGCACGCGTGCACGAGCTGCAGAACGCCTCGGTCACACTCGAAATAACCCCGAACTCGCCCGAACCGTCCTTGTACCGCCAGCGCTTGGCGACCTCACCGTAGTAATTGGCATCCGCCGGCTCGCACGGAAACACCTCATTAATCCGTCGCACCACCTCAGCGCTCGGAACGACGTCTTCCATCTTCCAGCCGTTGGTCGTGCCGACGTCCATGAACTCGATGAAACGGACGATGTTCCCGGACCCTCTGAAATAGCGTGCCATATCGACGAGGTGGCCGTCGTTAACGCCGCGCCTAACGACCATGTTGATCTTGACCGGAACCAAGCCCACGCCGGCCGCCGTGTCAATAGCTTCGAGCACCTTCGCAACCGGGAAATCGATGCCGTTCATCGCTTTGACCGTCGCATCGTCGAGGGAGTCGAGACTCACGGTGATGCGCGTCAAACCGGCGGTTTTGAGCGCCCTTGCCTTCGCCTCGAGCGCCGAACCGTTCGTCGTCAGCGTTAGCATCGTGTCGGGCAATGCGTCGGTGAGCATTGCGACCAGCTTCTCGATATCCTTGCGCACCAGCGGCTCGCCGCCGGTAAGGCGGACCTTTCGGACGCCGTGCCCGTGGAAAATCTTTGCCACGCGGACGATTTCCTCGAACGTTAGGAGTTCCGCGGACGGCAAAAACCGATAGTCAGTTCCGAAGACCGTCTTGGGCATGCAGTACGTGCAGCGAAAGTTGCAGCGATCGGTCACCGAGATCCGAAGGTCGCGCAGAGCGCGGCCGCGCGTGTCCACGAAACCCGTGGCGTTAGCCCCCGCCGACCGGCGGCAGCAGCGCGATCTCGTCGCCGTCCGCGAGCTTTTCTTCGAGCAGCGCCACAACCCGGCCGTTGCGAGCGATCCGCGTCGTCGATGCAAAAGGACCGACCCCGGGGTTGCGCGCGCACAGCTCGTTCCACAGGTCCGCGACGGTCGTACCGCGGTGCACGCGCAACTCGATCTCGCTGCCCAACAGTTCGCGCAGTCGCGCGAACGAGCGAATCCGAACGAGAATCTCGGTTGCGATTTGCGTCAACGCCACTTCCCCATGTCGACAAGAGGCTTTGGCACAACCCGATCGATTGCCTTTGGGATGCCGGCGTCTAAGAACGGCGAGCAAGCGCCGAGACGAGCGCCGCTCCCTGTTCGTGTCGCATCACCTCGCCTACTGATGTAGTGCAGCTGGACTACTGGGCGAGGAGATCCGTTTTCCTGGCCAGCGTTTTGAAGCGGAACTGAGCGGTCAGCAGATACATCGCGTTGTACGCGTCTCGGAGTCCCCGTTGCGATCCCCCTTGCTTCGCCGCGGCGATCGCAGCTTCCATGACTTGAATGGCACGTTCACGTTGCTGGAGTCCAACCAATGCCTCAGCCTGGACGCGCAGGGACGTTCCTACCAGGCGATTGCGCCCAAGACGAACGAAGGCGGTTTCCGCCGTTTCGGCTGCGGCTAGTGAGCTCGCGAAATCTGCGGCGCGGAGAGCTAACTCGCTCTCGAGAAGTAACGCGCTGGCCTGTATCCAGGGATCGAGCGTGGCCTGTCGAGCATCATTGAGAGATGCAGCAGCGTCGTCGTGCCTCCCAGTCTCGAGGCTTGCCCCGGCCAACTCAAGGAAAAATCCTCCGAGCGCTTCGCCAACGCAGACGTGACGTGCGGTGGCGCTTAGTGGCTTCAGGAACCGCAGAGCTTCGGCCGGTCGGCCCCGCCTTCGACTACAGGCGGCGATCGTGCTTGCTAAGCTGATGCCGTCGCGGACGAACCCCGTTTTCATCGCCCGCACGTAGCATCGGGTGAGCTCGTCGTGACCCGCCTGCACGTCTCCGTCGAAAACTGCGATAATCGCTTTCCAGGCGCCGGCGTCGTTGCCCAAATTCGTATCGAGCAGCCCGAGACGCATTCCGTTCTGCAAGGCGCGCCGATTAAAACTCCTGGCCTTCTGAATGTCGCCTGCGCCGATGGCCAGTTCCGTGAGAAAGTTCTGCACGTCGACGAGCGACCGCGAGATCCCCACATCGTTGCTGATGTCGATCCAGGAAGACAGCAATAGTGAAGCGTGGTCCGCTAGCGCGACGGCCGTCTTAGCGTCGCCGGAGGTCGCCACAAGTCGCGCCGCCACGGCATCGATTTGCGCTCTTCGAACTTCCGTTTCGCGAGAGGTCGCTGCGATCTCTTGCGCGTTTCGCAGACGATGGCGGGCGAGACTCAAGCGTCCCGCGCGCGTGTACATTTCGGCGAGTTGCAGCTCGATGCGCACGCGGTCGGCATTATCTTGCGTCAGAGTGACCAGATGTTCGAGGACGTTTGCCGCTTCGGCTCGACTACCAGCCTGTTCTAGGAAACTACACATCTCTAACTGAGCGTCGAAAGCACCACTCGCATCGGTTACGAGTGCGAGTTCACGCGTTCGTGGCTTATAGTTTGACAAGATCGAAAGCACCGAGTTGTGCTCTCGAATGACCTGCCGAATCGACAGATTCAGTTCCCTTGCCACCTGGTCGCAGCTCTCGCCGTTAAGGTCACGACGATTAACGATGTCGCGCTGGCGTGGCGTGGCCGCGTCGAGAGCATCACTGAGGGCCGTCGCAAACGTCGCGATCAAATCGGGATCGGAGAGGTCTTGTAACCTATGCCGATCGACACCAAGAAACTCGCAAATCAAAGGACTGCGGCGAAGAGCCGATGGATGGGTCGCATGTCGAACAAGCGTGCGATATTTGCGCAGTGCGGCGCCGCTGCTTGACGCTTGCGAAGTTGTCACTTCAGATGACATTTCTCCCGCATGGATCGGGGCTCGACGGCAGAACCGGTTTCTACGAGTGATGCGCTGACGCTCGTGCAGCATTCGTTGGTTCGAAAGTCGTTTCCTCGCATCGTACTTCCCATCATCAGTCTCAAACTACTATCGGAGGTGTTCTGTCATGCGAACTAAATCGCCATTGTTTCTCCTCCCATTGGTTGCCGTAACGATCGCCGCACTGAGCGGTTGCGCCGGTAGCGGTGCTGCCGGCAGCTCGATGCCAAGTGCAGTTTCAGCGCAGTCACCAATCGGTTTCCCAGATCTTCAGGGAGGCGCGAAAGCCGGCGTCATTTATTTGGGAAACGGGTCTTCCATCGACGTCTTTAAAATCGGCCGGTATAACAAGCCGGAACGCACGATCACGGACTGCCTTAGCGGAGTTACCGGAGAGGCAGTCGACGGCAGCGGCAATTTATACGAAGCCAACGCCGGGGGTGGCTCTTGCGGCGAGAGAGTTGAGGTCTTCGCACCCGGCGCGAGCACGCCGTTTCGCTCGTACGGCCAGGGAGGTTACTATGGGCCAATCTATGACGCCCTGGGCATCGCGGTCTCGAAAAAGGGAGCCTTATACGTAGCCGACGGCTGCTGTAGTTATGGTACCGGGTACAATCTACAGGGAGTCGTCGTCTACCCGCCAGGTGGGACGTCGCCCTCGGGATATTTATACTTGCCTAACTATGCGCGGCCGTTCTTCGTTGCCCTTGACGCAAAGGGCGACGTCTTCGTATCGAACATCGTTACATCTGGGCACGGAGCAGTCTTCGAGTTCGCTGGTGGGTCACGTAACGCAAGCAACCTGGGGTTGCAGAATCTCGGTAATGTTGCCGGTATCGTTTTCGACGATAAGGGGAACTTGCTCGTTGCCGATTGGACGAACGGTGCCGTTGACGTCTACCCGCCGGGATCGACCACGTACTCTCGACAGATAAAGATCCCCACGGAACCGATCGGTCTCGCATTTACCAAGAACTACAAGCAGGTCCTCGTGACCAGCAACCAAAGCTACGCGGCGTTTCAGGTCGTTGACTACGCCTCCGGTAAGATCGTACGGACGGTCGAGAAGGGTTGTGGCTGCGGCGGTTACGGGATTGCCGTCAGTCCCGCGGCTTTTAAGTAAGGCGCCTTAGTTAACCGAGCGAAATACGTGGTTTATGCGAGCGCGCTGATGGACTCAGCGCGCTCGCCCTCGTATAGTGCCACTTCGGTCAGTGACGCCGAGCGATTTCCTCGATCTTGCCAAGCGTGATGCTCGACAAGTCTGCATCCTCGGTGCCGACGATGCGATCCGCGAGCTCGTTGTGCTTCTGTTTGAGATAGCCCAGGAAGTACCGCATCGCGCTGCTTTTTCCGGTCGCGTCGCCGATGAGAATGATCGAAGACGAGCCTTTGAGGCGCTCCGCGATGCGGTCGTAGAACTCGTCGGCTTCGGGAACCCGCTGACCGTGGTAGTCGGCTTCCTTACGGTGCTCGAGGTGGCGGAGGAACCCATGCGGATCCTCCGGAGCGAGATGCCCGCGCTCTTCAAGCCCTCCGGGCGTATCGACCGAGTCGAAGAAACGAGCGCGTTGGTGATCGATCAGCAATACCGTCATGCCACGATACTTCCACACTAGCCCGGCTAAGACTTCGAGCAGCGCGTCAAAGCTTGTAGCCGGCATTGCGAGCGATAATCTCTCGTAAGACGCCCGGTGGCGTGGCGTCGGGACGCGAGAAATCGAGCGTCGAGCTCAGTCTGGACGCGTAAGCGGTCTTCAAATTGCGCGCGGTGATGTCGATTTGTGGATGAATCGCAACGAAGGGGCGCAGATCCGCCCGAGTCGTGAACGCCGCATAGAGCGGGACCGCCATCGCGTCGTAGGTCGACAGTGGCGGTATGCCGAGTACGAGCTCGATTGTTCGCAGGATGCTCGCCGTTGTATAGTGTTCGCTTTGAACGCCGCCGGCCGCATACGGCGACGCAACGTACATCGTCGTGCGCTGCGCGCTGACGTGATCTGCACCGTCCTGGGAATCGTCCTCGATGATGAAGATCGCCGATGACTTCCAGACGGATGAGTGTGAAATCGCGTCGACGATGAGCCCCACGGCATAATCGTTTTGGGCGATATACGCCGCCGGGGTGAGCTTGCCGGGCCTGCTACCGTACGTATGATCGTTCGGCACCCAGAGGTATTCGAATTGCGGAAGATCGCCGTGTGCGACGAATGCATCGAACTCGCGTTTCCATTCACGGTAGCGATCGAGGTCGCTATAGTCGAGGTCCCAGCCGTTGTATTTCGGATCGTAACGATGATCGAGTGTAGGTGCCGTCAGCTTGGGCGAAGCGTCGAAGCGTCCGGCTTCGTTCACCATCTCACCGTAGTCGCGAAACGAGACATGCGCTCGGGCTGCCGCATCCCAGATGTACCCACCGGCCGGCATCGCTGCACCGAATCCCTCGCCCGTGTCGTCGCCATCGGCTCGTCCACCGTAGGTCGGCGGCCAGACCCGCTCGACGTAATCATTGGCGAAGGCGGCATCCGACCAATTGTGTCCAGGATCGCTGACCTCTCCGCTAGTGTACGAGTTGTCAAAGAGTCCAAAGCGCTCAGCGATTGCATGCTGATTCGGCGTTACGGTACGCCCAAAGAACGTAAGCTTCGGGTCACCGTTCCCGGCGGCGATATCGCCGAGAATCTGATCGTACGCGCGGTTTTCTTTCAAAATATAGAATACGTGCTGAATCGGGCCGCCTGGACGCACCACCGAATCCAGCGGCGCCGAGCGTTGCCAATCCGTCGCCCCCTGTGGCGTGCCCGCACCGATCGCACCAGGCAGCGAATAGCCGCGAATCGATCCGAATTCGATCGCTCCAATATAATCAACGTTGCTGCGGCCGAACACGTTGAAGCGAGGATTGGCCGGTATCGCCTCGCCTTTGCCGTCAACCACGTAGAGACGGTCACGCAGCGCAACCATGTCGGTCGGGTAGTGGCCGGCAGCGATGCGCCCGACGAGGTGCGTGCCACGGATCACGGCAATTGCGTTCGCCGCACCCAGACTGACGTAGAGCGTTCCATTGGCCCAGGCGAGCGCGTTGGGCGAGACGCCGGCGAGCCGCGCATTACCCGCGAAATCACCGACGAAAACGTCTGCAACGCGCGTCAGGTCCGGGAGGCGATAGATGCCAACACTGTCGTTGTCGCTTTCGGCCACGTATAGCCGCCCGCCGACGGCCAGCAGGTCGCTCGGATGCAAGCCGGTGGCGATCGTTCGTACGGCGAGTGTGCCCACGTCGATCGCTTTAACGTTGCTTCCGGATCGGTCGGCCGCGAAGAGCGTCTGGCCGTCCTGGCTGAAAGTTAACCCGCCGGGATGCGTTCCAATATGTATGGGTCGCGCCTTCGCAACGCTTCGTAACGTGCCGAGTCGCACGTTGCCGTCGTCATCGGTGGCCACCGCAACCCGTTGGCCGGAATGAGCTACCGTAATGGGATACGTGTGCGGCGGAAACAGAATTCTTGCAACGGACCGGGTTGTCGTATCGATCTCGAGTATCGCTTGCGCATTCGCGCCGGCGACGAGCACGTGCCGAGCATCGAGCCACACCGGACGCCCGAACGCTCCGCGCAGCGAGATCGACGCGACCCGCTGCAGCGTGCGAGCGTCATAAAGTCCAAGTGCGGGCGGATTGAAGCCCGACTCGACGACCGCAAGTTCGCGACCATCGGGCGACGCCGCGGCCCCTTGCGGCATGGTACCCGTACGAACGGTAAGTAACGGTGCGGGCTGCAGAATCCAGCCGCTCGGAAGAGTAATCGATAGTAACAGGCTCCACAGCCGCCACACTTGTTTGGTTCTCCTCAGAGATAGACGTCAGATGACCCGCGGTCTAGCGGTTTCTTCGTGTAACGGCCAGAGAGTTCATTCGGCCGAGCTGACCGTTGTGCCCACCGGATCGCGCACCCAGTAATGATTTCGGTTGGTGATCCCGCAGTTGGAAATTTATAAAAGTTGATGCGCCGCCGCGCGGGAACAACGACTAGATTGGTAATGCTGTCTGCGCGTCGGCGGAGATTCTCTCTTATCTGGAGATTGAATTGAGCGTCACCGATTTTTGGCTCGGCGACCGCGTTCGTCCTTGGACGCGCCTACTAGCCGGATCTTAGCCTGGTGTCTGAGTCTCCTCCGCCTCGTTTTCGATCTCTGCTGTCGCGGACTCATCTATTAGCTCGATCGATTCGACGGCTTCGGCATGCGGTATTGCGGCCAAGCGTTCTTCGTTAGTGCCTAAGGTTGGGTTCACGTCGTGCCACTGGATCGCATAGGGCGCTTTAACCCTGACTTGGGCCTCAAAGCCGGTCAAAAGTTTACCGCTAATCACTTTGCCGCCGACGACGAGGCGGACGTCTTGGTTTGCGTACTCTTGAAGCTGCTCGTCTGTCATGCCGGGTGCTTCGGCTTCGCGGCACTCCGGTCATTGTGACCTAAGCGTCCGCTGCGGCGGTTGTGCTTCCACCCCTGGCACCAAATCGAATCTTTTAGGAACCCTGAATCACGACGAACTTAATCATACAGAGATTCGCTCGACGGATCGTACGGAGGCCACTCAGAAGAAGGCACGAAGGGCGCGGCCAAGGGAGCTGCGGACCCGGCCTTACGGCGCGAAATCTGCGCGGAAGAGATACTGTCCGCCGGATACCGCTTTGCAATTCCGAATTTCGGGTTTGTACGTCGAATGTTCGGCTGCACGGGCGACCGCCGTGTCGATCGTCTCGTCGCCGCTGGATTTGAAAAGTTTCAAGTCGGAAACATGACCGTCCGCAGCTACGGTGACGGCAACGATCACGGAAGCCTTTGGGTGCGCTTTGACGGCCGACTCGGAAACGTCGGGCCTCACCGGGTTGATGACCTCAGGTTCGGAGAAGCAGTTCGTTGCTGCGAGTCCTCTGGGCGTTTGGAACGCGAAGCCAAGCACTACGAAGAGCGCGACCGCCGTTACGACGACGGGCTGGTTCGTTCTCATGTCAGCAGCCTTTCCGTTGAGCAGACGGGCAATGCGCCCGACGAGTATGCGGCCGGATCCCACGGCGCTTGGAGTGAGCAACGGCGTGCGTGCAGCGGGGTTGCGCAGCGCGAGCGTCGCGAGGAACGATGCGTAGCGATCGGGATCGCCTACGGAGTGTACGGCCCAGTCGTCGCACGCCGCTTCGCGCTCCTTACGCAGCTGGTGTCCGATCAGGTAGACCCACGGATTGAAAAACAGCAGCGCCTCGAAGCAACGCTGGACCAGATTGCCGAGAACGTCCTTGCGCAGAATGTGAGCCCGTTCGTGAGCGACGATGCTCCCGAGATCGACGGCGTCGAGCGTTTTCGCGAAGTCGTCGGGAACGATGACGACCGGATGAAGGATGCCCGCGGCAATCGGTGTCGCGATCGCCGGTGACGTGAAGACACCCTTGCCGATGGCAGGAGCGGCAAGCGCCGAGCGCACGATTTTCGTGATACGAAAATAGCTGAGCGAGAGGCGCGATAGGCAAAGCAGCACTCCCGCCAGCCAAATCGCCCAGAACCAGCGACCGCTCGCGTCCGCGGCTCGTTGCGTTGCGTGAGATGCCACGGTCGTCGTACGGATCACCGCGGCGGGGATCGCGGCCGGCGGCGCGGCAAACAGGAAGTGGCCGATGAGTGGAAGCGCACCAAGAGCCACGAGCGACGCGAACCAAACCGCATATCGCGTTGCCGCATGACGTTGCGGCACGAACGCGGTTACCACGCCGGCGACTGCGACCACGAACGCTCCCTGCCAAAGGCCGTTCAGCAACACTTCGATCATTTTGCGCCCTTCCGCCGTTGAAGCAACCGCCGAATTTTTGCGAGGTCGGAGTCACTCAATGCGGCCTCATCGAGAAGCGCCACAGCGAGGTCGCCGGGCGACTTTCCAAAAAACCGATCCACCAGATGCCGCATCGCCGATTTTGCGGCATCGTCACGCGCAACGATCGGATGATAAATGTAGGCGCGGCCGTCCTCTTCGTGCGCGATATATCCCTTCGCTTCGAGCGTCCGCAGCGTCGTCAGCACGGTACTATAGGCGAGCAGCGGCGGCGGCAACGCTTCGACCACATCGGCAACGGTGGCCGCTCTGCGCTGCCAAAGTACTTCCATCAGCCGTAACTCGTGATCGGTAAGGATCAGAGACTTTTTCCGCGACACTGCGCCTCCAACTATTACGAATGTAGTAGAACTCTACTGCACCGTGCGTCCGTTGTCAACTAGATTTCTAATAATGCACGTCGCGAAGCAAACGACGATGAACGGAAAACGAGAGTGGGAACCCGGTTGGGGTTCCCACTGGTGATTTGTCGCTTCATGAGCTAGCCTCGAGGCGGTCTGCCTCTACCGCCGCCGCCGCCCGAAGGACGGCCGCTGGACATTCCGCCGCGAGTACCTCCGCCACCCGACGGACGGCCGTACCCACCGCCGTGCGAATAGCCGCCCGCGGAACGAGCGCCGAACGTGCGGCCCGACGAATGTGCGGCGTGCGTCGTGCCTGCTGAAGACCGATGTTGATACGCCATCGCCGAGCTGTGATGCGTCGTCAGCGTCGGCGCACTATGCGCGGCGACCGATCCGTGGTGCGTAGCGGTCGTCGGCGCGTTGTGATGCGCTGCGGCGACCGATCCGTGGTGCGTCGCGGTTGTCGGCGCGTTGTGATGCGCGGCGCTCATCGATCCATGCTGATGACCGGACGCTACCGCGTTATGATGCGTTGACGCGCTGAGGCTGCCATGCGTCATGCCCGAGCGGCTCGCCCCAAGTGATCGCTGCACGGCCGAAACTCTCGGATGGCCATGATTAACGGAGGCGAGCTGCCCGTGGCTTCGCGCCGCCACTTGCTGGTGAACCCGCTGGGCACGTGTTGCGGCGATGCCGTGCCGGCGTGCGGCGATCTGCCTAGCCGTCGGCCGTGCGCGGATTCCGCCGCGCCCGCCGTTGAAGCTGACCCGCGAGCCACGGTTGATCACGTTCCTTCGAATGACGGTTCTATTGAACGTGTTGTGAATAACGGTGCGGTTCACGTTTACGACCGCGGTGTTGTAGTTAAACGCGCCGCCCGACCAGAAGCCGCCGGCGAAGCCGGAGCCAAAGTAACCGAAGCCGTAGTTAATTCCGCCGTAGAAACCGACGCTCGATCCCCAGTAACCCGGGTTCCACCCGTAGGCACCGCCGCTATAACCCCAGTAACCGGGCGTCCAGAGCAAGCCAACGGCCGG
>DATHOO010000034.1:0-2615 GCA_035484815.1 Candidatus Acidiferrales bacterium
CGCAAGGCGCTCCGTATCAGCCCAATCGGATCGTCTTCCATGGTCGTTACGAAGTTGAACTCGTTGTCGCTCCAGTCGCGTTGCGATGACGCAAGGGGCCGAAGCTTGCCGCGAAGATCGGCGGTCAACCGGGCGAGGGACTCGTAGCGAAGTCGTTCTTCGGGATGCGCAGCGGCCCACGCGCGCAACGTTGCCAGCAGTGCCCGGTTTGAGTCCAGCGCACAGTTATTGGCGAGCCCGACGTACACACCGCCCGACCCGTCTCCGATGCGATAGCGTGCCGTCATCGCGTCGAGTTGCAGGCGGAGCGTGGACAACACCGCCTTCGGGAGGCGCGCGGAGCTAATGAGCGTGTCGCAGACTGGACGCAGACCGGCCCAACCGAATTGCCGATCGCCCATGTAGCGGGACCAGTGCATCGCACCCGCGATCAGTCCGTCGGTGTTGTGGGTGTAGACCTGGTGATATACGACGTCGAAACTTCCCTCGCCGGCGAGCGGCTCGTGCACGATCTCGGCGATTCCGTACGAAAAGTGCCCAAAGTAGATTGGCGTTCGCGTGGTCGCCTCACGTTTGCGCCCGCCGATACCGCCAAAGACGTGAACGAGCAATGCGGCATCGCCTTCTTTCCATTCGCGGAGCGCGTTTTCGCTCGGCCCAGCATCGTTGCCGAGAAAAGTCGAAGTTGTCGTTCCCTTGCGCGCCTGGACGTTAGCCCATGCCCCGCGCCGCGCGTAACGGCGCGCGCCGCGCTTGCCGTCGATCGTGCGGTCGGGACAGGCCCGCAACAGCGCTCGCGGCGCAAGCGCTTGAACGACGAACGTACCCGACGCATCCGGCGCGCCGTAGACATACCAGCCATCGGCGTTGAGGGGTGAATGCTCGATGGCATGCGTGCTCGATGGCACGCGGCCATCTCCATCGACGACGAGCTGCGGCAGCCGGACCACTTCGCTTCGCCCGTCAAAGTCGCGTGTCGCCCGGTTGAAGTGCGTAACGCGAAAGCGATCGTCGCCGTCCTCCGGGGCGTCGAAACGGACGAGGCCATAATAGCGGCCGGTGATCTGAACGGGCTCGATCGAGATGCGCAGCACGATGTCGTTGGCGCCGGCCTCGACCACGACCGGAGGCACTAATTTTACCATCACGTCGTCCACCGGATGAGCACCGGCGAGCGATTCGAGCGGATCGACCAACTGCCAGTGGTTTACTCGCACCGGATGAACGAGGCCGCCAAATCGGCTCGTATACTCAGCTTTCGCACTGAAGTGGACGTCGCGGGTGATCCCACGGACCATCCGCTGCGTTTCGGGGTCATGGCTCCAGCGCAGCTTGACCGTGCGTCCGACGAGTTCGCGATGTTGGGCGCCGGCATGGTGCACCTCGAGCCAGGCACCGCGCACCGTCGCGCGCTCATCGGGCTGCGGCAGGATCAAACGCCCCATCCATTCGCCGATCGGAAGGTAACGGTCCGGATCGACGCTCGCCGAGAGCGGATAATAACCCGGTTGGTTCCACGGCGCCTGTACGTAGCGCTCGTAGTTGCTCGCTTTCGCGGTCGTTTCGGTCCGCTCACGTAGGATGTTGCCGCTCAAGATGTTCGTAACGACGTCGAGAGTCTGACGCAGGAATGTGCGGCCGTCCGGCAGCTGTGCGTTGGGATCGAACATACCGCCGGGCACTTGATGTCCGACCGGCCCAAGTGGAACAAAACTGATCCGTCCCAGCCGAAGCGCCTGGTTCCAGTTCGATAATACCGCGATCTTCCAGCGCGTCGGAAACATGATCGATCCGATCCGCTGAACTCCATCCTTTTCACCGGCAACGTGGTAGAGCTGCTCGAGCTCGACGACCTTGCACGCACCGCTTATGACGCCGCCGAGCGAGATCACGTCAAGCGGCGAGTCCGTTGCGCGCTTCAAAAGCGCAGACGAGGCCGCCGACATCTGACCGCCGCCACTGTACCCGATCAGCGTAACCGGAACGCCGCGGCCGGGACGGTAGCCGTTGGCGATCAGCGAGTTGTACACGACCTGCGCGATTCCAAGGTTGTACATCGGGCCGTAACGCGGGTCGGCCGACACCGCTACGATCAGGCAGTTGCGCAGGTTGATGACCATTCCGAGGATGCTGTTGATATTGCGCAGGCGCGCCTTTTCGACGATCCTCCAAAGCGCTGAGAAGAAGGGATCGTTCTCGAGCGGCCGGTTGATGACCGAGTAGGCCATGAGGCCGCGGATCAAGCGGACGTGTTTTGGCAACTCAAGCGCGAGCGCGTCGAGGAAGGTCTCGATATCGGGGGTGTAGCGCGAGCTCGATTGCGCGACGCCATCGAGGTACACGACGAAGCGCGAGATCGCAGCGCCGGCATCGACGCTATCCGTCGGGGCCTCGACAACCCCGGTATTGACCGCGCCGCCGTACCATCCGGCCCACCAACCCAGCGTTTCGAGCGGCGCGAGAAGCCCGGCGACGACAACGGCGATGACGCCAACCCAAAGCAGGCTTAGCGGTATCTGCGCGAGCCCCGGGAGATGCTGGTGCCAACCGAAAGCCGATTGGCGTAGCGGGCGAAGCGCGAAAGCAACGATGATTCCGAGCGCGACCGCAATGAT
>DATHOO010000035.1:0-3000 GCA_035484815.1 Candidatus Acidiferrales bacterium
TAGGGTCGCCGATTGTAGCGTGGCGACGTCCGATGGCAACGGAAAGACCAAGCCCAGCCGAAGGACCTGCGTAAAGAACTCCGGACAAGGGAACGGCTGGGTGCCGCCGTGCCAGTACGCAACGTACATCAGCATTCCCCAATCGACGGGAATAGGGGCGGTTGAGCTCCAGACGAGGGTGCCATCCGCGAACTGCGGCCATGAGCCGCTCGAGCAGTCGCTGCGGTGGGTCCGCTCGTGATGAGAAGCATAGAATTGCATCTGCGGAGACGGCGACAGCGCCACGGATTTAAAGATCGGATTGGCGGCGCTGGCAGCGCTAACGCATGTTTGAGCGCTGCGTGGGCTTTCGATCGTCCCAAAGTACGCCGTCACTGTGAAGCAGCCGTTCGTGCCAACCTGACTTGGATCGAGCAGCGCGACGCGTACCTGCGCATGTTGCGAGATCGTCTGAATCGGCGTCTTACCTGCCCACGGGTCCCTTTTCACTGCTCCTGATGGCGTCTGATAAACTCGAAATCCATCGATATTCACGCCGTGCCAGTCCCAAACCAAGATGTACCAGCGATTGCCCATAGCGGCTGCGCAGCCAATGCCGGCTAGGCCTCCTCCGGCATACGCCCGGCAAGTGCTAAGAGACTGTGTAACCCGAACGTTTACGGGCACCGGAACGGTTAACGAGAGATTCTGCGCCGGGCCGGACGGCTTCGGCACGTCTGCTCGGGCGAGGGGCTGACCAGACATGACGACGAGTGCGAACGTGACTCCGCCCAGCGCCGCCCAGTGTCTTATACTCACCACCCATGCTTCGCGACGGAGAGCTGCCCTACCCATCTCCACTCGACGCAACGGACGGTGCGCACACCCAGTTCGCGGTAAGTCGCGGTCGCATCATCGCCGCCGTCAATGGTGCGTCGAGTGGTGCGGCTGAGTCGTTTCATTACCCGTCGGGGGAAGCCCGCTAAAGAACCTCACGATGGCAAAGAGTTGGGGCCAGCGCCGAACGTTCGGAGCCGCAGTCCGTTCGGCTATTAGCACGCTTCATTCATGGAGAACCTGGCTCGCTTCGCCCTCATCATCTGGAGTGGGAACGTTCGAGCGATTGCTCTTGCCGCCGTCGCAACGGTGCTCTTGTTCTTGGGAATCGATCATGCATATCTCGCCGCCCCAGCGCAACATCAGAGCAGCGAATTCCTACGTGCCAACCGGACCCCCAAGCGCTGCGTCGTGGATCGCTCGGATACCGACCTGGAGCGGGTTGCTTCTTATCCTCGGGGTGTTATCGATGGATGCATTCGAGCGCATGAGAGTATCGGACCGCGTCACCGTGGTATCATGGCCGACGATTGGTAAAGTGATCCCCATGCGGTTCCGGCCCAGCTGCGAGAACGAAGTGTTCGGTTGTAACGTCATCGGATCCAAAGGCTCCGATGGCTTCGGCGAGTGTTGAAGCTGTCTCGAACATCGCAGACAGGCCCGTCACATGGAACAGCCGATTGAACGGCGGTCCTAGTCCCGCTAGCATAAGGCGCGCCTTACGCTCGAGGGTAGTCCGGCGAAGCTGAATGAGGCCAGCGAGGACCGTCGAGTCGATGTACCGGGCTTTCGTGAAGTCGACAATCACCGCAGCATTGCTCTTTGCAGCGGCAAACGCGTCATCTAACCTGGTGCGCTCTGCGAGATCGAACTCGCCGACGAGGCTGATAACGGAGACGTTTATAGTGGCGTCCTTCTCGGATGGTAGGCTCGCAGAGAACTACGGTTAAAGCGTAGCTGGGGCGGCGTACTAACGGTAGCACGCTTGATTCTCGGCCGGGATAGTGAAAAGCGCGGTTTTCTGAGCTTCCTGAAGCCCTATCGCTGCGCGGGGTACTGGCCCTCCAATGTGAGGCGTACTAGTTCCATGGCTAGGTACTGCAGCGCATCCGGCGGCGGGGACTTGGCCTTTTCTCGGCGGCAGATCTTCAGTACGGTATTTCGCGATTCGAGTACGTGGTTTCGGCTATGCTCAGCGTTCCAAACAGATGGGACGTCATGGTCGCAATAATATCAACAAGGGAAGCGCCAGCCCACATGCACTCGCAACTGTGCGGTAACTGTGTGGGAATCCGTGTAAGATTGTGTGGTCACTAACCGAACCTTTTAGCGGAAGAGTGGCGGAACTAGGTGGACAACGCAATGATCGTCGATGCCTACCTCAAACGACTTGTCGAGATCGCACGCTCCGGGGTCATTTGGAGTACCGTGGTATCATGACGGCGATGACTGCGAAAAGTTCGATTCTCGACCCCGCGATTGCGGAGTATATCGCCGACTCGACCGTACGCGAGCACCCGACGCTCCGGGAGCTGCGCGAAGAGACCGCACGTCTTTCGCAGTGGCGCATGGCGATCGGCCCCGAGCAGGGTCAGCTGATGGCGCTGCTGGCCCATACCATCGGGGCGAAGCGCTATCTGGAAATCGGCGTCTTCACCGGGTACAGCTCCCTGGCGATGGCGCTGGCACTGCCTTCCGACGGCTACATTCTGGCCTGCGACGTCGACGAAGCGACGACGGCAGTAGCCCGCCGGTACTGGGAGTACGCCGGCGTGGCGAGCAAGATCGACTTGCGCCTCGCGCCCGCGACGGAGACGCTCGCAGGGCTAAGGCGCGAGAAGGGCGAGGCGTTCGACATGGCGTTCATTGATGCCGACAAAGTCAACGTCGATACGTATTACGAAGACGCGCTCGCGCTGGTGCGACCCGGCGGGTTGATTCTGGTTGACAACGTGTTGTGGGACGGCGCGGTGCTCGACGAGTCAGTGGATGACCCCGCCACTGCAGCTCTGCGCGCGATCAGTTTCAAGGCCGGCCGCGACAACCGCGTCGAGGTCGCGCTCGTGCCGGTCTGCGATGGGCTGCTCATCGCCCGAAAGAAAGCCTTGTCATCGTGAGCTCCGTGTCATCCTGAGCGTAGTCGAAGGACGAAGGGATTACCGCGGGCGGAGGTTGTTGAAACGA
>DATHOO010000036.1:0-3460 GCA_035484815.1 Candidatus Acidiferrales bacterium
TCACGTTAAACGGTGGACAAGGGACGGTCGCTGGGAAGGTTAAGTTGAGCTATACCAGCTGCCGACCCTCGGGTGCATTTTCGATTCAAAGCTCTGAACTTGCGGTTATCTGCGACGAGGCCGTGGGCGGTCACCATGACGAGGGCAACGGCGTCGCCTATTACGATTATCCGTCGGGTGGCGATCCAGTTGCGGTGATTTCGGGCGTAGCCGCCTATGGCGTAACCATCTCGGTCGCGGCATCACACTCGCGCATTCGCAAATAATCGAGACGCGGCGCCGACGCGGTAGTGCGGCCGGGCTGGGACTGAACAAGCCTGCGGCGAACGTTCTTAGCCGCTCGTCCGTTCAGCTTCCGGAGGCATCGCTTATGGGCTACTTGGTTCGCTTAGCGTCTATCATCGGCGCGGCCGCGCTATTTGCCGGATGCGGGGGATCGCAACAAATCGGGCAAACGGCGTCCCCGCAACTGCAAGGGGACGCGACTTCAACGCCCTTGCCTGGCCACGCGGTGTCGCACCGCGCGTCGAGGCCGCTTCCGCGCTACCCTCAAAGCGGTGAGCCGCTGTTATATGTCGCTAACGACTATCCATTCTCCATCGACATCTTTCCGCTCACAGGGCCGAATCAGAAACAGATCGGCTCGATCTCAAACGGCGTCAACTACCCGTGGGGATTGAGCGTCGACTCCAACAATTCACTCTACGTCGCTAACGGGGGATACGACACCGGCTCCGTCACGGTCTACCCGTATGGCTCCACAATCCCGTCGATGACGTATTCGCCAATGTATAGAGCGTTATACGCATTAGCCGATTCGGCGGGGCACGTCTTCGTATCGGGTTATAACCGCCGCCATCTGGGGCATGTCTTAGAGTTCAACGCCGGCCGTAACCATGTGATCGCAAACGAGCAATTAGGCTCGGAAACGGATGGAATGGCCGAGGACGTACAAGGCAATCTCTACGTGGCATACCGCGGCGTCGGTAAGTTTCGGAAAAGCTCCATCGCGGAGTTCGGACCGGGCCTTAAGCATAAGCGGCATCTAGGTATGAAGATCGATCAGCCTCAAGGATTACTCCTTGATAGTACCGGGAACATGATCGTCGTGGAGTCAGTCGCCGATCGGATCGACATATTTCCGCCCGGAGCGACGACGCCGTCGGTAACGGTAACGATCTCCGGGATCGGTAATCTCGGGGAGCTGGCGATGCAGAATAGCGAGACGACCCTGTGGGTTTCTTCGGAAGGGGGATTCGTGTACTCGATGCCCTACCCGCTCACGCCGAGTATGGTACCGACTGAATACGAGACGATCACTGGGGAATCAAACGGAATCGCCGTCAGCCCCTAGCGCTCGGCTTGATCCCGGCTGTCTCTAACCGGTCGCGCGGATATGCAGTCGACGGCTTCAACCCGATTTTGCTGGCTTTTTCCGATATGATTGAAGCAACCCCCTCGCATTGACGATGAGGCTAGATGTTCTAAAAGGAACGAGCCCGCAGAGCGAGCTCGTGTGTCGGTTTTCGGTAGCGTTTTGAACTACGCGCCTTGAAGCTAATGTTCGTTAGGGCCGCCGCGCGGTTCGCACGGATTCATGGCTTAACTTTGAAGACGGTGCCGAAGTTGGGTGCGCCCCCAACCTCCGTGGTGCCGTACAGCACCTTGTTCACAGCGATTAGGGTCGCATACGGGATCGCGCCGTCCGGGACACCTTGAAAAGTGTAGAGCAGCGTTTTCGTACCGGACAGGGTGATTTTAAAGATGGTCCCGCAACCGGAAGGATCTTGTTGGTGGCATATGCCGCTATACATGCCGCCACCGGAAGTTGGGCCGTAGAGCGCGCCCTTCACAGCGATCAAGCCCCCCAGCGGAGTCGCACCGTCAGCGCCGCCTGCGAAGCTGTGGAGCACGTGTTCCTTACCGGATTTGCTCACGTCGAAGACGGTCCCGTGGCCATCCGTTCCGCCTTCCTGCGTGGTGCCGTAGAGCTTGCCCTTTACGGCAATCACGCTCGCAGCCGGGTTCTCGCCGTCAGCGCCGTTAGCTTGAAAGGCATAGATCACGTGTTCCTTGCCCGACGTGCTCACCTTAAATACGGTGCCAAAACCTGCTCCTGCGCCGCCCTCGAACGTTGTACCGTACAGCGCGCCACGCAGGGCGATCAGGGCCGCCACTGGGTTGCCGCCGTCGGGGGCTCCTTTGAAGCTGTAGAGCACGCTTTCGGTACCAGACGTGCTCACCTTAAAGACGGTCCCAACGCCGTTAGCACCGCCCGATTCCGTAGTACCGTAGAGCTCTCCGTTCAGAACGGTCAGCCCTGCCACCGGAGTCGAGCCGTCTGGACTGGCGGTGAACGTGTAGACTGTGCTCACGTTTCCAGAGGGATCCACCTTATAAACTGTCCCGTAGCTAGGGGTATTTCCGCCAGACGTTGTGCCGTACAGCGTTCCGTTCAGGCCTATCAAGCTCGATTGCGGGTATGCGCCATCAGAAGCACCTTCGAAGCTGTAGAGCACGCTTTCGCTACCGGAGGTGCTCACCTTGAAGACGGTCCCATAGCCTGCCGCTCCGCCCACAGGCGTGGTTCCGTAGAGGTCGCCGTTCTGGGCGAGGAGGGCCGTTTGTGATTCCGCGGCGTCCGTGCCCCCCATGAAGCCATAGATCACGTGATCCCCGTGGACATGGGGTGCGAGCGAGGGCGCACCGCCATTCGGTAGGCCAGCCGGGACGGGAGACGTGCCGCCCGTGCTCGAGCAACTTGCAAGAATGATGCCGCAAAGTATTAAGTAGAATATCCGCATTGTCAACTCCAAGTTCTTTGAGATCGGTAAGATACAATGAGAGTTTGTAAGGTGCTTGGCAACATTCGCAAGCACGAGAGTTTCGCTCGTTCAGCGATCGTCTGATTGCTTTCATTTCTGACCGGTAGTGAGCTCATGCTATCTCGCCGCGTTCTTAAAAGTCGGTACGCTATAGTGCAAGGCGCACGCTCGAAGTCATTTAGGGTCGCAACCCCGAGGGCTTCGGAATCCTTCGAACACCGCCCCGCTGTTCTTCGTGCTATGGCAACGCCGCCGCAGTTCGAGCGCCCGAAGACCTGACTTGCGATGCTACTGCGGTGAAGGTTGCAATTAAACACCTTAGTCCCAAAGATCGCGCGCAGCTTATCGCGTGGATATTGTACCAGGCCGAAGAGAAGATGCTCCGCCTCGCCGTATACGATAATCAGGACTTCGTCTTCGCTAATGAAGTCGGCGAAATGCTCGACCTCGACTCGGTGTCTAAGGCGTTCTCAGCCCTTGCCACCGAGGTCGGGATCGAGGTCAATGGTATCAGCTTGCACTCTTGCTGGCACTTCGGGGCTACGCAAGCCCTCGTTGCTGGAAACGACCTCAGGACGGCCACCGCTCTGCTACGCCACGCGGACGCGTCAGTGACGTTGCGGACGTATGCCCAC
>DATHOO010000037.1:0-4004 GCA_035484815.1 Candidatus Acidiferrales bacterium
ATGCCTCTTCGATGAACTTCAGGACGCTTCCATATTCGTACTGCGTATGCGATACGAACCCTCGCTTCGCGTAGGGAGAGATGATCAAACACGGAACGCGAATCCCGAGTCCGCGGAAGTCAAGCTGCGGCGGCTTCGCGTTGTCGTACCAGCCGCCCCAGTCGTCCCAAAGAACGACAATCGCCGTCGATTTCCACGCTGAGCTCTCGCCGATCGAATTCACGACCGAGGCAACCCAAGAGGGTCCAAGATCGCTATGCGCCGCCGGATGATCGGAGTCTTCGCGGCTGGGTGTGACCCACGTAACCGCGGCAAGATCCCCGCGTTTGGCGTCGTTAAGGACTCGATTCTGCGGCGCGATGACGCGCTTGGGCCAATCGGCACCGTAGCGAACGTATTTGATCGCCTCGAACGGCTCCCACATGCCTCCATCGAGCACGCGCGTCGCGTAGATTCTCCACGAGACTCCGGCATCGTCGAGCGTCGTCGCGATGCTCTTGAACTGGCCGAAACAAGGGAAGGGCCCCGTCTCGCTCGTCTGGCGCGACGGCACAACGACGGCGCTGATCGTGCCCGGAGGCGAGTCGCAGTCGTCCGGCGTCTCGGTCGGAAAGTTGACTTCGGCCTTCGTGGGGTTGAGGTTGTCCATGCCCGCGATTAATGTCAGGTGGCCGGTGAAACTTCCACCGAACTCCGTGGGAAACATGTGATCGGCGAGCACGTACTCCTGCGCCATCGTCCAGTACGGAGCGATCAGCTTGCTCTCGACGTGCGTATACGCCGGATTCGGACCGTTGTGCGGATTCTTCGTGCCGAAGTCGTCGAACCCGTCCATCTTGCCATTGTCCCAATCGTCCATCGACGAATACCAATCGTGCCGCAAATCCGGACCCTGGAACGTGATCGCACGAAGCGCGATCTTCTTGCGGACTCCCTTGATGATCGCGTACCCGTAGGATGGCGCGTCGGCACCGGGATAGCTCGAAAAGAAGTTCTCGAAGCTGCGATTCTCCTGGACGATGACCACGACGTGATGGATATGCTGGCCGACCGACCCGCCGTCGCTCGGCCCCGGGCCGGGCGGCAATGCCGGTGGACTATTCATGCCGCCTCCGCCCGAACCGCACGCCGCGCAGGCAGCCAGCGCAAGCGACGAAACGATGAATCGGAAATTACTCATCGTCAGTAATCCGGAGGCTCGCGATCCAACGGCTGCTTCAAGAAATAGCTGGGTGGAAATCTTGCCGGAATCGGCTTAAACTTCGTCGGCGGCTGTGAGAAGTCGAAACAATCGGAGAGATCGTCGGCACGCTCGTCGGTCGTGTGCATTGACGGCAAGCCGAAGGTCTCCTCGGAGAACTTGAGGATGCTGCCGAACTCGTGCTGGACGTGCGAGATGTAATGCGTCTTGGCGTACGGGGAGATCACGATCAGTGGGACGCGGAATCCGAGTTCGTACGAGTTGTAGATCGGCGGCGCGACGTGGTCGTACCATCCGCCCCAGTCATCCCACGTGACGAAGATTGCGGTGTTGGCCCAATATCGACTCTCGCCAATCGCATTGACGATGGACGCGACCCACGATGGGCCCGAGCCGTCGGTATCCCGCGCATGATCTGACTCGCGGGCGCTGGGGGTCACCCAGACAACGTCGGCGAGCCGCCCCTTCGCGATAGCGGTAAGCACCGCCGACGACGGCGACTTGACGTTTTTATAGGAGGGGCTGGTGCGAATCTGCTCGATCGCGTCGGGAGCGTTCCAGAGACCGGCGCCGGTCGTGTTTTGATAGTAGCGCCACGTCAGCGACTTGCGATCGATGAGCTCCATCAACGAAAGCCGGCGAAAGCATGGGAAGGCCGTCTGTCCAACTTTGCCGGCCGGATCGATCAAGAAAACGAGCGATCCCGGCGACGAGTCGCAGCCGCCCCCGCTGTTTCCGGCCTGCGGGCTCAAGGGATTGTCGGCCGCTCGCAGTGCGGAGCCGTCAGCGATGGTCGAGGTCCCACTAATGATATATTGGTGGGCCGGGAAGCTCGGGCCCTGATTTGTTTGAAACATTCGATCGCCGAACGTGTAGCGTTCGGCCATGATGAAGTACGGCTTCACCTCGTCTTGCGGCACGTAGCCGTAAGCGCGAAGCCCGCGCGAAATGCAGATGGTGACGCCCTGGCAGGCCGATTTGTCTCCATCGAATCCGTCGAGCTTTCCGCCGTCGTACTCCAGCGCAAAATCCGAGTGTTTGTGGCCGAGGTCGTACGGCGCGCTCAAATCGATCGGTTGCAGTTTGACCGTTTGACCCTTCGAGTTCAAACCGCTGCGCACCGTATCGGCGCCGGGAAGGCCATTGAAGAGATCGTCGACCGATCGGTTCTCCTGGAAGATGATGACGACGTGACGGATCTTCGTCGAGGCGCCGGGCGGCGGCGTCTGCGAGGTGAGGATCGGCATTACCTGTTGTGAAGCGGCTCCGCCTCCGTGCGACGCGCCCGCGCAGGCCGCCAGCGTCGAGAGCAGCGCTACGGCAATGCAGCGTATGCGCCTCATGATGTCCCTAGGGAGCGATGCCGATTGCAACGGGACCATCGAGGCCGTTGCCGATCGTGCGGAGCGGCGTACTCCACGAAGATCCATAGACGACCATCGTGCTCGGGCACGCGTTGGCGACGTAAAGCAAACCCGCCGAGCTCATCGCCATCGTCGTGGGACAGGCGATACCCTTCGAAATCACGCCCAGCGGCTTAAGCGTCGTCTCGTCGTAAACAGAGACGGTGTTGTTTTGATAGTTCAACACATAGAGCTGCTTCGCGCTGGTTGAAATGAGACTTAGCGGCTCTCGAACGCCGGTCTTTATCTGGGCGCTCGGCTTCTTCTGGCCCTTTGCATAGATCGTCACCGCGTTGCTGTGATGGTTTGCGATGTAGAGGTTTCCGGCAGCATCGAAGGCGAGCGCATCCGGCGTCGCGATCCCGGTCTTGAGAGTGCGCAGCGGCGATCCCTTTCCCGGCGCATAGACGGTGACAGAGCTGGCGTTCCAATTGGCGACGTAGAGATTACCGCCGGTGTCGAAGGCAAGCGCCTCGGGTCCCTTGATGCCCTTGATGATCGTTTGGAGTACTTGCGTCGCTCCGCGTGCATACACCGTCACCGTCGCCGCGCCGTAGTTCGCGACGTAAAGCTTTCCGGAGGGCGCGATGGCCAGCGCGTAGGGACCGCGTATGCCGTCGGTAATGACGCGCTCGGGTTGCGAATTTCCCGGCCGGTACACCGAGACGCTGCTGGTTATGCTTCCGCTCGGTTTGCCAAAGTTGCCGACGTAGAGGCTTCCGGACTTGTCGAACGCCAGCGAGTTAGGAAACGCTACTCCGTTCGTAATATCGCGAAGCGCCGGCTTGCCGCCGGCAGCGTAAACCCTGACGTCGTTTCCGTACCAGTTCGCGACGTAAACGTTGCCCGCGGCCATCGGTCGGGTGTTGAACGTGGGCGCGGCCGCCGGTGGGACCGTCCCTTCTTGGCTTGCAGAGCAAGCGGACAACGCGAATAACGCAGCGAGTGCAGCAACTGACAGTCGGCTCATCCGCGCTGGACCTTCTCAGTCTAGCGAACGAAGGCCTCCGCCCCCGAGCTGCTTCCATCGGAGGGTAAGCGTAGGAATTTCGCTTTGCCGCTCGCTTGGAGCGACGGTGCTCTTGAAGAGCCCGAGCGGCGTGGCGCAGCAAACTAGCGATGCCCCACGACTCAGCCGAGGAGCGCGGGTGCCGTATGGAGCGCGCCGCTGCCGTTTCGCCAAAGGGCATACGTGAGCGCTTGTTTCGAGTTCATGGAAGCCACGCCGATTTCGCCGCGCGGGTCGATCGCAATGACGCAATACATGTCTTCGTGCAAGTTCGGCGCGGTCTTGGCCATGAAGCGCATCACTTCATCGCAAGCGTCTTGGGGGTGCGCGCCCTGCGCCATCCGCTGCACGATGAACATCGAAGTACAGTAGTTCGCCATGACGTCGCCGT
>DATHOO010000038.1:0-2236 GCA_035484815.1 Candidatus Acidiferrales bacterium
CTGCAGATCAACGACTCGACACCGCCGAGCGAAACCGCCAGTCCGAAGATTTGCGTGGATGTGGCGATCGCGCGCGCTCGCTCGATACCGCCCTTCGCGCGGAACGAGACGATGCCGCCGAAGGCGCGCATCTGACGGATCGCGAGCTCGTGCTGCGGGTGAGCCCGTAAGCCGGGATAGTGCACGGTCTCGATATCCTCGCGTCGTGCGAGGAACTCCGCGATCGACTGCGCGTTGCTCGAATGGCGGTTCATGCGAAGCGATAGCGTTTTGGCGCCGCGAAGCGTGAGATAGGCATCCCACGGTCCCGGCACCGCGCCGGCACAGTTTTGATGGAACGCTATCGCGTCGGCAATCGCGCGATCGTTCGTCACCACCGCGCCGCCGATCGTATCGCTATGGCCGCCGATGTATTTCGTCGTAGAGTGCACGATGAGGTCGGCGCCAAGCGCCAGAGGCTGTTGCAGGAAGGGGGATGCGAACGTGTTGTCAACCACGACGAGCACGCCCGGCGGTTTCCGGCGCGACAATTCGTCGACGTCGCAAAGCCGCAGCGTCGGATTGCTTGGCGTTTCGAGCCAGAGCAACCGCGTCGCCGGCTTCGCCGCCGCCCACGTCGCTTCGACGTCGCTGGTATCGACGAACGTTACCTCGATTCCGTAACGGGGGAGGACCTGCGTGAAGAAGCGATGCGTGCCGCCATAGATGTCGCGCGTCGCGATCACGTGATCGCCGCTCGAAAGCAACGATGTCGCAGCCGCGACTGCGGCCATTCCCGATGCAAAGGCGCTCGCAAACTCGCCGTCTTCCAGCGCCGCCAACTGCTGCTCTAGCGCGGAGCGGGTTGGATTTCGCGTGCGCGAGTAGTCGAAGCCCTTCGTGACGCCGATCTCCGGCAGCGTGAACGTCGCCGTCTGATAGACCGGCACGATCGTGGCGCCGGTCGCCGTACAGGCCTCCTGGCCGCTCCAAACCGCGCGCGTTGAGAAGCCCAGAGCGGGCTTCCGCCGCGATTGCCGGCCGTCGCCGTTGGGCTGTCGCGGATGGACGATCGGTTCCAGCAACGCTCGCAGCGCGCGCGGCTCGGCCAAGAACGCGTCGTGGCCGTGATCGCTCGCAAGCTCGCAGTAGCCAGCGTCGAAACCACGCGCCGCGAAGCGTTCGGCGGCCGCGCGCACCTCTTGCGGGCGGAAGAGCCAATCCGATGAGATGCCGGCGAAAACGAGCGCCGGTGAAGTGCGTTCGGCGATGCGGTCGCGGACATCGAAGGAGTCCATCGCGTGCGTCAGCACCGCATAGCTCGCCGGATCCATGCGGGCTTCGAAGCGATCGGCTTGATGCTCGAGGTATCCCTCGACGTCGAAGCAATCTTTGCCGCGGCGGTCGCGGCGCCGCGCGTGGCGTGCGTTGAAAAGCTCCTCGCTCTTATACGAGAGCATCGCGATCTTCCGCGCGAGCCGCAGCCCGCGCGTTGAGTGAAGTGCCAGCGCCTCTCGCTGCACGGCGTTGAGCGCGACGCCCATCGCGCTGTGATGATCGTGCGCGCCGAGCATTATCGCACGGCCGACGCGATCGGGTGCGTCCAACGCCCACTGCAGCGCGCGCATGCCGCCCAGCGATCCGCCGATCGTCAGCGCGATGCGCTCGATGCCCAGCCGCGAAAGCGCGCGTTGTTCGGCGCGCACGATGTCGCTCACCGTGATGCGCGGAAAGCCTTCGCCGTTATTGAGATGCGAGCCCGGTCCGGTCGAGCCGTAACAGCTTCCTAGCGCATTTACACCGACGACACACCAATCGCGGGTGTCAAAAAGCGCGCCGTCACCAACGATGCCTGGCCACCATTCCGCGGCGCGGCTGGATCCGGTCAGCGCGTGCTCGACGAGCACGACGTTCGCTCCATCGCTGCGCGGCGTGCCATAGATCGTGACGCACTGCTCGACGGCGTCAAGCCGCGCACCGCCGTCAAGTTCGAGCGCGCCGATGGCGACCGTTTCTTCGCGGATCATGCGTTTGCCAACGCCGGCGCCTCGACGTTGGTCGCGGCATCGTCCCACACTTTGAAATGCGGTAGTTCGGCGACCGACGGCAGACGCGCGAAGAACGGCTCGGCGTCGATCGCCGGCGCAAGCGCGCTGCGCCGCGCGCGAGCCGCAAGGCCGTGGCGTTGGCGAAGTCCGCGCAAGATGCTGACCACGTCGCCCAAGACGGCCGAACGCGTCGCGATGCCGCCCGCGCC
>DATHOO010000039.1:0-2203 GCA_035484815.1 Candidatus Acidiferrales bacterium
GACATGATCTCGGAGGCGCTGAAGGCGTTTTAATAATAATCGCAGCACGCGATTGCCCAATTTGGCTATTTTGTGAGGGGGGCGCTCCTGAGCGAGGCTGAAACTTGCAAGCATGAACGCTCGACCAGGGACGACTGAGGAGCGGTCGATCGACGAAACGCCGGCAGACGACACTTGACGCCGCGCGGAATCGCCTTTTTGGTGTTCGCATTCAGTCTCGCCGGCTGCGCGAAGGCGGCCGACCCGCCGCGGCCCGCCACGCTCGTAATCGCCATCGGGCAAGAACCCTCTTCGCTTAACCCCCTCTACTTGGGAGGCGCGATCGGTTATGCGATTAGCGAGTTCGGCTATAGCTACCTCACGAACTACGATTCACGGGGAAACATCGTGCCGGACGTCGCGGTCGCTGTGCCTTCGCTCGCGAACGGCGGCATCTCGGCTGATCGCAAGCGCGTTACCTACCATTTACGCCGTGACGTTTCATGGCAAGATGGCGTTCCGCTCAATTCGCGAGATATCGTCTTTACTTACCGCGCAATGATGAGCCCGTCGAACACGGTGCCGCGCTCTGACTCCAATCCCATCGCTTCCGTTAAAGCGCTTGGTCCCTACACGGTGATCGTAACGCTCAAACGCCTTTACTCGCCAATCGTCGCGACTTTTTTTGGTGGCGACAGTAACTGCCCGATTCTACCAGCTCACCTTCTCGCGCAGTATGCGAGCCTCGATCGTGTTGCTTATAACGCCGCACCTATCGGTTCTGGTCCTTACCGATTTACGCGGTGGCTGCGCGGCGACCGATTGGAGATGAGCGCGAATCCCCGATACTATGGCGGACGGCCGGCGATCGCTCGCATCAGCCTGCGCTTCATACACGACCCGTCGACGACGATCAATCAGCTGCTGACCAACGAGGTTGACGCTACTTTCTTCGCAGACGCTTCCAAAATCGCGACCTTGCGGGCCATTCCCCACCATCGAGTCGTTGTAACGCCGGTTCCCTACTTCTATACGCTGTCGTTTAACGTCACCGACTCGATCGCGAAGGACGCAGCAGTCCGGCGTGCGTTTGCGCTTGCCATTGACCGGCGCGCCCTCGTCTCCAAGGTAACGCACGGCCTCTACGACGCCGACTCCGCCATGCGCGGTCTGTTCACGTGGGCGTTCGATACGCACGCGGAAGGCCCGCCCTACGATCCGCAGCGCGCTCAACTGCTGCTCGCAAAAGACGGATGGATCGCCGGGGCCGACGGCATTCGCGTAAAGGACGGACGCCGATTGCAGCTTCAACTGGCCTTTCGAACCGGTTCGGGCGTCTCAGCCGGGTTCGCAGCGCTGATCGTCGAGGACGAGCGAGGTGCAGGGATCGAGGTCACGACGAAGAGCTACAGTCCTGAAGAGTTCCTGGCGCCTGATGGCACGCTCAGTCAAGGCCGTTTCCAGGTCGCCCTCGTTTCTTACCAGTCCGACTACGATCCCGACGCCTCCTGGCTTCTGTCGTGCGGCGTGAGGGCCCCCGGAGGCTCCAACTACGCGCGCTATTGCGACCCGGCAGTTGACCGTGCGCTGCAGCTTGGAGTTGATATGATCGACCGCGCAGCTCGGCGGCGAGCCTATAGTTTTATTCAGCGCCGGCTTCTTTCTGACATGCCTTACGATTTCTTGTGCCAAATCAGCGAGGTTGACGTTCTCCCCCTCCGTCTCGAAGGATATGAGTCCCCACTGCTCTCGCCGTACAACTCGGTCGCTCGCTGGCGCTTGTGATTGATGAAAGCTCAATTTGCGTCTGCGGAAGTTTTAAATTTTCGATGCGGCTTCGACCGCTTGTTCTTCGGTCATCGTTGCGCCCGCGGCCATCAGCTTCGCGACCGCGTCGGCTCGCAAGGATTCGCGCAGCGCGGAAATGATTCGATCGTATTGTGGGTCCGTATTGGGAAAGCGTTGTAAGCCAATTGCTTCGTTGCAAGCGTCGGAGAAGCCCAAGATTCGCGCAGCCAGTGCGCGCGACTTGGCCGTCTGTCCTGCGTCGGGTCGGGGCCGTAGGGCGGCAACCGCAGCGAGCAGCTGTAGGCTCCGCGCGGTCTTGGCCTCCCATTGGCGATTACGTGCAAGTTCAAGCGCTTCACGTGCGCGTACCACGGCCTCATCGAACCGAGCCAGGTGAACAAGATAGATCGCCATGCTCCCCAGAGCAGCGACGATG
>DATHOO010000040.1:0-3209 GCA_035484815.1 Candidatus Acidiferrales bacterium
TAATCCTCATTCTATTGGCGGCGTTCCCAAGAACGCGGAAGGCATTGAGCGCGCATCCCAGATTGGCGTTTACCCTGATCCTAGTCTACTTTGCCCTGTTATTCTTACATCCGTATATTTTTGGATTGCCAGGGCGGATAGCCGAAGCGCGATTTCAAAGGCAAATCCACGCGGGCATGACGCGGTCGGAGATAGTACGCCTTGCAGAAGAGTATGGGGGTTCGGGCCTGCTTGGCATGGGCTTGTCCGGGAACGCGCCTTACGATTGGCGCTCGGACGGTTTATTGATCGTATCGTTCACCGACACCAGCACGTTCTGCGTGGTCGGCGGCAAGGAGTACGACTTTTATTTTCGGCCGGATTGGACGTTAACGGAGTGGAAGGCGCACGACTGGGGAAACGCCTGTTGAGAATTGGGGGCGCCGTTTTGTGTTAAACGTCGCGCACGCATACAAGTCGTACGGCTCGAAATCCGCGGTTAGAGACGTGCAATTTTCGGTCGAGAACGGCGATACGTTTGGATTACTTGGACCCAACGGCGCCGGCAAGACAACGACGATGCGGATGATTTTGGGTATCATCGTACCCGACGGCGGCGAGATCACGTGGAATGGGAAACGAATTGACGATGAGGTACGGCGCCGGTTCGGATACCTGCCGGAGGAACGCGGCCTCTACCCGAGCGTAAAAGTCAGAAAGCACATCCGCTATTTCGGAGCGCTCCATGGTCTGCGCGAGCCACGGCTTACCGAGCGGACGGATTGGTGGATCGAGCGGCTTGAGCTCGGAGAATACGCCAACGTCGCGTGCGCAGAACTCTCAAAGGGCAACCAGCAGAAGGTCCAAATGGCCTGCGCCGCCGTGCACGGTCCCGAGCTCATCATCCTTGACGAACCGTTCTCGGGTCTCGATCCGGTCAATGCGGAGAAGCTGAGTCAGGCGCTAACCGAGCTTAAAGCCGGCGGAACAACGGTCATCCTTTCAAGCCATCAGCTCTGGCAACTGGAGTCGCTTTGCGACGTGTTCTGCATCATCGCCCACGGCGAAAACCGCGCGTTGGGGACGCTGCAGTCGTTGGGTGCTTCGTGGCCGACGCGGATCGTGCGCGTGACGCCGGCTACGGCTGGCGTCTGCGAGGCGTTGCTGCGGCTTCCCAATGCGCGGAGGCGAACGCACGAAAAAGCGACGATCGAGGTCGAGGTATTGGCCGATACCGACTTTTCTTCGCTCTTGCGAGCGTTGGTGCAAATCGAGGAGATCGTCGGTTTTCAAGTGCTTGACCCGTCACTCGGAGATATCTATCTGAAAGCGATCGGGGCTGAAGCTCGCTGATGCAAGACTATCTAACGATTTTCTCTGAGGAGGTCGTGCGCAAGCTGCAGTCGCGGCCCTTCCGGATCGCCCTCATCGCCGGGGTGCTCCTCTTGGCGGCCATCACGAGACTGCCGTCGCTGCTCGAGCACCTCTCACCCAGCAGCAGTCAGCAAGCAATCGTCATCGGAAGCGATGGACTCGCGGAAAACGCTGCGGCGTTTTTGAAGCGGGATTTTACCATTGCGGGAACGCTGGCGCAAGGTTCGCCGGACGCCACGATGTTGAAGTCGTACAATGCCGACACGGCGATCGTGCTGAAACAATCCGGCGGATCGCTCGCGGCGGTAGTCTATGCGAAGCATTCGAGTGCAACATCGGAGAACGCGATTCGCCGCGATCTGCTGCCGCTCGCGCTGAAAAACATGAGTGGCCTTAGTATGCAGCAGATCAAGAGCGCGCTCGACATGCCCGTCGTCATTCGGCCGATTGCGTCGCGGTTTGGTTCGCGCGGCGAGGAAGAAGCGGCGGCAGGCATGGCTAGCGGAATGCTGTTCTTGCTCTACCTCGCGATCATCATGAACGGCCAACTCGTTATGAGCTCGGCCGTCGAGGAGAAGACGAGTCGGATCGCCGAGCTGCTGGTCGCGGTGGTAAATCCGAGCAAGCTTCTCGCCGGCAAGGTGCTCGCGGCAACGGCCGTTGCCTTGTTACAGCTCGTCGTTTGGATCGCGGCCCTCGTGTTCTTTGGTGCGGGGATCGGGTCTGGCGGGGCTTCTCCGAACGGCTCGCCCGCCGATGCGCTCTTTGCGGTCGGAAATATCATGCCGGTAACCATCGCGGCGTTTGTAATATTTTTTCTCTTTGGGCTGCTGCAAGTGTCGATGATGATGGCGGCCGCCGGATCGTTGGTGAGTCGAACCGAGGACGTTGGGAGCCTGGCGCTACCGTTATTGCTCCCGATCATCGGCGCGCTGTTCATCGGCATCGCGGCCATCCAGATGCCTGACGCGCAATGGGCGGTGGTTGCGAGTCTCACGCCGATCGTTTCGCCCTTCGTGATGTTCGTGCGCGTTGCGGTTGGCGTCGTGCCGGCGTGGCAGATCGTGCTAGCGATCGGCATCAATGTGGCGGTGCTCGCACTTACTGCGTGGGGAAGCGGCCGATTGTATCGCGTGGGCATGTTACTCTACGGGCGGGCGCCAACGCTGGGACAAATCGTGAGGGCGTTACGCGCCGCCTAGGTTGTCTCGGCGACTCAAGGATGCGCGTGTTTCTCGTCGAACGTGCTTGACTGGCCGACCTCAGGAGAATCAGCTTCTGGCGATGCCTTAAGCAGACTGAGGGGCCGCTCGCCGGTGCCGTTTAGGACACGGGTGAGCTCGTTATCTTTCGTAAAGGACAAATAAAGACATGAAGTTTCTATGGCTTAGCGCTGCCTTTGCAATCAGCGCGGTCGCTCTTTCGGGCGTGACGATTGCAACCGCTCAAGCGGCAGCGCCTACCGCTGCCATTAACGTTCTCCCAGGAACGTGGAACTGCACCACGCACGGTTCCAACGGCACGTCGAACGGCACGGTCACGTTCACGCAAGTGACTCCGAATCTCGTGCAGTTTCAGTGGGCCACGACGAGCGGAAAGAATGCCGGCCATAAAGGCGGCGGCGAGTGGTTCTACGATTCAAAGAAGGCTGAGTATGTAGCGATGGGCGCCGGAAGCGGCGGTTGGGGTGTTTCGCGCGGCGCAGCGAGCGCGGACGCGACGACGGTCACCCTGACGGATACGTACCCCAGCGATCCTTCCAACGGAACGACGACCTATCACTTCGCTGCCTCGACCATCGGCTTCACCAGCGATTGGAAGAAGGACGACAAGCCGATGCACATTGCGCAGACGTG
>DATHOO010000041.1:0-5867 GCA_035484815.1 Candidatus Acidiferrales bacterium
CCTGGGTGAACACGACGCACATGCACTTTCGGACGCACACCAAGCCATCAAGTCTAGGCCAGGCCGGTCCGAATCAGTCGCCTTATCATGACACGATGATCGACCACGATAAGAACGTCGGCGAACTTCTCGACTTGCTCGACGATCTCGGGATCGCCGGCGATACGTTCGTAATGTATTCCACCGACAACGGGCCGCACATGAACAGCTGGCCGGACGGCGGTATGACGCCCTTCCGTAACGAGAAAGACAGTAACTGGGAAGGCGCGTTTCGCGTTCCCCTCGCCGTCCGCTGGCCGGGGAAAGTGCCCGCAGGCTTCGTCTCCACCGAGCTCGTTCACCACCACGACTGGTTACCGACATTTCTAGCGATGGCAGGAGAAGCGGAGATCGGATCAAAGCTCCTGCAAGGTTACAAAGCCGGCGACAAAACGTTCAGAGTGCACCTCGACGGCTTCAACCTCGTGCCGTTCCTGACCGAAAAGGGCACGAAGAGCCCGCGGGAAGGCTTTATCTATTTCGATGACGACGGCAATCTGGTCGCGATACGATTCGAGAACTGGAAGGTCGTCTTCTTGGAACAACGCTGCCCGGGAACGCTGCAGGTTTGGCTCGAGCCGTTTACGGTCTTGCGGTGTCCGAAACTCTACAACCTCCGCACGGATCCGTTCGAACGCGCTGATATAACGTCAAACACGTACTTCGACTGGTATCTTTCCAAGAGCTACTTCTTTCTCGTGGCACAAACTGCGGTTGGAAAGTTCATGGCGACCTTCAAGGATTTTCCGCCGCGGCAGAAACCCGCGTCCTTTACGATCGAGCAAGGATCGGACAAGCTATTGGCATCGGCCGGGAAGTAACCGCCGGCGTGTCACGTAGCGCTGCGGACCTGGCCGAGAGTACCCTCCGGCGGCGCGCGTTCGAGGCGGTCATCTGGGGCATGCCCGCCGTCAACTTCGAGCTCATGTATCAGGCATCGGTCCAAGTCAATGGATCCTACAATGAAGTTGTCTACTGGTCGCGGCTTCCGGATTGGAAAAACCAGACGCTGACGCCGAATCCTGACACCATCTACATCATGCCCTTCATCAACACAAACGATGCCGGACCGATGGTACTGGAGATTCCACCTTCCGATCGGGGTTCGATTACGGGAACCGTCATGGATTCGTGGCAATGCGCCTTGGAAGACGTCGGTCCGGCTGGCGTGGACAAGGGCGAGGGCGGCAAGTATCTGATTCTGCCGCCGCAGTACGAAGGCACGACGCCCGGCGGCTATATCGTGTTGCAATCCGATACCTATACCGGATACGCGTTGCTGCGCTCGAATCTTAAGAGCGCTAGCGAAGCCGACATCGCTGCGGCCGTGGCATACGGCAAGCGCATCAGGCTCTACCCTTTATCACAAGCGGCCCATCCGCCGCCGACGACATTCATCGATGTTGCCGCCACGATATACGATAGTACGATTCCTTATGACCTGCGCTTCTTTCACTCGCTGGATCGCTTCGTGCAGATGGAACCTTGGCTGGAACGCGACAAAGCGATGATCGATCGGCTGAAATCGATCGGCATCGAAAAACGCATGACATTCGATCCCGACGAGCGGACGCACAAGATACTCGACGATGCTGCAAGCGAAGCCCACGAGTGGCTCGACGCTCGCTACGATGGGGTTTTCTCCGCGCCCTACTTTGAGGACACGCACTGGGCGGTTCCCGCTTCGCACGAAGTCGTCGAAGGGCAGGCGACATTTTACGCAAAGCCCGATGTCTACCCAGTCGATGCGCGTGCCGTAACATTTTCATACGCCTTCTTCACTCCCAAACATCCTGGCGCCGGCCAATTCTACCTCATGACGATCCAGGATAAAGGCGGCCAACCCTTCGACGGCGGCGGCACCTATCGTCTCACCGTGCCCGCGAACGCGCCGGTCACCGGATACTGGTCGGTAACCATTTACGATCGCGTCACGCACGCCCTGATCCGAAATCTGGCGTGGTCCAGTCGCTCCTCGCATACCAAAGGTTTGCAAACCAACGCCGACGGGTCGGAGAGCATTTATTTCGCGCCGGTCGCACCGCTCGGAAAGGAAGCAAACTGGATTCCCACCAGCGCCGAGGGAAGGTTCGAAGTTCTCTTCCGCCTCTATGGCCCCGAAAAGCCGATCTTTGACAAGCTCTGGAAGCTGCCGGATGTCGAGAAAATTTAAGGAGAACGCTCATGACGACTTCGCAAAAAACGGGCGCCTCGAACGCTGCGGCGCAACGCGCCGTCACTCGAATCGGAGAGCTCGATTTTGAATTAGGCTTACCGACCGAAGATACGGTTGCCAAACTATTCGACGAGCTGGACTTTCAGAGAGCGTGTCAGGCCTATATTTGGGCGCTTCCGATCGTTAGCATGGCGGCTTGGCAACGTGCGAACTACCAGAAGTTTGGGGCTACCGATTGCGACATCGTTCTCTACCGGACGTTTCGCGATAAGCTGGGGATTCTTACCCCCAATGCCACGACGCCGTACATCGTCAGCTTCGCCAATCTTGCGCGCACAGGCCCCGTGGTCGTCGATCTGCCGGCCGGGCCAAACGCGAGCGGCATCGCCGACTTTTGGCAGCGTTCCACCGTCGAAATGGGGCAAACCGGAGCGGACAAAGGTCAAGGCGGCAAATATCTCGTGTCAGGCCCAGGACAGACTGCGCCGCAGGCACCGGCGAACTACCTATCCGTCCAAGCTGCGACGGTCAACATTTGGCCGGCCTTCCGGGCACTCGACGCTGATCCCGCAAAGGCACAACAGTGGATCGATCGCGTGCGCATATATCCCTACAGCGATCGCGATAACCCGCCGCCACAAAAAGTCCTTACGCCCGCTGGAACGACCTGGCAGCAGGCGCCCCCGCGTGGGTTAGCGTTTTGGGAACTCCTTTGCGAGATCATCGATCAAGAGGTAGTGCAAGAACACGATCGTGTAACCATGGCGATGCTCAAGCCCCTTGGAATCGAGAAAGGTAAGCCGTTCAAGCCGGACAACCGCCAGAAGAGCATTTTGGAAGATGCCGCTTTTGTTGGCGAGTCGATGGCAAAAGCAAACTCCTTCAATAAGCGCTTTACGGGCGTTCGGTACCGGCCTGAGACTCATTGGGATTACGTCATGGATTGGGACTGGACGCACGAGACGCCATTCTATCATCAACTCGATGAACTCGGCGCTTACACGTACGAAGCAACTGGTACTGGCCCGGGAATGGTCACCCAGACCCCCGGCGTGGGCCAGGCTTATCTCGGAGTCTACCGGGACACGACCGGGCACGCCTTCGACGGCGCGAGCGTCTACCGCTTACGAGTCCCCGCTAACGTTCCGGCCAAGAACTTCTGGTCGGTTACTCTTTACGATTTGGAAACGCGATCGTTCATCGACAATAAGGATGAGATCGCCGATCGCTCCTCGCGCATGGACTTGCGAACAAATGACGACGGCAGCGTCGACATTTATTGCGGTCCTGCACCTCCGCGCGGGTTTGAAAAGAATTGGATTCCGACTATTCCCGGCAGAGCGTGGTTTTCGTATTTCCGCCTTTACGCTCCCACTGAAGCCTACTTCGACAAGAGCTTTGCGCTGCCGGACATCGAGCGGGTAAACTAGCTAATCAGCTAAGCTGCGAGCCGAAAAACCTTATGGAGCAAGCACCGGCGCCGGCTTGCTTTAACTGTCGGTGCGTTCGTTGAGCTCGTTGAATCGCCGTTGACAAACAGCTTTGTGTTCTTGTGATTCAGCGCAACCATCCTCAGATTGGCGCAGACGGCATCGACCCCGTAGCGCGGTGATGCGTCGCGGCTGCTGATGCTACCTGAGAGGCGAGAGATGCTTTGGTTCGTAGAGGCCGAGCTTGTCGCCGCCGGGGAGTTCGAGCGTCGTCACCAGACCCCAGCCACGGTCGGCGACCGGTGTCGTTTTGATTCCCTTTTTCTCGAGTTGCGGTACCATTACGGCGATGTCGTCGCAGATGAGCCAGAGTTCGTGTTCGGGGTCGTCTTCCGTCTCATGGACGGCGAGTTCCGTCGGCGGTGCGGCAAAGAAGAGTCTACCGTTGCCGGCGTCAACGCAGTGCAGGTCGAGAACGTCCCTGAGAAAGGCGTGCATCTCGTTGGAGTGCTTGGTGTAGAAGATTGCGTGTATGCCGGTGATCACTCTGTCCCTGTTCCCGCAGGGGCGCTTCCTCAATCGAGGAGCTGACGGTGCAGGAGACTGTGGCCCTTGGCTCGTTCCCTGAATAGTAGAGGGAAACTCCAAGGGCCACGTTAGCGAGACGCCGGCGTAGTTGGGGTATTTCGCCTTAGGGCAAGACCGCCGGCCAGTGAGCTATGCCTGCCGGCAGGACTAGCCCCCCAGTGATCGTCTTTTTCGACGGGCTCGATGACCCGGGAGGGAACTCAATGATGGATTGTTGGGAGTTCTGACTGTCGCTGACAAACAAGCGTCCTTTGCCGTCCACGGTTAAACCCCACGGCTCCCATGAGTCGTCAATAATGGTCAGAAAAGGCGCCGTTTGGCCTGGGTGAAATTCGGTGACCGCACCGCGCCGGCTTTGTGTCGGGAAGTTCGATAAGTACAGCGTGCCGTTGGCGTCGACGGCAATTCCTTGGGGCCACCACGCGCCGGACGTAATCGTCGCTGTCGGCTGCTTGGCGCCGGGAGCAAAAACCTGCACGTTGGCATGGCCCACGTAATCGTTATTGATAACGTAGAGATTGCCTGATGAATCCAAGGCTATTGGAGCGGGCGCAAACAGACCATTTTTCTTATTCAGAACGACGGTCGGCTCCGTTTGTCCGGGCTTGTATTCGGTGATATTGATTCCGGCTGCATTCGACACCAAGAGGTTATCGTTGGCATCGATTGCACAACCGTAGGGAACGTTGATCCCTTTTCGGATGATCAAGCTCGGTTTCGTCTGCCCCGGGAGGTACTCGGAGATCCAACCGTGCGTCGGAAACGGAGCCGCGTGCGAGTTGGCGACGTAGAGCACTCCCTTGCTATCGAGGCAGGCGACGGTCGGTGTAAACACCTTGTCGGTAATCGTTGCCAGCGGCGGCGGATCATTCAAGCGAGCATCGTAGACGTAGACCTCGCCGTATTGCTTGCATTGTTGGCCGCTCGGGTTGCACCCCGTGGGGTACCAGTCGGTAACATAGAGTAGCGAGCCGGACTTGTCGTGCGACAGGCGCGCGCCTGCAGGCGACGTGAGGGACGGACCCATTGCTCCGGCGGTAGGCGGAACAGCCCGCGAGCCCATACTGCAGGCGGCGAGCAGCACTGGTGCGACGATTGCGCCGAACACGACATATAAGTGAGAACGCATGCAAAAGCTCCTTTCGTAACGCCCGGGTTGAGCGACGGCAAGCGGTGCACCTATAAAGCTCCAGAAAGTTGGCAGAAAGGGCGTAATCGGTCCGAAAAATGCCACGCGCCACCTCGAAAAGATCATGGAGCCGGGGTCGTTGTAGCCGCCTTCGGTTATACTGAGCATATGGCGCAGAGGCGCGAGAAAGATGAGCCAACGGCTATCGTCCGGCGGTTGCTGCGCGATCTAAGGAATGCCTCGCGCATCGCCGAGAGCCCGGCCGTGGAACTGCTCTGCGCCGGCGTTCCCACCGCCCAACGCCAAGCCCATCTCGCGGGGATGCTCAAAATCGCTCTCCATCGCTTGCCGCTCCGTCAACGGGAGATCGTACGGCGGTACGATCTAGACGGCGAGAAGGCAGACGAGGTACAGCGCGCGATGGTGCTCTCGCCGAGGCAGTTTTTTCGCGATCGGCGCGCCGCAATCACGGCGCTTGCGTCGGTGCTAGGCTTATCGGATCTCA
>DATHOO010000042.1:0-15043 GCA_035484815.1 Candidatus Acidiferrales bacterium
ATCGCGCTGTCCTTTGTTTTCTTGCCGCCGGTAAGCGCGGCAAGCGCTGCCGCTTGGGAACCGGCGACGGCGAGCGGCGCGAGCGCCGGCGCCACCCATTCAACCTTTATCATCCAGGCTTCCGTCACGTTACCGCAGAGCTGCTACGCCGCGCGAATACGGTCGACTCCGATCACCCTTCATACGACCCGGTCGTTCTTCGTCGAGCAACGCGCGCCATCGTCACCGTGCATCGGCAGCATCTATCACTGCACCGTCGTCAGCCCCAACTTCCCGCTGCCCATTCCGCATTCGATCGAAGTCAACTCGAAGGGGCAGCGATCGAAGGTGATGGTCGCCACGGAGGAGCCACCACCCACTCCACCGCTATGCCGTAAGAGTTAGTCGCGGTACTCGTCACCGCCGCGTTTGCACTCGCGGCGGTCGCACCCGACAAAAATGCCGGACGTCACGGGCAGCCGTGAGTTCTGCTCGTGGCGCACGTCGTTCCTCAACGTAGCGCTGTCCGTAACTGAGGTTAAGGAGAATTTTAGACGCTAAGCGGATTAAGTTAAGAAGCCATTATCCACCTTATCAAAGTGGCACCTTTCCCAGGATGCACCCAGGATTGCCTTTTGTTAATTTAAGCGTACGCACCTGGCTTTAAAATTGGAAGGTGGTACTATAATGCGTCGTTTAGCGGCGAATATTGTAATTCTCGCAGCATCTTGCGCGCTAGGAGCATGTGGAGGAGCGGGGTCGAGTTCTTCGATCGCGCCGCTAAGCTCGCAAAACGTTGGAGCGGGATCCGCAGTTACGCAGCTCGCCAATGCTGCAGCCCGCCGTAGGATAGAACACTTAGCTCAGTCCAAGATCAAGCACGTTTTCGTGCTCGTTCAGGAGAACCACACCTTCGATCAAATCTTTGGGCTTTTTCCCGGCGTAAATGGCCAATACGTCGAGAACCTCGGGACCTATCTCGCCCAAGAGACCGATTGCGAGTACGATCCACAGACGTTGGGTTGTCAGCGTCCCTTCTTGATCTCGGCGAATCCAAGCAGCCCAAGTTACGTTCAGGACGCCCCGGATATCGACGGAGGCAACAATGGTCGCTACGATCAAGAGGTATCGATCGATCGGGGCAAGATGGACGATTTTCTGGTCGATCTTGAAGCCGGACAACCGATACTCGGACCGACCCCAAGCCCCCAACAGATCGAATCGCACAATGAGTCCATCGCCATCGAAGGCGTATACGATTGCGACACCGTCCCCTATCTCTGGGACTATGCGAAGAACTTCACGCTCTTCGACCACTATTTCCAGGCTAACACCGGAGACTCGACGCCAAGTAACATTCAGCTCTTCTCAGGTCAAATCGGACAAACGGAAGCCGCGCAGGGCTTGGGCACGCCCTCCGGACCGCTACCCAGCGGCGGCTATAGCGACGGCGTACCGATCTCCAATGACGACAATCCGCCCACGTCGCAGCTGTCGTTCCCGATCACGTCGTATTCGGGAGATAACAGCACGTTCCAAAGTTATGCAACGATGCCGGTGATGCTCAACCCGCAGATGGACCGCGCGGCCGGAAAGGCAAAGGTCGTCGGGTACATCGGTGCCGACATTTCTAAGGAAGCGAAAGGCCACCACCAGTCATTCCCGTGGGCGTGGTATGAAGAAGGACTCTACACCGCAGGCGCGGGCTTCTCGGCGCATCATACGGCGCCGCTCTATTTCGACTACATCAATAACGCACAGTCGGGTTTCGCGAGCAAGCAGACGCTGCGCGACAACGCACGAGGCAACGGCTTAATCTCCGACATCCAGAAAGGGAAGCTTCCGTCGTCGGGCGTCTTCTGGGTAAAGGGCGGTAACGAGAACACGTATGGTTTGGTGCCCGCCGATAAGATCTTTACAAGCAATCCCTCCGGGCAGAAATATTACGTCGGTGACGACGATCATCCCGGGAGCGGCAGCGCGGATCATCAGGTAGCGGAGGCCTACCTCGCGCAGGTCATCAATGCCATCGCGAAAAGCAAGTACTGGAAAGATTCGGTCATCATCGTCACGTGGGACGACAGTGGCGGCTTCTACGACCATCTCGCGCCACCGGGTTTCGGACAAACCTGCCCGCAGGATAAGACCGGCCCCGAAGAGGGCTACCCATGCGGCGACGGCGTTCGTTTGCCGGCAATGGTCATCTCGCCGTTCTCCCAGACCGGCGTCGTGGTGCATGACGCTGCCGATCATGGCTCAGTATCGAAGTTTATCGAAGCGATCTTCGGCTTGCCGACGTTCGGTTCGTTGCCGGATGAAGCCAAGGGAGTGAAGGTAGGCTTGTCGCCGGCCGACGGAGATAGCGCGACCTCGAATTTGTTCGACGCGCTCGACGAACGCAAACTCCGCGGCGGGGGACTGAACCCTCCATCGCTCGCCGAGATTTCCTCGCCAAGCATTCCACCCAAGATGAGCTGCTCCACGCTAGGAATCACCCCGATACCCTCGCCGACTTCTCTGCCGGCCGGTTACGAAACCGCTGGGTTCTATTTGCACCAGCAGCTTACGGGATCGCGTCATGCCGTGATGCTTCCCAAGCACCGCGACGATGGCGATTAGAACCCTCGATTAGCACGACAAAAGTGAGCCCGGCGCGTTTGCGCCGGGCTCACTTAATTATGGCGCGAGCGGCGCGGGAGGGTGGACAAACGTTACCCGCGCGCCTAAAATAGAGCCCTTATGACGCTACGGAGAGCGCAGTCGAGGCCGTTATGAAAGGTAGTCCATGACGCAAACTATCGATTCGACTACCGTGCGGGTTACGGCCGACAACTTTGTCCGCGCCGAGAGCCATATGTACTTCGGCAACGCAGTCAAGCAGGGTGGATTTGGGAAGTTCTACCACTATCGCGATCCGATGCCGATCGACGATCAGACCGTCGTGCGGGCCAACCGCACGAAAAAGAGCGCCGACGGCGCCTGCACCGCTCAGTTCGGCGGGAAGATCCCGAATTGCTTGGTGATCACCCCGGGTTCGAACTACATGGTACGGCTCTACAGGCCGCGCGCCGAAATTCTAAACGGGAGCTGGCACTTTCCTGAAGCAGAGCCTGCGGGTTAAGACGGAGTCACGATTTTAAAATGAAAAGCCCGTCGCAAAAGATCGATGAATACGTTGCCGAATTGGATGACTGGCGCCACGATACGTTTTCGCAGATACGCAAAATAATTCAAGACGCGGATCCCGACGTGATCGAGGAGTGGAAATGGATGGGAACTCCGGTCTGGTATCGCAACGGGATGATCGCATGTGCCAACGCGCTTAAAGGAAAGGTGAAGCTCACATTTCAACAGGGAGCGAAGCTTCCGGATCCAAACAAATTGTTCAATGCGAGCCTAGACGGGAACCAAAGGCGCGCCATCGACTTCTATGAAAAGGACAAAATTAAAAAACGCGCTCTCAAGGCTCTCGTGGTAGCCGCGATTGCTTACAATCACGGGAACTCCAAAAAAACCAAATCAAAAGCGAAGACGAGTCGCACAAAATCATCTAAGAAGTGACCCCGCATGGGACGATCGTGCTGTCGCCGACACGAATTTTCGCGCTCGCAAGCGGGCGCCGTCCCGTATAGGTTGACGGAGACGCCATGTGAGGCGCGGCTCCCCAAAATGGGAAGAATAAACCAGCGTTAGCGGTCGACGTTCATTCAAGGAGGGTCACGATCATGGCGCGAGCACGCCTCACATGTGTATTCCTGGGGCTCTGGTTCGCTTTAGCTGCCGCGGTGCCGGCCGCGGCTCAGCAAGCAGCGCGGCCGACCGCGACGCCTGCTAGACCAGGCGGCAGACCGACGGGGAACAGACCCCGGCCCGTGACGCCGCCGCCCAACAGACCCGGTAACCCGGGTAACAGACCGCCGGCGCGCCCAACCGCCAGACCGCCGGCGCGGCCGACGCCACGGCCAACGTCGGCACCGTGGAGACCCAATCGTCCACCGCAAGTTCGTCCACCCGGCGCTGGTTGGAACCGGCCGGCGTGGGCAAACCGCCCACGTCCTTCATGGGCGCGCAACAACGGATGGCGACCGAACTACATATTGGTAAATCCGCGCGCCTTTCCAAATGCATGGGGTTGGAATCGTGGCCTGCGATGGAATTCCAATACCAACTACTGGGGCGGCGGATTTTGGGGTCCGTTTGCGCCTTTCGGACTTGCCGCGGGCGCAGCGATCTGGAACCAGACTCGCTTCTTCGAACCGGCGGCGGGCAGCCCCGGTTGGTGGCTCTTCCAGAACTACGGTCTCGTGCCGGCCCGCTGCGGTCCGCAGAATTTGGTCTATATCTACGGTCCCAATGACGGCGTGATGTGCGCGTTCCCGAACATGTATGTCCCCGCAGGCTTCTATTACGTCGATCCCGCGACGCTGACGCTTTTCGTCATGTGACGCCCCTGTTCGTTATCGCAGAACAACGCTGATCGTCGTACCGGCAGGCTCACTCGAACCAGGGCCGATTTGGGTTGGCCTGCCGCCGTTGGGGTAGTTCCAAAGATCAACGGTAGAATCGCCGCTCGGGTCGGGGCAACTCGAGGCGATTCTGGCGCCGGCAATCCACGTTTGCACCGGCGCGCACGAAGACGGCCTCAGGCGGGTCTTGCCGATAACCGATCCGGTCGAACCGGAGATCTTTAGCCGATAGATGGCATTGTCGGTCGGCGCTTGCGGCGTCGTCGTCACATGGTGGCCGTCCCACTGAATGCTGCCGGGGAAAGCGATCGGCACGTTCAGTGTGATATTGGTAAACCTGCTGCTGCCCTTCGGCAACTCGGCAAATAGGAAGGCACCCGCACTTGACATACCATCGACATACAACTCTCCAGTGCTGGAATATCCACAGAAGTAGACGTAGTACATGCTGGAATCTTCATAAATCGCCGGCGATCCCGACGCGCCTTTGTAGATGGCCACGCTTCCCTGCCCACTCCCGACCGTAACAAGTTCGTGACCGCGAGGTTGCCGCTTGACGGGTCGACGGAGCAACTTACGGCATATACATTCGGATCGCTCAGTACGGAAATCGGACTTGTGCCGCCATGCGCATACTCGACGATTCGCGACGCGTCCGTAATCCACACATTGCCGCGACCGTCGGAACACTCGCCTCCGGGGTAGCTAAAACCAGCCAGCGTTCCGCTCAGTTTGAGGTCCCGCAGCCGGTAGACGTAAACTTCGGCAGACTTGGCGTCGGAGATGTAGAGCAAGTCAGCGCGCTCTGCGCTCGGCGACATCCAAGATCCGCGCCCATCAACGCGCCCTGCAATCGCGCGGCTTTGCGGAATCGCGGCTGCCTGAGCGGAGTCGAAGGGAAGGCCTCCGCACCCCGGGAGCGATGCCGCGGCCAGGCAACTCGTTACGGCGTAGGTGCCAAAGGTCCACATTCTCATGAGCTCGGCTCCTCGTCCTGACCCCTTGTCAAATAATAGCGGAGCGTTTACAAGTACCGTTCGATCCAGTCGAGCGCAACGCGCGAGGCGCCGCCGCGCACGGAGACCACCACCAACGAGTCGTCATAGCGGTCATCGGCGAAATCGGGTACCCTTGAACGTAAGCGACACTGCCGTCATTCGATATCTGCGCGTCGTCGATCGAGGCGAGATGCCGAACGTCGGCAAGTTAAAGTGAGCGCGGCGACCAAGAACATCGCCGTCCGGACTTCGGCGCTTTACATTGATATTGCTGCCTCGATAGCCTTGTCTTCGGTCATCGCTGCGCCCTCGGCCATAAGGCTGCCGACGGCAGGAGCGCCCATCGCGTCATCCAGCAGGTTGAGAACGCGCCGGTAGTGCGGCTGCACGAACGGTAACCTTGCCGATCCGATTGCCTTGAGCCGAGCGTCGGCGTACCCTAAGATGCGTGCGGCGCGAGCATGCAGTGTCTGAGGTTCCTGCGCGTTGTCGGGCCTCAAGGTCGCGACGGTTGCCAGATGCTCGACGCACCACGCGACGTATGCTACGAAATGATGCTCTCGCGCGATATCGAGCGCCTCTCGCGCGCGTTTCGCCGCCTCGTCGTATCGAGCGATATGCGCGAGGCACAGGGACACGGCATAAAGGGCAGTGGATCTCGCAAACGCGTTTCCAATCGGCGCGGCGGCTAGTGATTCCGTAGCGTGCGTCAGAGCCAGTTCCGGGTCGCCCGCGCCGAGCTCGCACTCGCTGAGATCGAGCAGGCTCATAGCCACACTGGTTTCGTGAGCGAGCGCCGTATGGTGCCGTATCGCTTCTTCTATAGAAGCGCGCGCGGCAACCACGTCATTCTGAGTCGCAATCGCGAAAAGGCGCAGCAGACATGCATAGGTGAAACGGGCACGCTCGCCCACCTGCCGTGCGATCTGCAGCGCCTCTTCAAGTATCACCGTCGCCTCGGCTCTGCGCCCGAGGTATAGCAGCGCGTGACTGAGCGTCGTCTGGGCTCGCACAATGCCGAGCGCGTCGTCCACAGCGCGATAATAGCTCAAGGCAACTTTGCTGCACTCTAACTCGGGCTCATATTCCCGCAAATTTCCGGCGATTCTCGCTTGCGCGTACTTAAGGGCCGCGAACGCGCCGCCCGGCGTCCTCTCGTTGACGAGTTCGAGTGCCTCAGCGATCCAGCGACGCCCCTCCATGTGCCCGAAGAAAAACGCGTTGCGCGCCGTCGCGAGAAAAAAGGAAAAGTAGGGGCCCAATTTGCCTGCCAACTCCTGGCCCAGGACGACGTCCTGACGCTCGGCCAGGGTCCACTGGAGCGCGGCACGCCAGTTGGCCTGCTCGTGGCTGGCGCGAGAACGCACCGTCGGCGCGACCTCGGAATCAAACGCGCTGTTAAACCATTCCGCCATGCGCAGGCACGCGACCCCATGGCGGCGGGCAACCGCGTCCTGTTCACCGCGTTCGGCCAACTTCGCATAAGCGTATTGCCGAAACGGCTCCAACATCCAGTAACGCGGCTCACCCGTCTCAAGATCGGTTAGCACGAGCGATTTTTTTATCAACGAGGCGAGATGGTCGAGGAGGGCGGCCTCCGAAACGCCATCGGTTACGCAGACCTCCGTTGCGGCGGCGAGCGTACAACCGCCGACAAACACCGACAGCCGTTCGAAAACGCGCCGCTCCTCCGCCGAAAGCAGATTGTAACTCCAATCGATCGTTGCGCCCATCGTCTGCTGGCGTGATAGTGCGGTACGCTCGCCCCCGATCAAAATGCGAAGGCCATCATCCAGATTCGCGGCCAGCGAATTGAGGGAAAGAACGTCAACGCGCGCCGCTGCCAGCTCGATCGCCAGCGGGATTTCTCCCAGCCTGCGGCAGATCTCGCCGACCGTGGGTGCGGTCCGATCGTTGAGGGTAAAATGCGGGTCGATCGCTTGCGCCCTGTCTGTAAAGAGCGCAATCGCATCGCTCGCCGTCAACGGGGGCAGCCGATACGTTCGCTCACCGCCAATCGTGAGGGCTTCGCGGCCGGTCGCGAGGATCCGAATTTGCGGGCATTTGAGCAGCAGCGTTTCAGCGATCAGCGCGGCGTCGCTGATAACGTGCTCGCAGTTGTCAAGAATCAGCAAGAGCGTTTTGTTGTTGAGATAAGCAATCAGCGTTTCAATCAGCGGGTGACGAGGGACCGGCTGAACGCCGAGTGCGCCCGCGATGGCAGGGGCAACGAATGAGCTATCGTCGATTATCGCCAACCCCACGAAAGCGACGGCGGCATTCGGAGCTCGGCTAAGTCCCGCTGCCACTTGCAAGGCGGTCTGCGTCTTCCCAATGCCTCCCGATCCGGTCAGCGTCACCAAGCGATGCGCGCGCACCAGCGCCGCGATCTCATTAACCTCCGCCTGGCGTCCAACGAAGGACGTGAGCGCTAGAGGCAAGATCGACGCCGGCTCCGGCCAAGGGCCGACCGTGACCGACCCGATACGCTGCCGAGGCTTGACCCGACGTGTCGCCGCGGCCTCAAATGCCTGGCGCTGTGGGTCGTTGAGAGCAAGCGCGCGCGCGAGTAGCGACAGCGTTTCGCGCTGAGGAGTGCGCCGGTAACCACGCTCTAGGGCGCCGATTCCGTTGGCGCTCATCCGTGCGCGTTCAGCAAGCGCCTCCTGCGATAGGCCTGCCGCGAGCCGATAGCTGCGCAGCAGGGTCCCAAAGTCTGACAAGCCCACGACCCTCCGCGACGGTCGCTGCGAATTTCGCTGCACGCTTGGCGGCCCCCCGCCTGGTGGGACTACCAGCAATCAATCGGCTAGCAATCGTTTGGATAAGCTCTGCACGCGCAAATTGGAAAGCGGGCCCGCTTAATAAGCCGGCCCGCTCTCGGATGGTTTGATCTTCGTCTTACTATTGCTTTGAGCGCGGATTCTCTGCGATTCCGTCCGGGAGGTTGCTCGCGGCGAGACCGTTGTTGTAGCTGTACATGAACTTAATGCTCTTCGTGCTGTACGAGTAGACGTCGACCACGCCGTCCGTTCGGTCTACCGCCGTGTATTGCGTATTCGCCTGATTGAGCTTCCCGAAAAAGCTTTCGCCCTTGAGGGCGAAGGGGCCGCCGACAACCTTGCACTTTGGAGTGCAGCCACTATAAATGACAACCGTCTCCGCCATGTCATCGATAATCACCAGGTTGCCGCTGTTGTCGATGTCAATGCCGCCGTAGTAGGTTTGCTTAAAACCTGAGGCGACGGCGCCGCCGCCGGCACAACCTTTGAAGTAGATCAGGGCTGCGCCGCCCGACGCGGTCGTCTTTGCATCAACCCAACAGTCGCCCGAGTTGGACATTGCAACGCCTCCCGCGTGGTAAATATTGCTGTTCGTGAGATTCACCGTGCAGCCGCCCTTCAACGTGCAGATCGAAAGGCTGCCGGGCGCTGAGCCGGTGTCCGCTAGGTTGCCCAGTGCTATCGTGCCGGTCATGGCGTTAGGGCTCGTGGCATCCGAAGGCTGCCCGTATGAATCGGAGATCGAGCCGACCATCTTGCCGCACATTGCCGGACCTTTAAATATGTCGAGAGCCGCGACGGATCCGCCAGCGGGATTAGGGACCATCAGGTTGCCTTTCCCGTCGACCCCTACACCGTTGACGGACGCAACTCCCGAAACCACGCAAACGGGCTTCTTGTTTCCCTTATTGTTGGCAGCATAGCCGAGAATACCTGTTCCGTAAAATTGACCGACGTAGGTGCCTGTCTTGGGCACCTTCTTCTTTTTATCTGGCAACATCAGCGAGTGCATCACCGAAACGACGCGCGGCGGTGTAGCATCGTCGAAAACGCTTATTGGAGCAGTTCGCACCTGGGGGCTAAGACCTAATGGCGAAGTGTTGCTCGACCCCATGTTGCCGGCGCAACCAGCGAGGAGGCCGATGGCGATCGTCGTGCAAACTGCCGAAGTAGACATGCGCATGCGATAAGTCTCCTTGGCGAAGTAAAGTAGGTAGGGAAGCTCCACCTTGCGCGCGATGACCCGTGGACCCTCTTATTGGTTTGGCCTTATGGACGGACCTTGACGTACAGCGGCGCGATGGGTCCAAAGAGCATCTCGACTGCAGTCGCGGGGCGCCGAACTCATGGAGTGGGTAAGCCTGCGTTTGTATGCAACGTTCTCGCGATCGAATGCGCTCGGGAGTATAAAATCCTCTCTAAAAACTGGGCTGTGCGGCGACGATCGCCGCCGCCATTGCAAGTTTGTGATCCTGGTTCCATGGCGGACCGACGACGGTTCGCAACTGCAAAAAGTGAGCATCGAAGTTCTCGACGTGCAACGCCTGACTCGCCCCGTCCACTACTTTCTTCGCGTCGTAAAAGTGGACGGACCAACCGCGGGCGGCCGCGGCACTCGCTAGGGCCTGGCGGTACATCACCCAATCGGCAACGTTCCGTGCACGGTAGTCCTTGAGTCGCTCCGCAATTGTAGGCGGAAGGTGTGGGTAGGTGCGAAGGGCGATGCCGCGGATGAGCGGCACAGCTGCAGCGACGGCATCCAGCGCAAGTACTGCGTGGCGCTCGGCTGAAACACGCACGCGCTCGACCAAAGCCACGGCCTCGTCCACTGGAAGCATTTGGCCTTCGTGGTGATGGGGAATCGCCGGCAGAGAATCGTCGACAAGTTCGACGCGGCGGCGGTCGAGGAGCGTCCCATCGCCCGTCACGGTGACGAGCACCGCCCAACCGCCGTGATCCGATACCCCGACGATCCCGCCGTTCTTCAACATGATGTCTCCGTCCATCTCGCGTCTATTTCGTGCGGTTCGTCACTTCGCTTGCGAATTAACCCAGAGGAAACGCCGGATCTTCTGGCTCCAGCTAACTTCTCGCCCGGCGGCGCAAGAGGCGGCCACGACCCCGACGCCGCCACCGCCTACCTCCGCGCCGGCGGCGCTCTATTTTCTCTTAGGCGGCGAGAGCAATCTGCCGCCGATGCCGGCGTCGATCGCGATTCCTTCAACGTCGCCGCTCGGGCTGATGCCGTTGGAGAAGCTGTAGAGATAGGTAATTCCCTTCGTGCCGCGATAGCGGTAAACGTCGACCTTGCCGTACTCGAAGTCCCCCACCATGAGGAGGTTCGACTTCGGGTTCACCTTGCCGTAGACCGACTCGCCCTTGAGCGGAAATGGCCCGTGCGCTTTGCATTGGCTAGGGCATCCGGTATAGACAAAAAGTGCGCCCGCATTTTTCGCAAACGTGTCAAAGGCGAGGAGATTGCCGGCGCGATCGACCTCAAGCCCACCGGGCCACTTGTTTCGATAGCTCTTGATGACGGTGCCGCTTCCGGTACCATTGCGCCAAACGACGAGTGCGGCGCCGCTGCCGTTGCCATGGCCACCGGTCGGATTGACGTAGCCGGAGGCGTAGACGTTGCCGTGTTTGTCTTCGGCAACGCTGAACAGTTGGCCGCCGATGGCGGAATTCGAGAGCACCGCGCTGCACCCAGCGGCAAGCGTGCAGACGGAGACGTTACCGTAGGCCTGCCCCGTCGCCTGAATGTTGCCGACGTAAATCGTGCCGGTAGCCGCGTTATGTGTTGCAGCGTCCGATGGCTGACCCGCAGTATCGCTGAAGCTTCCAATTTGCGAACCGCACATTGCGGGTCCGTGGTAGACGATCACTTCGCGGCTGCCGCCGTCGGGATCGATTAAGTCGCCTGACGGATCGGTGGCAACGTCAACGACGAAACTTGCCGGAAGCTCACAGATCGGCGGTAGGTTTTTGCTAGCATCCCACGCGTAGCCGAGGATGTTGCTGGTAAAGAACTCGCCGACGTAGATCCCCTTCTTCGTGCCGGCCGGCGCCTCGCGGTACCATGCGGGGAGGCCCATTCGAACAGGTACCGACGCCGGTGCGACGGGGCGTGCCGCGCCGCCGACGCTCTGACCGGTTCCGGCGGGCAGACCGCCCGCGCACCCTGCGAAGAGCGCCGCGCCAACGACGAGAAATGCCGAACCGGCGTAGGCTGTGAACTGCGAGCTGCGCATCATTTTGCACCGCTTGGCGGCAGCGCAGACGCAACCTTCGCGAAGATTCGTTACGCGTCGATTATGGCAAAAAGGTACCTAGCGAAGAGGCTCGTACATCGATGCATTCGGGCCCCTCAATCGCACTCGGCTTCTGGGCGCACAGCGCGGGGAACCATCGTGGCAAAGAACGTCAACGAACAACCTCGAGACCATGGTAGCGAAGGGACTCCTACGGTCCTTCCGCGGCCGGACTTTCATTTCACCGGCGAGGTCGGCCGCACATATCTGGAATCTGATCCCGCACAGTTTCCGAAGCCGGTGCAGGCGCCGAAGGGCGCACCGAACATCCTGCTCATACTAATAGACGATTGCGGTTTCGGTCAGTACGGCACTTTTGGCGGCGGCATCCCTTCACCGACGATGGATGAGCTCGCCGCCGAAGGGCTGCGCTATAACCACTTCCATACGACTGCGCTCTGCAGCCCGACGCGCGCGGCTCTCATAACCGGCCGCAATCATCACTCGGCGTCGTTCGCCGGAATTACGGAGCTTGCCACCGGCTACGACGGTTACTGCTGCATTCTGCCGCGCAGCTGCGGAACAGTGGGTGAGGTGCTGCGCCAAAATGGCTACATGACGGCGTGGATCGGAAAGAACCATAATACGCCGACCTGGGAGACGAGCAAGGCCGGTCCGTTCGATCGCTGGGCCAATGGGATGGGGTTCGACTATTTCTACGGCTTCAATGCCGGCGATATGAATCACTGGGATCCGATACTTTTTGAGAACCGCGATCTCGTCCCGAAGTCGCCCGACCCGAACTATCACCTTACGACGGATATCGCCGATAAGGCGATCGGTTGGGTTCGGGAGGTCAGCAGCATTTCGCCTGGCAGACCATACTTTCTTTACGTTGCTACCGGCGCCACGCATGCTCCACATCAGACCCCGAAGGAATGGATCGACAAGTTCAAAGGTCAATTCGACGAAGGTTGGGACAAGTATCGCGAGTTGACGCTTGAACGTCAGAAGAAACTCGGCGTGGTTCCCAAGGATACAAAGCTAACGGTTCGGTCAAAGGGATTGCCCGCGTGGGACTCACTTAACGCCGATCAGAAACGTCTGTACTCGCGAATGATGGAAGTCTTCGCCGGTTATGCTGCACAGTGTGACTACGAGATGGGCCGCCTCGTCGATGCCGTCAAGCAGCTGCCGGGGGCCGACAACACGCTTATTATCTACATCGCCGGCGACAACGGCGCCAGCGCCGAAGGCGGGCTTGAAGGTTCTCTTTGCGAGAACCTATACTTCAATGGATTCTCCGAACATTGGCAGGACAACATCAAAGCTATTGATGAGCTGGGTGGTCCCAAGCACTTTAACCACTTTCCAGCCGCCTGGGCGCATGCGATGAACACGCCGTTTCAGTGGACCAAGCAAGTTGCAAGCCATTTTGGCGGAACCCGAAACCCAATGATCGTCTCATGGCCGGCGCGCATCAAAGATAAAGGCGGCTTGCGCACGCAGTTCCTTCATACGATCGATATTGTACCGACAATCTACGAGCTATCCGGCGTCACGGCGCCACGCGAACTCAACGGGGTGCAACAAAAGCCGATCGAAGGGGTCAGCTTCGCATTTACGTTGGATGGTGCAGCCGCCAAGAGCAATCGAAAAACCCAGTATTTCGAACTTGGCGGTAACCGTGGGCTCTACCACGACGGCTGGATGGCGTCGTCGCCATCCTTCGTGCCCTGGGATCCCAATCGTGGCGAGTGGGACCCCGATAAGGCGGCTTGGGAGCTCTACAACATCGAAGAAGATTTCTCGCAAGCCAACGACCTCGCGCAACAGTTTCCCGAAAAGCTGCGTCAGCTCCAGGACATGTGGTGGGTCGAAGCCTCGAAGTATAACGTCTTACCGCTTGACTGGCGCGGCGCGATAAGGATGAATGCCGAAGCGATGGGCCGCCCCAGCTTAACCGCCGGTCGCAACAAGATGACCTATTATCCAGGCACGATCGGATTGCCCGACGCTGCATCACCGCCGATGTGCAACAAGTCCTGGACGATCACGGCCGACATCGAGCTGGCAACCGGCAACGAAAGCGGCATGGTCGTCACCCACGGTGGCCTCGAGGGTGGTTACGGTCTCTATCTCAAAAATGGCATACCCAGCTTCGTCTACAACTTTCTCAGCATCGACCGCCCGACGTTTACGGCGCGGGAGCGCCTGCCGAAGGGCAAGACGAAACTCGCCGTTGACTTCGCGTATGACGGAGGCGGCATGGGGAAGGGCGGCAAGATTACGATGACCGCCAACGGGAAAACGATCGCAGAGGGTAGGCTCGAACGAAGCATTCCAATACAGTTTTCGCTTGGCGAAGGCCTAGACGTCGGGACGGATATTGGGTCGCCGATCGACTTCACTTACGAGCTGCCGTTTGGGTTTACGGGGAAGATTGCAAGAGTCGAGATCAAGCTCGGGCCGGTAGCATCTGCGACGGTAAAATAACTCACTTTTCGGAGGATAACAATGTTGGTAGGCTTTCTGATCAGTTGGCTCCTCAACGCGATATCTTTCGCAATCCTCACCTATTGGATTGCACCGTTCTTCCGCATCGGCATCCATGCCGATTCGGTGACGGCGCTGATCATCGCCGCGCTCGTCTTCGGGATCATCAACGCCGTGATTCGTCCGCTCGCGACGATCCTGTCGATCCCGTTCATCATCCTTACGCTCGGCCTGTTCTTGTTCGTTCTCAACGCATTACTGCTTTGGCTAGTCGGAGGCGTCGTAGCAGGCTTCCACGTGGACGGCTTCTGGGCGGCGTTCTGGGGCGCGATTTGGCTCGGCATCATCTCGTGGGTGATCAACGCGATCGGTCTGCGAGCGGCGCTGCAAAAAGCCTAGGCTTGCCTTCTATCCGTCGAATGGATGATCCAAGCGGATGGTGCGCGTTGGAATCATCCATCCGATCGGAGGATCGCCTGTTCAAACGCGAAGCGCTACAATAGTCGTACGGTAAACAGCATGAGTTCCTTCGAAACCCTCAAACACTGCGGCGCATTCTGCGAAGTCGTTACGCGCCACGGAACGCACTTCGGAGTCTTACTCCGATTTTCGGCCACGGCGTTTATCCTCCGCGCGATCGGCCTTGACCCGCGGACGCAGCGGACCGACATGATTGAGGCGAGTGACATCGTTCGCATAGCCGAGCTTCCCATGCCTCGCCGCTGACAATGGTCCGGACGGCTAAGGACGACGGCGACTCACGCTTCGAGTACGATCTGCCGTCGTCTCTCTTCGGTCAATTCGGCGACGATCGCATCAACGAGGTCGCACGGGGACTCGACGTCGGGTTTATGCCATCAAGCGATGGTGCACGTGGATTACTCCGGTGACGAAAGGATGCGCCTCAAGGAGTTCGAGATTCCGTCGTGAGGCGGCTCGGAATGCCGGCTTTCCGCCGCCGACGATTACGGGGTTGACAAAGAGGTGACATTCGTCGACGAGACCGGCTTCGAGCGCAAGCCCCGCAAGCTCGGCGCCTCCAATGCTGATGTCATGCTCCGATTCCCGTT